>NZ_REHK01000013.1:0-3213 GCF_003692905.1 Lactobacillus sp. ESL0225 | reverse complement strand
GAGTTAGTACATTGAAAACTGAATATAATCCAAGAAAAAACCGAGAAACAATCAAAAGAGAACAGATTGCAAGAGCGACCGAGAGAGTATCTTGAGTAAGGTCAAGTAAAAAAGGGCGCACGGTGAATGCCTAGGCACAATAAGGCGAAGAAGGACGTGACGAACCACGAAAGGCTTCGGGGAGCTGTAAGTAAGCAGAGATCCGGAGATATCCGAATGGGGGAACCCAATGTAGAGATACATTACTAGTTATTGAATAAATAGGTAACTAGGGCAAGACGCAGTGAACTGAAACATCTAAGTAGCTGCAGGAAGAGAAAGAAAGATCGATTTCCCAAGTAGCGGCGAGCGAAACGGAAAGAGCCCAAACCAAGCAATTTATTGTTTGGGGTTGTAGGACTGCAAGAAGGTAAGTACAGGCGATAGCAGAATTATCTGGGAAGGTAAGCCAGAGAGGGTGAGAGCCCCGTAAGCGAAATCAAGAGTACGCCGAGCAGAATCCTGAGTAGGTCGGAACACGAGGAATTCCGATTGAAGCAGCGAGGACCATCTCGCAAGGCTAAATACTAGATTGTGACCGATAGTGAACCAGTACCGTGAGGGAAAGGTGAAAAGAACCCCGGAAGGGGAGTGAAAGAGAACCTGAAACCGTGTGCTTACAAGTAGTCAGAGCCCATTAAAGGGTGATGGCGTGCCTTTTGTAGAATGAACCGGCGAGTTACGTTAAATAGCGAGGTTAAGTCATAAAAGGACGGAGCCGTAGCGAAAGCGAGTCTGAAGAGGGCGAGAGAGTTATTTGATGTAGACCCGAAACCAAGTGACCTACCCATGACCAGGTTGAAGGTGTGGTAAAACACACTGGAGGACCGAACCCACGTAAGTTAAAAATTGCGGGGATGAGTTGTGGGTAGCGGTGAAATTCCAAACGAACTTGGAGATAGCTGGTTCTCTCCGAAATAGCTTTAGGGCTAGCCTGGTGCGAGGATGATAATGGAGGTAGAGCTCTGTTTGGATGAGGGGCCCGTCAGGGGTTACTGAATTCAGATAAACTGCGAATTCCATGTATCAAAGCACTGGAGTCAGACTGCGAGTGATAAGATCCGTAGTCGAAAGGGAAACAGCCCAGATCACCAGTTAAGGTCCCAAAATCTATGCTAAGTGGAAAAGGATGTGGAGTTGCGTAGACAACTAGGATGTTGGCTCAGAAGCAGCCATCATTAAAAGAGTGCGTAATAGCTCACTAGTCGAGTGACGCTGCGCCGAAAATTTACCGGGGCTAAGCATAGTACCGAAACTGTGGATGCATTAGCAATAATGCGTGGTAGGAGAGCGTTCTAAATGCGGTGAAGCTTAATCGAGAGGATAAGTGGAGCGTTTAGAAGTGAGAATGCCGGTATGAGTAGCGAAAGATAGGTGAGAATCCTATCCGCCGAAAGACTAAGGTTTCCTGGGGCAGGCTCGTCCGCCCAGGGTAAGTCGGGACCTAAGGCGAGGCCGAAAGGCGTAGTCGATGGACAACAGGTAGAAATTCCTGTACTGCGTTAGATCGTTAATAGCGAAGGAGGGACGCAGGAGGCAAAGGACGCATGGAGCTGGAAAGCCATGTTTAAGCGACAAGTGTAATGGTGAGTCAAATGCTTACTGTTAAGAAGCACAAGTCGTGATGAGGAGCGAAATAAAAGTAGCGAAGGTTCAAGAGTCACACTGCCAAGAAAAGCTTCTAGTGAGAGCTAACGTACCCGTACCGCAAACCGACACAGGTAGTCGAGTGGAGAACACTAAGGTGAGCGAGAGAACTCTCGTTAAGGAACTCGGCAAAATAGCCCCGTAACTTCGGGAGAAGGGGTGCTGGTGTAAAAGCCAGCCGCAGTGAATAGGCCCAAACAACTGTTTATCAAAAACACAGGTCTCTGCAAAGTCGTAAGACGACGTATAGGGGCTGACACCTGCCCGGTGCTGGAAGGTTAAGGAGAGCTGTTAGCGTAAGCGAAGCAGCGAACTGAAGCCCCAGTAAACGGCGGCCGTAACTATAACGGTCCTAAGGTAGCGAAATTCCTTGTCGGGTAAGTTCCGACCTGCACGAAAGGTGTAATGATTTGGGCACTGTCTCAACGAGAGACTCGGTGAAATTATAATACCCGTGAAGATGCGGGTTACCCGCGACAGGACGGAAAGACCCCATGGAGCTTCACTGCAATTTGATATTGGGCAACTGTTAAGCATGTACAGGATAGGTAGGAGCCGGAGAAGATAGTACGCTAGTATTATCAGAGGCAATGTTGGGATACTACCCTTGTTTGATGGTTGCTCTAACCAGCGCCTCTAAGCGAGGCATGGGACAGTGTCAGATGGGCAGTTTGACTGGGGCGGTCGCCTCCTAAAGAGTAACGGAGGCGCCCAAAGGTTCCCTCAGAATGGTTGGAAATCATTCACAGAGTGTAAAGGTATAAGGGAGCTTGACTGCGAGAGCGACAACTCGAGCAGGGACGAAAGTCGGGCTTAGTGATCTGGTGGTACCGCATGGAAGGGCCATCACTCAACGGATAAAAGCTACCCTGGGGATAACAGGCTTATCTCCCCCAAGAGTTCACATCGACGGGGAGGTTTGGCACCTCGATGTCGGCTCGTCGCATCCTGGGGCTGAAGTAGGTCCCAAGGGTTGGGCTGTTCGCCCATTAAAGCGGCACGCGAGCTGGGTTCAGAACGTCGTGAGACAGTTCGGTCCCTATCCGTCGTGGGCGTAGGAAATTTGAGAGGAGCTGTCCTTAGTACGAGAGGACCGGGATGGACATACCGCTGGTGTACCAGTTGTCTTGCCAAAGGCATAGCTGGGTAGCTAAGTATGGCAGGGATAAGCGCTGAAAGCATCTAAGTGCGAAGCCCCCCTCAAGATGAGATTTCCCATACGAAAGTAGTAAGACACCTCAGAGACGATGAGGTAGATAGGCTAGGAGTGGAAGAGCCGTGAGGTTTGGAGCGGACTAGTACTAATCAGTCGAGGACTTGACCAAAAGCGAAGGCAGTCAAAGGAGAGAGCGGAACGGTTTTTTCGAAGGATAATATTTAGTTTTGAGTGTAAAAGCTCAAAAAGAAGTACGGTGGCAAGAGCAAGAAGGAAACACCTGTAACCATGCCGAACACAGAAGTTAAGCTTCTTAACGCCGAGAGTAGTTGGTGGGAGACTGCCTGCGAGGGTAGGACGTTGCCGTGCTT
>NZ_REHK01000012.1:0-31752 GCF_003692905.1 Lactobacillus sp. ESL0225 | reverse complement strand
TCAAGCATTAACTAATGAAATTTTTGCTTTCGGTAAAGCTGGTGGTGCTACTACACAGCAGATTATAGGAGCTAGTGGGAAGCTAACTAGACTATTTTCGAGTGCCAAAGTAAACCTATCCAAGTTCAATATGAGTTTCAAGGACTTGCCAGGTTTAAAGGATGCCATTCAACGAGCCTCAGGTATGACTAAGTCAGCCTTTACTCAAGCCCTAAAAGACGGCAAAATTTCTGGCGACAAACTGAAAGCATTGATGGTAAAAGCCGCTAGTGAGTCAGGAGAAGCTTGGTCTAAATATGGCGAAACCGCAGAAGGTAAGCTTGCCAAAGCACAAGGAACATGGACTAATTTTCAATCGGCAGTTATGAAACCGATTGCTACTAGTGCATTAGACGGGCTTTCAAAGGGTCTTGATGCTATCACTGGCAAGAATGGGCAGCTTAATGCCACTGGTAAACACATACAGAGTATAGCAACAGCTTTAGCTACTAATGCTGGTAAAGGGATAGTAAGTACAATTGAGTTTATTGCTAAGCACACCACGGCAGTAAAGATTTTTGGTACCACCCTAATAGGTGCAATCGCTGGTGCAAAGCTAATCCAAGGTATTGCAGCTACAGTTAGAGGATTCCAAACCATAACCACAGCAATTAAAAGTCTGACAATTGTACAAAAAGCTATGAACCTTGTATCAAACATGAATCCATGGATATTGGGTATTACCGCGGTTGTCGCAGGAGTTACCTTGCTTTATGCAAAGTGCAAACCTTTTAGAGAATTTGTCAACGGACTAGCTAAATCTGCTGGTAAAATGTTTGGCGCTATTGGCAAGCAACTGGGTAAGTTTGGGAAAACTGTGTCTAGCACATTTAGCGGAATTATTAATTGGGTAAAAAAACACTGGGCTGGTTTGACAGTTTTACTTGGTGGTCCAATTGGTGCAGCTGTCGTTTTAATAATCAAGAATTTAAAGCCAATTAAGAAGACAATTACTAATGTCATTAACTGGTTCAAATCGATACCTAAAAATGTAAAGAAATTCTTCAATTCCGTTGTAAGCCACATAAGTAATGCGTGGAAATCTATAAAAAAAGGCTTCAATAGCTTTTGTAAAAGCTTTAAGGATGCTTGGAATAACTTCTGGAATGGAATTAACAAATTCTTCAAGGGTATTTTCAGCAAAATTAGTGACACTTGGACTAGCTGGACAAAAGGCATTAACTCAGGTTTATCAACATTTAGCAAAGGCTTTAAGTCAGCTTGGACTAATTTGTGGAATGCAGTTTCAAGTTTCTTTAGTAATGCGTGGAAGACGATTAAAAAGCTTGCTCAGGACGGAATGAATGGGCTAATTGATATTGTGAACGGTGGTATAAAAGCCGTTAACTCAGTAATCCATGCCTTTGGCGGTAAAGACAAGACTATCAATTTATTAGGACACGTCAAATTGGCTAAAGGTACTACTGATATTTTCAAGAACCTTTCAAGCCCAATAACTAAACCAATTATGGCAACACTTAATGACGGTAATGACTCCCCACAAACCCAAAATAAAGAAATGCTTATTCACGCTGACGGTTCAGCTGGCATTATTCAAGGGCGTAACACTCAAGCCTTGCTTATGCCTGGTGACAATGTTATTAACGCCCGTGATACAGCGCTATTAATGGGCATGATGGGTAATTACCACTTTGCAGGTGGCACAATTGGCAACATTTTCGGCAGTATTGCTAATAATGTTGGCTCTGCTTTCAATGGTGCAGTCAATTGGGTCAAACAAACCGCTGGTAACCTCAAAAAGTATTACGACTTAGCAACCAAGATTGTCTCACACCCTATCAAGTACATTGAGTCACTGTTTTCATGGACAAATCCAAAAGGTGTGGCTGGTGCTATGGCTACTATTGGTAAGGGTGCTTTCAACAAAGTTTTAGCCAATGTAAAAAACTGGTGGACAGCCTTATGGGGTATGGCTTCCAGTAACCTAGACGGTGGTGGTACTAGTTCAGCCTTACTAAAAGCCGTTGAAAAATACGGAGAAGGCAAACCATATGTATGGGGTGCAACTGGTGCCGACAGTTTTGACTGTTCAGGACTGGTAATGTACGCACTCAAAAAGGCTTTTGGTATTAGTTACCCGCACTTCTCAGGTGCACAATATGCCCAAACAACACATATATCTAAATCAGAAGCCAAGTCAGGCGATTTAGTTTTCTGGGGTGACGGTGGAAGCGAGCATGTTGGTGTATATGCAGGTGGAAATAAGTACTTTTCTGCTCAATCGCCTTCACAAGGAATCCATATGAACACACTTGATAGTGTTGTTGGTAAAGGCTCTCCTAAGTTTGGGCGAGTTAAAGGGCTAAATCAATCAACTGATACAGATGCGAAGGCAACTAACGGATTACAAAACTTTGTCAAAAATGAAGTTGGCAATGGCTTTTTCAAATTCATTGAAAAACTTGGTTCCATGTTTGGTGAACACATGGCAGACCCCGCTGGAGACGGAGTAGCTCGTTGGAAAGACACAGTTATTAAGGCATTAAAGGCTAATGGGTTTAGTGCTACACCATTTCAAGTTCAATCATGGCTGAGAGTAATCGCCCGTGAATCCAATGGGAACCCTAAGGCAATTAATAATTGGGACTCAAACGCTAAAGCAGGTATTCCATCTAAGGGACTAGCACAAGTTATACCTCCTACTTTTGACAAATATAAGCAAAACTCTAGCGCCAATATATATAACGGATATGACAACCTTTATGCAGCTATCAATTATATGAAGCATGTGTACGGGAGTAATAGTGCTGCTTTTGCACGTGTTGCAGGTGGAGCATATGCTAATGGCGGATTATCCTTAACTGAAAAACTAGCCCATATTTCCGAAAACAATAAACCAGAAATGATAATACCATTAGACCCTTTGAAACATAACCGTGCCGTGGATTTATTAAACCAAACAACCAAAATTGTAAAGGGTAATGACAATACTAATGACAACAAAAAGGTTGATGAGACAAATCAATTGTTATTAACGATTGTCACATTACTAGGTTCCATTGTTGACAGCGATAAGCTTGACCAGATAACCATGTTAATTCAGACGCTAAGTAATAACCCCGTTAGCGTTGATACAAAAGTACAATTGGACGGTAAAACTTTAGCTAAACAGTTAGAGAAATATCAAGTTCGTAAATCAGTAGGAAGGAGGAATAATTATGCGTTCTAGTCAGAAGGGACAGCTTATATATCATGACCATAGTTCAGCCGATTATGGAATTTATGTGGAATACCCCCTAACTATGCCTACACCGCAATTAGATATAGCCATGACTCATATAAACGGCAGGAATGGGGACTTGATTCAGAGTTATCAATCCTTTAAAAATGTTACTCTTTCAGCTAATGTTACTGTCTTTAAACCTAGGCAGTATGTTGATTTGTACCAATTACAAAGAGCAATTAACGATTGGCTAATCGGCTATGATTATGATTACCTCAAATTCAGCGATAATCCAGAATGGTTGTGGGAAGCGATTGTGACTACACCACCAGTTTTAACACCACTAATCGAGACTCATGCAGAGGAAGAGCTTACTGGCACAATCACATTTGATTGTAAACCGCTCATGACAAGGACAGACTCAATCCATTGGCAACAAGTTGGCAATATAGATGTTGGAAGCCAGATTATGCAAACCACGATATACAACCAAACAAACATACCTGCCTTCCCCGATTGGCATCTTAAAACAGACGGTCAGTCAAGCGGTAATTGGGCGATAACTGTTAACGGAAACACATGCTCTATGAGTAATATTGAGAGCGAGATATACATAGATGGAGAGAATTGCCAAGCCTATAAGTCGCTAGATAATCCAGTCAGTCTTAGTAGTTCAGTGCAGTTCTACAATAATGACGCCCCGATATTAGTACCTGGCGAGAATGTAATTCAAATAACTGGCGAGCATATAGGATTAATTGAGTATAAACCGAACTGGAGGCGCTTAGCATGACAAATTATTTACGTTATCCGATACTCTTTGAAAATGCTACAGATAACGACAAGACTAATGGTATAGGTGCTTTAGTTGACTGTCTATCTTGTCAGGTAGTGCAGACTGTTAACACCATACCCACATTAAGCCTTACCTATAAGGCAGATGGCAAGCTTGCCAAAGAATTAAAATCAGGCAGGATAATCATGGTTGATGCCAGCCCCAATTTATTAAGGCAGAAGTTTAGGATTCAAGAAGTATCGAAGACACTTGATGAAATAACGGTTCAAGCAGTTCATATAGCCAGCGATTTCACAAACCGTGTCATTACAAAAGATATAAGCTTACCTAATTTGTCAGCAAGTCAATGTTTCAAGGAATTACAAAATGCAATGCCAGGACTTGAAGCGATAAATGGTGTGGAATTTACCACTGATATAACCGACTTGGCTAACATTAACTATAGTGTTGACCAGAATAGTGATACTTCAAGCATTTTGATGGGTGCTGACCAAATTGGAGACGAACCTACTCAATCAATGCAGTCGCTATATAAAGGAAAGTGGATTTTTGACAATTACAAGTTTAAATTTTTGAAAAACCCTGGCAAAAACACCAATCAAGTAATAAAACATGGTCGTGATTTAGGCTCAATTTCAAAGGATGAGAACATTTCTCAAATGTATACGGGAATTTTCCCTTTTGCCAAATATACACCTACCCCGAAAAAGCCTTTGCCTACAGATATGACTCAAGCAGGTGTCCCTTATGATGGGCAAGGGACTGTTCAATACTTGGGTTCAGGAGACTTAACCACATATGATAGTCCCTATCCAGGTCATAATCCAATCGGCAGTGTGGCTAATGGTGCCAAGCTAAAAATCATGCGTAAGTTAGATGGCAGTAGTGACCCTGCACCAATGAATAATGATGATTGGTACATGTTGTCTAACAATGCTTGGGTAGACGCTGCTTTTATAACCTTTGACAAGTCAGGAGATTATGTAATTAATGCTGGTAATGGACAAGGTCATATTACAGCTGGTAAAGACAGTAAGGGTATTAGTTACCCTGCTAGTGGGACAGCCACAGTAGGCATTGATGTGGTGCATTGCTACTATTCCCCATTTTTAGGTAGTTCTCATTACAGGACAGGAGATAAGTACAAAATTGGGCAACGAATTAGTTATTCTCAAATTGCAATAGACGAAAACGGCAACAAGTGGTATAAGGTTGGCTCAAATTCTTGGGTATATGGACCACACCTAAGGTTTGATACAGCAGGCGATATTGCCTATCAACCAGCTACTGGGCGTGTATGGATAAAAGACAACAGTCCCGTATATACCAAGCCTGGTACACCAATGACAAGTCCGATATATCCGACTCATGGTAATCCTAAGCCCTTAACTATTAGTGGCGGCTATTACAATATTTTAGGGCAGGCAACGGCGGATGGAGTTCAATACTACAAGTTGGCGACTAACAGATGGGTCAAGGTAAGTAGTTGTGATTGGTCAAAAAAGAAAGCTAAAAAACCTCAAACACCTAAAGATTACGTTGACCATGAAATTAAAACTAATGGTTCAATTGAGTTGCATGATAGACCAGGCGGACAAGCAATTGCAGCAACTATTCCTGTTGGTACTCAATTAAAGGTATTAGGTACGGCAGACGTCAATGGGGAAAGCTGGAGTCAAGTCTCCTACAACGGACAAACAGGCTGGGTACTAAGTAGCTCAATTGATTATTCTGCAGATGATGATGTGCCACCAGATTGGGGTAGTGGTAACAGTGATTCTGATGATGAAACAGAGGAAGCACCTCAGCAAGAAATTTTAGTCACATTGCCACAAACCTTTATATACGCGGAGAATTGGATAGGAAAAGAACACCAAAAGCTTGCCACTGTTGACTTATCGCAATATTGGAACCCCGATAATGACAATACAACAGGGCAACCTACTCAGGCAGATATAGACCAACTAACTTCACTAGCACAATCTTACATGAAGCAAAATCGTATAGGACAACCAGACCCCTCATGTACTTTGACTGAAAATGAGGTTGGAAAAATAGACCAGGCTAATCTATATGACACGGTGGGAGTCGAATATGATGAAATTGGCATCCAGCTAACAGCCCAAGTAACCAGCACAACTTTTAACGCACTAGCTCATCGATATATAAGTAAAACAATCGGCTCATTACCCGTAAGTTATGACCACGTTCTGCTTAAAACAGCTAATACGACAACTAATGCAAAATTTAGTCAAGCAACAACACGGATAGACAGGGTTAATGATTTTGCAGGTAGGATTAACCAGGGGCTTAAAGCAGAAGGTGCGGACAGAGAGCGAGCCTTCGATAAGCTCAAGACCGACTTGCATGACCAGAAGGAAAAACTTGATGACTTTGAAGGTCACATGCAGAAAATGGGAGTAGAGGTTCAAGAATTTGGTGATTGGATAGCCAAAGGTGGTACTGACAATGCCGTACTCTATCCTAGAAGCCTAGACGGAACTAAGACCTGGAAAGATGTAGTGGAAATTGCTGCAGAGGCTTCTGACCACAAAATGGTATTCAACAACAGGGGTATTGGTTGGTACGACAGTACTGGTGGCTTTCACGCTGGCTTGGGGTGGAGTTCAGATGGTGGTGGTAAACTTTTTGTCGATAAAGCTATTATTCCAGTTATAGATGCCAGCCATATAGATGTAGACACTATTCACGCTCTAGGTACGATAGAAGGCTCTCTAGAGGTTAGCAAAGAAGATAATTCCTCAAAAATTGTTATTGGTGTCCCCTCTAATGATGATACACAGTTTGGTATTTCGATTGGACAAAACTTATGGATAGAGTCTACTGGTATAACCACACCAGACTTAACAGTTAACGGGGTAGGTAGCTTTGTGCAAGTTGATGTAGATGGCATTATTACTATTACAAAAGATGGCATTACAAATAATAATAGTGGGCACGTTATGTGGTCAAATTCAAAATACAACAATCTAGGGGAATACATTAATAATCACATTAAATCGTCAGCTATCATAGGAGGTTCGGTATAAATGCTGGAAAAATTAGTCGCTGAAAATCTGATAACTATCATAGGCAATCAGGCTATTCAGATGGCACAGCTGCGTGCAGCAAATGAGTCACTTAAAACGGAAAATGAACAGCTTAAAAAATTAGTGGCAGATAAACCCAAGGAAGAAGGCGATAGCAAATGAGTATACCGCTGTTAACATTACAAACAGATAAAAATACTACCTCAGTTGATGTAGACAGAATCACCATCAGACAATCAGAAGGTGGCTTAATTTTAAAGGCAAACCTAGTAAGCTCAACAGGTTCAGCCTATGATTTGACCAACTGTAAAATTTCATTCGGCGAAAATAAGAACGGCGGCAAGATGGTGGCGGATGATAACATTCAGGTTATCAATGCCAAAGCAGGACAGATAAGCTATAAATTGCACACTTCCGTTTATCAAGAATCAGGCTCTGCTTGGTTTGAAATCGAAGACGATACCAACAAACTGATTGATACCACAACAAACTTTTTTATCGAGGTACTAAAACAGGCTGACCTGCCAACAGAAAATGAAAACTATTGGAGTAAGGCTGAGTTAATGTTGACCCATGTGCAAGCCTACATGAACAAGACTAAAGCCGATTTAGATAAATATGAGGCAGACAATAAGGGCACAATAGACAGATTAGTAAGCGATACTAATAATACCTTGCAAGCTTATAAGGACAAACTCGCTGACTACAATGCAAAATATCAAAACCTAGAAAACGCCTGGAACAGTAAGCTAACTCAGCTAGATGCTAAAGCAACACAAGATTTTAAGAGTCAAAGAGATAATTTTAACGCCCAATTTGTGCAATTTGAGAATGATTTAAAATCAGATTTAAACAACAAATTGGGTGCTATTAGTACCCAAGTAAATCAGCTACAAAATAACACTCTGCCAGATTTAACCAGTAAAGCCAATGCCATTAGTACCAAACTAGACCAGATTAAGACTGATTTTAACAAGATTGACTTTACTAACTTTGTTACCAAAAATGACTGGAATGCCTTGAATGGCAAGGTTACTGGCATGTACGACAACGCCACGATTGACAGAAAGTTAGCAGACGCAGGTAAGCTTAAAACTGTAAATGGTCAAGCGCCAGACGGGTACGGCAACGTCAATATTAAGATACCAAGCGATTATGTGAAGTCAGTGAATGGGGTAACACCAGACGGGTACGGCAATGTAACTGTTGATTCAGGCGGTGTAAAAAAGGTTAACGGTAAGTCCCCTAATAATGGCAATGCTTTAGTATCTATGTATGCTGCAAACTTACTAAAAGGCACAACTGAACAGCCCCGAGATATACCACCCAACACAGCAACTGACGTTATCCATCTTACAACTGAAGCCTATACTAAGTACACAGTTGCCGTAGATATTGACTATACTGCTTTTTCAAGTGGTTCTGCAGGCTGTAAATTGCAAGTAAATAACGGTGGGGGACTAGTAGACAGTGCAACAATTACAGCGGGCTCTAAAGGCAGAGTAAGCGTAACCTTTACGACACCTGCTAGTTGCTACTGGGTAACGGTTTTGCTCACTAGCAACAGTAGTTATACTGGTAAATACAGTTGTATGAAAGCTAGTCAGTGGCAAGATGCAGATACACCCCCAGAAATGACGTGGGTGCCTGCGATTGAAGACTATAGGTCAGATATATCAGTGTTGTCTAGTAGGATAGACTACCTGCAAAATAAGATTAACAGCAGCCTGCAAACTTACAGCGCTTCTGACTATGCCAGTGGTGTTGCCTACTCAAAGTCACACCCCAATGTTTTGGTGCTTATATAAGTGCTTATATATAGGAAGGAAAATAATGTTACTTAACGGTAAGGATGTTAAAACGCTAGCTATTAATGGAGCTCGGTTTGACTACAGTTTGACGGGTAAACATGTACGCATAAAAAGAACAGTAAAGTCGAATAACCACATTACAGAGGACGGCACACTAAGCTATGATGTTTATCATGACATAAACATGGGTGGCGAGGCTACTGGATTTATTATTTTGACCACCTATAAAAATGCTGTTTACATTATCCCCACTAAAGATAACGCCACTTATCAAAATTGTGAGAGTTGGTTGTCTTTAGATGACGTAGAAATTTTAGACTAAAGGAGTTAAAAAATATGACTGACTTAGAACAACAAATACAAGATAAGCAGAAATTGCTTGATGAAAATGGTATGTGGCAACAGATGGGATACCTTTCAAATGATGAAATAGATTGCGAACCAATTTTACTTTTCAAAAAACATGATGTTGCGCCCTTTCCTATAGTTCTAGAGGCGCCAACTGGACTAAAGTGCCCTAAATATGACTGGAACCAATACAAGTGGGTAGAAAATGACCCCAATAGTCAAGGTGCACAAATAACAGCACTAAAAGAGCAATTAGACACAACCAAACAAACACTTACAGCCGTGCAAGAGCAACAAAATTCAGTATCAAAAGAGACTAGTGGTGCCTTGGACAAAATTCAAGCTACTCAAGAAAAACAAGCGGAAGCCACAGCGCAACTACTCCAAATGTTAGCACCAATTTTAGCAAGTAAGCCATCAGTGCCGAATATACCTAATGTGCCTACATCAAACACAAACGGAGGTGCTAACTAATGGATACACATGAAATAATGGTCAATCTTGTCAAGTTTTATTATGGCTTTGGTTGCTACACCAATGATAATGTTGCTTATTTTGTTCGCTGCAATTCAATTAATGCAACTGATTACAAGACAATCACAGGACAGGATTATCCAGTAAGTCAAACAGTATAAAAAAGAAAGAGTGATAAAAAGTAGTGTTACATTTCATAAGTCTTGATTGGGAGTACGTGTTTGACTTTTTGGCATCTGTTGGATTTTTTGGCTGGATTGCTCAATTAATCAAAAGCTACTACACCAAGCATAAGCAGAGGAAAAAATTGGAAGACCAATTACCCTCAATTATCCAGTCAATTCAAGAAATTCAAGGTGTTGTAGACTCTTTGAAAACAGGAGAGATAGAAGCTCTTCATTCAGATTTAGATGAACTTGGCGCAATTATAGATGAACAAGGCTATCAAACTGAACAACAATGCAACAGACTAAATCAGATATATAATACCTACCACAATCTTGGTGGTAATGGCTCAGGCACAAAGTTATACGAGCAGGTTTCAAAGCTACCAATCAAAAGCAAGGAGAATTAAAACATGACAAAACTAATCTTTGACACGGTATATGCCGTGTTATTTTTATTGGCAATTTTAGTTGGACTGTATGCAAGTAAGCATGCCACAAAAAACAAGGCATTACTCTTCATAGAAGACTTAGCGCAAGCATTTGTCCACCAGGCTGAAACTACTGATTTAAAGGGGGAGACTAAGATGGACAACGTTATTAGTGGCGTTGAAGATGCCTTAGTCAGTCATGGTATAAAAGTGGATGCCACGATTGAAGCTGTTATTAGAGCATTCGCTGAAAAAGAAGTCGCAAAAATGAATGCAGGTAAAAAGGAGGATGCCAAAGTTGAAGATAAACAAGAAGTACAGCCTAGCAGATAATGAGGGTAGCTCACAATTAGCTACACCAAGATTCATTATTGCTCACTCAACAGCAACACCAAATGGGGAAGCTTGGGCGATTGCGCACAACATGAAAACAAGTGTTAACACTAGCCAGACTTATGTTCACTTTGTCATTGACGACCACTCAATTTATCAAGTAGGCGAGTTGGGTTATGTAGCATGGGGAGCAGGCAGTCCTGCAAACGGTATGGCTCCTGTTCAGATTGAACTTTGTGAGTTCAGTAATCACAGGCGTGCATTAAAAGCTTACAAACACTATGTAAATTGGCTAAGATGGTCAGCTAAAAAGTATGGCATACCGCTAACCTTAGACACTAACTCATACAGAGGTATCAAAACACACTCATGGCTTGTGCAGCACGGATACAGCAATACCGACCACGTTGACCCATGGCAATATCTGCCAAAAATTGGCATATCAAAAGCAAAGTTTGCTAAAGACTTAACTAAAGGTTTTAGCGGTGCCAATATTGCATTAACTAAATAGTTGATGTATACTTATATATATATGAATGCGATATAAATTAAATTTTTATTGCATGATATAATTCCTTTTTAAGGTCACTCAGATTAATTTCTGGGTGGCTTTTTTTTTTGCTTTAATTTCAAGTGGTATACTTTGTGAATTTTATTTTGGACGAAAAAAAGAACCCTATAAAATTAGGGCTCATTAATGCTATACGGTTTTAATTTCACAAACTATTTTTAGCAACTGTTTTTTTGACCGTCTTTACAATCTGCATTGACTACTTCGTTTAATGGCTATTATGTAAAGTTGCCACTGGTATAGCTAATAATGATGATGTTTGTGTGATTGTAGATTGTATACAGTATATAATGGATTGTGTACAATCTACTTATGAGTGAGAAAGTCTTGTTTTTCTGCAATATCTAGCAACATATCATATTTTGCTTTAGTAGAATCAGGTAAAGAATCTAGTTTACTATCAATGAGACTTTGTATAACTTCATTAACTGTCTTACCTAATCCGATTTTTGTTAGTGAGTTTAGTTGATTAGCCACATGGTTATTTGTCCTAACTGTTTTGCTATAGGTTACTTCTTCTTTTTCAGTTGGTTCTGCACCAAATCCTAATTCTTCTCTACTAACTTGGTCAGTAACTTTTACTTTTACATCATGATTCAAAAGTGCCATTGTTAATCCTTTCTAGCATTTCTTCTGCTACTTGAGTATATGCTTCATGTGTTTCTTTATCCCACCTATTCTTTTCCACATCAGTTATACCCGTCAAATCATACCGTTTAACACGTTCCATCTGCATTATCTTATGCTTAAAGATATTTTCGTCTCCTAAATCATAAGCTGCTTGGGCTAGGATTTCATTGTCAACACTACCACCACGTTTACTTAATACTGGTAGCACACCAACAATGTTTACTTTAGCATGAAACTGATTTATTAAATTTGATTGTAAGTACCAAATGAAGTCTCTGGCACCATTTAAAGACCGCTCTTGTGTTTGTAGCATGATTACAATGTAATCACAGGTCATAAAAACATTATCATTTAACAAACTCATTGTTGGACTAACATCTAAAAAAATTAAGTCGTATTTATTTTCTAGCGGTGCTATATGGTTATATAAATAGGTAACTTTTTCTTTTTCAGTTAATTTTTGTTTATCTAACCACCGAGAAAACATATTTAAGTCACTAGCTGCTGGAATAAAATCTAGGTTATCCATAACAGGCTTAATTCCCTTTTCAAGAGGTATGTTTTTTATTAGCATACCAAATAAAGTGTGGTCAATAATTAACAATTCATCTTTTGCAGCTGCCGTCTTAGTCATTAATTGTGTTAAATTTGTTTGAGGGTCACAATCGATTAATAGGATTTTTTTACCTTTTTTAGCTAATTCATAAGCCACTAACGCTGTTGTAGATGTCTTACCAGTACCACCCTTTTGGTTTGCACATGAAATAATCATTTGTAAGTCCTTTCCGTCACAATCTATTGTAGACAGTATACCATATATTTGTCACAATATTCAATATATTTTATACAGTATACTGTATACAAGATACAAAGATTTTTATTTGACAAAATAGAAAAGGATGCTACTATTACTATTGTAAATAGAAAAGCTATTTCAGTTCCGCAAAAATAAGGACTAGAAATAACAATTGAAAACTGAATAAAAAAGACAACAAAAAAGCAAGACCTTTACAGCCTTGCTAGTCATTTTCAGTAACCTGGTGAGTTACTTAGTTGCATTAAAGCTAATCGCCAAAGAAGCTTTAATCAACTTTCAACTTAAGCCTATCTACACACTTAAGTCTCTATAAATTTCGAGATATTTATCTATTTATTTCTAATATCTATGTTAGATTTTATACTTTTTGAAAGTTTTTTTCAATGGTTAAATCCTAAAAATAGTTATTAAGAACTAAGTAGTAATAGATAAGTGTGTAAGGTGGACACGTTACTAGTTAGTTCTTTTTTATTTGACTGATTTTTAAGGAGATATAACCATGATAAATTACGGACACAGAATTGAAGCAGATGAAAAAATCGTAAACAAGTTAGGTATGACGGAAGCGATTATCATTCAATTGGTTGATGAAGAAACAACTAAATCGACAAACACTCATGATGGTAAAAAGTGGGTATGTAAAAGTTTAAAAGACTGGCACAGTCAAAATTTTAAATTTATTAGTTTGAACACCATGATTAATAAGTTCAATTCTCTAGAAAAAATGGGGTTACTTATTACAGGCAATTTTAACAAGACTAAGTATGACAAAACTAAATGGTACAGAGTTGACTATGAAAAACTTGACGAACTAATTAAAGGTAGTAAGGAGGCGTAACCATGACAACATTAGAATTAAACAGAGGATTTGACCACAGATTAGCTAGAAAAATTGGTGTTGATAAAGCTATCATGGTTAGCCAAATTAGCTACTGGACTGACAAAAATATCAACATTAGAGAAGGATATAGTTGGGTATATAACACGGCTAAAGACTGGCAGGAACAATTCGATTGGCTTAGCATTAAAACTGTACAAAGATACTTAAAATCACTGGTAAAAATGGGGCTATTAGTTGCTGACAACTTCAACAAAATGCGAATTGACAGAACTAAGTGGTATCGTGTGGACTATGAAAAATTAGCTGAAATGCTAGGAGAATCTGAAGTAGATGCCAAAGGGACTACCAGTTCCAGCCAAGAGGACTACCAGTTCCAAAGCAAAGGGACTGACAGTCCCAATGGAAAGGGACTACCAGTTCCAAGCAATAACCAGAGATTACCAGAGAGTAACACAAAAATTACTACAGTCTATAAATTCAATTCAAATCAATCTCAAACTAATCAATCACAATCTGAATCTCAGTCAGTTAATAGCAATCAATCAGTAATCAAGACTGAACAACAACACCAACCAACTAAATCGAATAAAAGATATTACCAGCAATATAGGAATAAGCAATCTGCCAAGTCCCATTACTACAAACCTTTCCAGAAGCATATTGAAAAAGCTACAGATTGGTCGAAAAATATAGCAGAAAAGTGTGATGCGGATATGAGTTCAATTCAACAGTATTTTGCTGATTTTGAAGAACAAATGTTTGGCAAGATATCGCCCCAGATATAGCAGCCAAATAACCCATCTGAATATAACGGACTAATACCCCTAGCACCTATATACCAGCCCTAGTAATCCAGTTTGATATAGCAGGCATTACTGTCATGCAGATATAGCTCTATATGCCCGTAAAATCGTTTCTAAGCGTTTTTATCTTAAAGCATGGCTAATTATGCCTAAATGTTTAAAATCCATTAGAGATGCTAATAATGGCTAATAATGAGTTAGTCATGTTGGATTAGTTAGTGTGTTTATTAAGTGTGCCTAACAGTCAAACCAGTTATATACCCTCATATGCTCATATAAGACGATATAAGCGGTTTTATTTATCTAGGCACGATTATCAACACGATTAATAATAGCTCTTCATAGCCCCTTATATTGGCTAATAATGGTGGTTTTATTAGTTGCATCCTATTTGTCAGATTGAATAATGCATCTAATTAGTTAGTCAATTAATCCTACTAATTAATCAGTCATAATTATTCATGCCTTTTATATACCCTCATATGCTCATATAAGGCTCTCTAAGACGTTTTATTTATCTTGGCATAATTATCCATGACTTGAATTAAAGTGTCTTATATAGGCTGAAACAAGCAGATAGGGAATAATTGAGTAAAAGGGACTAGTTATCCAGATAAAAGGATATATCCATCATTAACAAGTGAAAATGTTCACAAATGTGGGGCAGGGTTATTATCAATCATTAAAACCTCTGATATTTCAGACGGATACATTCCCGTTATCTTTATATCTTTTTAACTATATGAAGAGAGATATAAGAGGAGATATATCTAGAAAAGATTGAACTAATATGCCTTAAAAGATATACCTAAACACAATTAATATTGAAAGAGAATGTTAACTAAGACAATGTTAGTTATCATGTTTCATTATTATGTTTGTGTAAACATGATTACTAAACATGGATATAAACATTAAAAGACAACATTAACAAGAAATATTGAGTAATTGTTTAACAAATTTGAAAGATATATCCTTTAAAAGAAATTGAAAAAAGAAATAGGGTTTTTCCGTGTGCTTTAGGCACTAAGGGAAGCCCTAAAGGTGGCTAACCTTTTTGCAGGGGAGAGCTTTAGCTCGGGGGAGCAACACTCCCCTTCATATCTTTTAATAAAAACAAAACAGATTACTAAAACATGTTTACTCAATATTGAAGAAAACATTAAAAGAGATATTAGACTAATCATGTTTAATTCAATTGTTTTGCCAAATTACAAATAGATGCAAACTATTCTCATTTTGTTCAAACTTTCTACATGGCTAGACGGGGAGTCTGGGCTCCCCGAGCCGTTGGCTCTCCTTCCCAAGAGCCTAGGGCGGCTCTATGCCTTCCCTGCACAAGGTTACGGGAAACACAATTTTTTCTTTTTTTTTTAAAACTTTTTTTAGGTTTGGCTTGAGGGGTGCTTACAGGCTCTAATGCCTGCACCCCACAGCAAACCTCATTAGTTGTTTTCTAAAGACAAACAGCTAAATGCATTAAAGCATTTATCTTTATTGTCATGTGGCAGGATATATCACACACAAAACTCAAACAGGACTACTAGAGACTGATACTCCGTATATTGCACCTTAAAAAGTGTAACAAACATTGATATTAAAACAATTTTCCCTAGTTCCCACCCAAAACATTAGAACAAAAATTAGACCAAAATGTTCCCATCAAGCTAAAAACAGCCCTTGCTACCTACAGCACCATGGGAATTACTAAAACTTTATTCTTGTGTTACAATAGTATAGAGGATATATGAGGGCATAATTAATAACCTTATACGCCGCTAAAAATCAAAAAAATTTGGAAGTACTATATTACTGATGCCAGGAAAAATAAGGATTAAGAAAACAGGGGGATTTTAAAAAATGCAAAAAGCCTACATTAAAGAGATTCAAAATTATGAAATGTTGACAAATTGGCGAGAACCAGCTAACTACAACGCACTTCAAAAAATCATAAACATGGATGATAAAAAGAAATTTACATTTAGGCAAAAAGCCCGCACTTCTCTGGTGGATGCCACTAATATGATTTCTTTGAGGAAGTTGCTAGGTGCAAAAACACCAGGCTCTGTTGCAATATCTGCAGGTAAGCCTTGGATGTGGACTTTAAAGAGTCATAAAACCAAACTTAACACACTACAAGTATTAGCTGCTGTCTTACCAGAGGGCGACTTAATCCCATTCTTACAATCTTTTTGTGGTTTGGATTACACCAACTCTGACTTTGCGTCAAGAGAAATTGTTAAGGACAATCTTTTTAAACTAGAGCGCAAGAACACTCATATGAAAGGAAAAGCACTCAAATCAGTATTCTGGGCTGGGACACCTAAGTCAGACTTGCGCAAGTCTTCAGATGATTTGTTGACAGTAGCCCGTGCTATATGCAAGGTTAGTTACGCAAAGTTGTATACACGTGGACTACTTACAGACTCTGCCAATGAACTTATAGACAGGACTATTACTCTTACCAACTTTTCGATTAAAGAGCTAAAAAAAGCAATTACACCAACAATGTCAATGGACAAAATAGCCCACTGTTTAGGCATATTTCTTTTGGCAGGCTGGCTAAAACGGATACCAGAGAAGTATACAGTTTCTGGGATTATGACCTTAAACGAAAAAAAGGGTAGTAGTCAAATAAAAAAGGCAAAAAATGGGTACACATTAGCACCAAGCATTTATATGATGCAACCACTAGATGCAATTGATTGGCAAAGCCTATTAGACACAATAACCCTAGACACAACAGCAAGTGTCAGGTCAGATTTAGTTAAATATTGGCTAGGCGAGGATTATGCGAAACAGTTCATTAATCACAATAAACAGGCAATTACAACAGAGGAGTTAGCAGCCATTACAAAAGTTAAAAATAACTTGGAAGCAACACCTAACAAAACCGTACCTAAAAAAGAGTTAGCCAAAATGCTACAGAGGGCTAATATGCATATGCAAGGTAACACAGCGTTACAGCATTTAAAGGATTTGTTAATCTGGAAGCAGTTTGACTTGATTGAAATAAACAGTAAGCTTGCTAATCTACTTGGCTTTAAAACAGAGAAGCGCACATTAAAGGACAAGGTAATTGTTAATGCTACAGCATACTGGGCAAGAAAATCATACTAATTAGCCAAAACCAAGGCATACCTACTAAAAATCAAAAATATTTGGAAGTACTATATTACTGATGCCAGGAAAAACAGGGATTAAAAAACAGGAGCAGGAAAACAAAATGAAAAACGTTACACTAGACCAAAATTTAATTACATTTCAGATTCAAGGAGAAATGGAGGTAACACAATGGAGACAGATAACAGACCCGACAATTGCAGACTACTATGAGATAAGCCAAGATGGTCAAATACGAGAAATTGAACATGATAGACGATATACACTAAACGGTAACCATTACAAAAGACACGTAAGGGGGCACATTATTAACCAGCACATTAATAACAGCGGCTATGCGATTGTGGCGGTTAACAATAATCAAGGTAAACAAATAACAAAAACTGTACATAGCTTGGTGGCTTCCACTTGGCTAAAGAAGCCGAAAACAACCCAAAAGCTTGAAGTTGACCATATAAATGGTAACAGACTTGATAATCGTGCAGACAATCTACAATGGTTAACAATAAGTCAAAACCGCAAAAAGAGACAGACACCAGCTAACAAATATCAAGGCAAAAAAGTGATTGCAATTAAAAATGGGATTAAGACAGAGTACCCCTCAATGCAACAGGCACAACAAGCAACAGGAGTGTCATCAACCACAATCAAGGGTATAGCCAATGGGATAATAGTTAACAGCAAAACTGGGTTTCTTTTTTATTTTTGTTAATGAAAAAATTGTCTAATAACCCACTATACAAATTATAACTCACTTAATCAACAAAAGGAAGTAAAAAGATGAGAAAAATGCTAGATATAGCTGCCAAAACGTGCAGCCCACTTTTACTAGGTAGCGGTATTGGAGCAGATATAGGTGGCATGATTGCCAACAGCACAGACACAGTAATAATTGGGCAGATATTGATGCTAGTAGGTTGGGTTATCTTAAAGGTGGTGCTAGATAATGACAAATAATGACGATTGGGCTAAATGGGACAACATATTAAGTCAAATAATGGATATGCCACTCTTTAAGTGTGAAGCATCCAAGTTAGCCAAGGCAACAAACAGAAATAATAAGGAAACCAAGGAAGCATTAATTAATGAGTTGTACTACAAGCGGTTATCAGATTTAGAGACTACTCAAGTGGCAGATATGGTTAACAACAATGATTACTGGCTGCGCACACGAATAACTTACAGTCGAAAAGGGTTAATTAATCAACACCTAAAGCAACTTAAAGATGAATCTGAAATAGATGTAGACAACCTTAAGCCAACAAAAACATGCCCAAACACATATGACACCCAACAGGCAATTAGACTAGCACCATTAATTTTCAGCAATAAAAAGACGGCAGAGATTGTTATATTCACCCTAAAATATGGGGAGCTAGAGACCCGAGACAAATACCATCTAACAAAAAGACAATACTGGCGCAAGATTGGCGATATAGAGCGCTATTGCATACGACACAGAGCAGATATAAAGGCATTGATACCCAATGTTGAAAAGCAACAGATATTAACTAACAAACTAAAAAAACTAAAGACAATGCTAAAGCTAATCAATCATGAGGACGATTATACAATCCAACAGCTTATATATAGCGACCTACACTTTTGGGAGAATGAAATAGCTGAAATATCAGAAGTTAAATATCAATGGTATCTGTTACATGATTATGCTAATAGTCAAGACAAACAGGCATTTAAAAATTATATAAGTCAAGAGATTAATCAATTAAATAAACAGTTAAAAAAGGAGAAAAAATAAACATGAAAAAAGAGATTAACTTTGTACAACTAGTAGGCACAGTAATGCAAGACCCTAAACCACTAAAGAGTAACCTTTTTAAATGGACTTTAAGGACAAATGACAAAACACGATTAGGTAAAGATGTACACGCATATATACCAGTGGCAAGTAACTACGAACCAACTAAAGGCGACACTGTAATAGTCACAGGTAAGATTACGACAGCGAGCCAAAAAAATGAAGATGGGAGTTACACAAATTTCTGGAATGTGCTGGCTGACGAGGTAACCAAAGCAAAACCATCAGAACACTACTGGCAACCAAACAATCCAGATACACTACAAAAGGCAGCAAACAAAATAAAAAACTTTAATGAGACTAATAATCAGATTAATGATGAGACTATTAACACAACTAAACCAACTAATAATAAGAAGGACTTAACAGCTAAAGACAAACTAAAGGCTATTAAATTAGCCAAACAATTATTGTCGGAATATGGAGAATAAAACTAGAACATTAGTCAGGACAGGGATATACCTGCCCTTTTTCCGTTAACAAATTTGTGTAATTAATGAAGAGGTAATCACTATGATACACAACTTAACAGACAACCTTAAGCCAACAAATATATACCACCATTGTAGTTACCCTAAGTGCAATGCCAAGATTAATAACGATAATCACTTTTGCTCAAAACATTGGAAGGTAATTAGCAAGGAGTATAAGGATATAAAAAACAAAACTAAAAAGAGACCCAGTAATAGGGCAAGACAATTAGCAAGTCAAAAAGACTACAACAATACTAAAAGAGACAAACAAGCTAATCGGTTTTATCACACACAACAATGGCAGAGAGCAAGAAACTATGTACTACAGAGAGACTTATATGCCTGCCAAGTGTGTGGCAACAATTATCAGGTTAATAGACTAACAGCCGACCATATAACACCAAGGAGGTATTGCGGAGATATAAACAGGCAATTAGCCCCTAATAATTTGTGGACACTTTGTAATAGGTGCAATGGCATCAAGCAATACCTAGAGAAACAATTAGACGACAAATATAAAGATAAAGCAGGACAACAATTTAGAAAGATAAGTAGAGAAGAATGGGCTACGAGAATTAAAAGGATAAGAGACAGGAAGGATTAATAATAAATGAATCTGATAAAAGCATTAGGGACAACATTAGGCGTGACACTAGCAATATTATTAGGGCTAACAGTTCTACTATTTGGCACACTATTACAATTGCTTGTTTGGGTTGGTGTAATATTGATTGCAACATGGCTAATGACGTTTATAGGGATACCCACAAACATAGGGCTATGGATTAGTGGGCTTACATTATTTGGAATAAAGATTACAACATTAATCAAATCAAAATTGAAAAATCAAAACTAAAAATCAAAAAATCAAAAATCAATTTTCAAAAATTTATATAAAATTTTTTTATAAAAAAATGAAGTTCAAAAAAATAAATCGTGAAAACCCCCGCCCCCGTAAGGCTGATAGAAGAGCGGTCACAATATGCTGGGTTCTTTTTTAAAGAATGCGATTTGATTTGTTGATATAGGGGGGTACTTACAGAAAGGAAGTAAAAAATAATGAGAAAAACAAAACTAACAACAGACAAAAATGCTCCAAGTAGGCAACGCAAAAAAACTGAAAAAATGTTAGAGAAAACTGTAGGACTGGATACTCTGCCAACTACACCACCCAATTATCTAAAAAGTTATGCCCGTGCTATGTGGCAAAAAATTGTCCCATTTCTCAACAGTACAAAGGTTGTCAAAACGCCCGACAGAGCGATGGTTGAGGCTTTATGTATTAACTATCAAGTTTTACGTGAGTCATATGATGCTATAAATGAGAATGGCATACAGACTGAAATAATCAAATCAGTGCAAAATTCAAGTGGTGAAATCATTGCACACGACAAACAGGGGTTTAAACCTAATCCAGCATTAAAGAGTATTGACAGTGCCAGTGTAAAAATCAATAGTTTAGGAAGCCAACTAGGCTTGTCCCCATCTGCTAGAGCCCAATTAACCGCACTTGATGTAGATGATGATGCTACAAATGTAGCCGATATACTAGGCGGTGGCGATAATGACTTCTAAATCAAGGCAAAAAGTGCAAGAGTTTGATTTTTCCAAGAGGGACACAAAATTATTGCCAACATTTAACCACTTATTAAATGATGGTTACTTCAATGATGTAATTAACAAATATAAAGACCCTGCAACTAGATACGCAATAAAAGTTTTAACAGATAATCAGATGGCATGTTACAAAATTCAACTGGCATGTTTCAGACATTTAAACGACTTAGTTAGAGCAGATAATAGCGACTTTGACTATTATTACGATTTGGATAAATGCCGAGAAATACTCAATTTTGCCAAATTGTGCCCAGACGTATCCGCAAATAAACCTATACCATTATTGCTATTCCAACAATTTCAACTTTGTCTAATTCAAGGTTGGAGGGCAAAACAAGATAAGCAAAAACGATTTACTTATGTATTATTGTCAGAGGCAAGAACTAATGGTAAAACATACGTCAGCAACATCTTGCTTGCTTATAACTTTCTGATAGAGAACCCAGACTCCTACAATCAAGACAATCTTTATAGTGCCCCAGTTGACAAACAAAGTAAAAAAGGGTGGAGATATATAAGACAGACTTTTAGGTTACTAAGCGAGACAGCAGGATTTAAAAAATTAATTAAGCAACAAGGCATTGATACTAATGATGACCTAGTTAAGTCAAAAAAGACACTATCTAACTTAATTCGACTAACAGCTAATTCAGGGCAATTTGACAGTTATCATTTTTTATTGGCTGTTATTGACGAGTACGGTGACCCCCAATGGGATAATGGCAGCATGGCTAAAATAACATCTGGACAAGTTCAAACAAAGAACCACCAGACTATTGCAGTATCAACAGCATACGGTAATAGCAATTGCCCAATGTACCAAGATGAGAAACGTTTATTAGAGGTACTACAAAAAGACAACAATCGTGAAGAAGATAGCTCACTTATGCTGGATTGGGAGCAAGACAATATTGATGAGACTGATAAACCAGACACATGGGTTAAATCAAACCCACTATTAGACTTGCCGAGTATACATGACACATTATTAAAAGGGCTCACAGATGAAAAAAATAAACAGGCTAAGTCTGGAGAAATATATAAGTTTCAGAATAGAAACCTTAACATGTGGTTAGCAACAAGTGTTAATCGTTATCTGCAACTTGACGATATACAAGCCGCAATAATTGCTAATGATGAGTTTGATATGACAGGACGTGATTGTTATGTAGGGTTCGATTTGTCTAGATTCTCAGATGATACGGCACTTGCTTTTGTTTTTCCACATGAAAAAGATGGACAAAAAAATTATTTTTTATATCAACATTCTTTTGTACCAACGGCAAGAACTCAAAAATCAATCGAGCTTAAGTCCGAAAAAGATGGGATTAATTACATAAATGCTGAAAGTAAAGGTTTCTGTAATATTGCAAAAAATCAGTGGGGCGAGATAGATGAGGAGACAGTAGGTAACTGGTTTATAGATTTTATCCAGAAGTATCAATTACACGTTAAAGCCTTTGTCTATGATGCATACGGTGCAAGTACATTAGTTGATTGGTGGGCGAGACAGTTACCAGAAGTACAGTTTGTGCCCTTAAGACAAGGAACGTTATCATTAGATAGCCCAACTAACGCATTGAGAAAAGCCTTTGAAACGCATAGGATTAGCATGTTAGACGACCCTATTTTGCAATACAGTTTGACAAATGCCGTAATTGCAGAAAATAATTACGGCGTGAAAATTGATAAAGAGGTTAGGACAGCGAAGATAGATTGTGTAGACGCAATTATTAACGCAATGAGTGAGGCTATATATTGGTTCGTAGACCCAAATAGAAATAAGCCAGAGCCCACAAAAAACAACCCATTCGCTGGCTGGACACAACAGCAGATTACAGATTTTTACACCAATGATTTCAGTTTTTAAATTAATAATTGCCAAATTTTTAACTTAATTATTACCACATGTGATACAATATTTTTGTAAACAAAAAAAGAAGTCCTATCGTCAGTAGGACTCCTTAATGGTAGAATTGCCTTCAAAGGGCATGGTTACCAGACAATATTTTTACTTAAAATACGCCCGTTTCCAAGTCATTAGTCAGGGCGTTTTTTTATTTTTGATTATATCCTTGTTAGTGCTTGTCGATATAAGTCAACAATGCAACAAGACACTGAATTGATAGCAATATAAGTGTTGCTACCTTGTAACCATCCATAAGTTGGCTAACCTTTCTATAGTAGACACCATAGGCATCATCCTTTCTAGAGACAGGTAGCCACACCCTTTTAAACTTTTCTACAACATCAATTATAGCAGAACTATAGAAGTTTGCTAACTTTAAATTAATCCAATTTTATTATACAAAATATCACAGCCACAAGTGTTACGGACACCTACATAAAAAGTTGATAAAATAAAATTTTTTTAAAAGAATTAGCTACTGGAGGCTATTCTATGAACATACTAGACACATATATAAAAGAAAGAATCAAAAAAGACAAGCAATTTAAAAAGGAACTAGATAACCAGCTAAATCGAAGCAAATAAAAAGAGCTGTTACTAATAGCAGCTCTTATTTTTTTACGAAAAACTAATTTTTACAGACTTACCAAAGGCATTACCTATTTTAGAGATGGTGTCCATGCTGGTGTTTGCCCCGCTTTCTATGCGAGCAACTGTTGATTGTGGTATGCCAGCTTTTGTAGCTAAGTCTTTTTGTGTCCAGCCATATTGTTCACGCTCCTGCCTTACCGCAACAGAAGCAACCAACTTATTGTATTCAGCGATAACCCCAGATTTAAATTCTGGGTTTTCCATATCTTTTGTGAAAATATCATCTACATCAATTAATGCATCTTTTCTCATTATTTTAACTCTCCTTTTTCTTTATCATATTCCAATTTAATCACCTTAGCATGGTCAATTTCCCGTTTAGGTGTTTTTTGTGTTTTCTTGGTAAAGCCGTGGGTAATTATATATTGAT
The DNA here is from genome assembly GCF_003692905.1 of Lactobacillus sp. ESL0225. Taxonomy (NCBI): domain Bacteria; kingdom Bacillati; phylum Bacillota; class Bacilli; order Lactobacillales; family Lactobacillaceae; genus Lactobacillus; species Lactobacillus sp. ESL0225. The sequence goes on along the minus strand of NZ_REHK01000012.1, from coordinate 7,498 downwards.
TAGCGTCAGCATGGAAGTACAAACACCGTTGTATATTTGAGCTAACCTTAGACCTAATTTCATAGATATTTTCATCCAACTTTTTTACCCATTCTTGTCTAGTTGCAATTATCAACCCGAAATCTTGAATAGATTTAATTGTTGCTATTAATTTTTGCTTGTCCTTTTTAGGAAGCTGGTAATAAAATTCTTCAAATTCGTTGTGTCCATTAGGGCGCTTATAACTGGTAAATCTTGGTTTCTTCATATCTTTATTATAGCATTTAATAATCAAAAATCAATATATGCTATTAAAAAATACACGAAAAACCGTACAGCTCTAGGTGTTTAAGATGAAAGGATAAAAAATAAAATGAAGCAATTTTTCAATTTTTTGCCAATGATATTGTTTATTTTTGGGCTTATATTCATTAACATTGCCTGCTTTTTAATTAACTTAATTGTTGGGTTAGTTGTAACTGGATTAAGTCTCATTGTCTTAGCAATATTAATTGGCTCAGCAGAAGGAGGTGTAACACCATAAATATACTCAGAGACCTCACTAATGCAATAACACCAACAAACACACGTATGCAATCTATACCCAGCAACAATAGTTATGCCAGTTTTAGCATTTCTGGGGGTAAGATTGTGCCTAACAGTTTAGTCAGTGTATCAACGGCGCTCAAAAACCCCGAGTTTTTAAATGCAGTAACCTTAATTGCCAGTGATATAGCCAGTTGTCGATTCAAAAATTTCCCTCCCTACATAAAAATCCTTGATATTCCAAACAATCTAATCAGCTCCTATAACTTTTGGCAATCTGCATACGCTCAACTTTTACTGACGGGTAATTCCTACCTCCTTATCAGTCGTGACAAAAATAACCTTCCAATAAAATTAGAACAAATACCTACTAGTCAAGTACAGATTAACTTATCTGATGATAGCCAAGAACTTACATACACAATAAATTTTGACGATAATCGCCACAATATAGAGGTACCCTCAAGTGAGATGATACACCTAAGACTCATGTGTACGGGTGAAGGAGACAATGCACTTAATCGTTTTGTTGGCGTAAGCCCCCTTGAAAGTTTAGCAAATACACTAAGAGTCACAGATAATAGTGACCGACTAACACTCAAACAATTAGAAAAAGCAATACTTCCCTCAAACATTATTACCCTCCCAATCCAAACAAATTCAAAGGTGAAAGATGAAGTAAGAAACGAGTTTGAAGCACAATACACTGGCGATAATGCTGGCTCAACAATAGTAATGGATAATTCGGCTACTTTGTCCCAGCTTCAAATAAATGCAGATGTAGCTAAGTTTCTGAATGCGATAGATGCAGATGCAGGAAGAATAGCAACAGCATTCGGTATTCCTGCAAGTTATCTAAGCCCAAATAAGAGTGACAATCAATCTAATGTTAGTCAGATACAAAGCTTATACGTCAACTCACTTACAAGATATATCGACCCTATAGTTTCAGAGTTAAGAATGAAGTTGCAGTTACCTACTTTGGAACTTGATATAAATCAAGCAATAGACCGAGATGGGTCACAACTTATTAATAACATTGCAAAATTAACAGCTGGGCAAACACCAGTTCTTACACAACAACAAGCCTTAAATTTATTAACGAAGCGAGGTGTATTTACCGAAGATGAACTCAAAATTTAACACTGATGTACGCACAAGAACAGTCAACCTACAGGTTCGAGATTTAGAAAACGGCAACCATGAGATTAGTGGATATGCAGTCGTGTTCAATCAACCCAGTGAAGATATGGGATTTATAGAGTATATCAGTCCTAATGCTTTAGATAACGTTGATTTGACACAATTGATGTTGCTATATGGTCATGATTTTAACTCAATACTAGCCCGAGCCGACTCTAGTACATTATCGACAAAAATTGATGATAAAGGGCTCTTTTTTGTTGCCACATTACCAGATACCACACTTGGCAATGACACGTATACAGATATTAAAAATGGAAACATAAAAGGCTGTTCATTCAGATTTGATATTGCCGACAACGGGGACGAATGGCAACAAGATGATGATGGCACACTGATTCATATAGTTAATAGAATTGAAGATGTGCCAGAGATTAGTTTGGTTACATTGCCAGCATATCAAGAAACATCAGTTACTATTCAACGGTCATTACAACAATACAAAAAAGGAGATAACAACTTGAAAAAGAGAGACAAACGAGATAACGAAGAAGAAAAAGAAGAAGTAGAAAATACTGAAACAGAAGCACCAGAAGAAAACAAAGAAGCTAAACAATTACCAGATTTTAACGGCTTAATCAATCAAATGCAACAATTTATTGATGTGTTAGCTGAAAAAGAAGATGCCACACGAGCAGAAGAAGAAATCGAAGAAGACAATGATTCGGCAGATGATGAAATCGAAGAATTACCAGATGTAACTGATGATACTGATGAAGATGATGCAGAAGAAGTAAGAAGTTTAAATAATAAGAAGGAAGCCAAAGTGAAGACAATCAAATCAACTACTATCAATAATGACAAGGAAGCCCAATTACGTGGCTTTGCAGATTACGTAAAATCACACGGTTCAGTGCGTGATAACATTACGACTAACGTTGAAGGTCAGGTATTAGTACCAAAACAAGTTTTAGACCCTCAGAAAGTCCCAGAAGATGCTAACGTTTTAACTGGCTTGGTTAATCGTGTAGCTGTTAGCTCTCCTGCTGGTAGTTTGCCAGTTATCCAACGAGGTAACGCACGTTTTGCAACCAAAGAAGAATTAGCTAAAAATCCAGAATTAGCGAAAATGGGCATAGCCGAAGTTGACTACAGATTAGCTACTTATGTTGGCAGTATTCCAATAAGTAATGAAATGTTGTCAGATTATGAACAAATCAATGGAATTGTAGCTCAATACTTATCCGATATGAGAGGTCTGACTGAACAAGACAAAATAGGAACACAATTAGCGACAGCAACAGCAGTAGCAGCAACTGACGCCGATGGAATCAAGGATGCAGTAAACATTGGCTTATCAAATTATGCAAACAAGACTTTTGTGATTACTGAATCTGGCTATGCTTTTATTGACAAATTAAAGGATGGAAATGGGCGATACTTATTTGAGGATTCAATTTCAGCAGCATCTGGTAAGTCATTGCTTGGCTACCCAGTAGTTACGGTGCCAGATAATGTACTTGGCGGTGGAGCTAAAGCATTCTTTGGAGATGTTAAGAGTTTCGTACTGGAAGCCTATAAGGATGAGTCAGCAATTAAGTGGGTGGACAACGATATTTACGGGACTAAGTTGGCATCCTATATTCGTGCAGATTTCAAAGTGGCAGACCAAAATGCAGGTAAGTTAATCACTTTATCTGCACCAGCAGGCAAGGCAGCAAAATAGCTACAACAAACATTAATCGCCAAAGAAATAAACAGTAACCAATATATGGTGGCGGTCAATTATACAAGAGAAGGGTGGTGTATAAATGACTGTACAAGCGAAAGACCTAATGACAGAATTGCATATTGATGAAACCCCAGAAGAGGAAGCTACAATTACAAATCTTATAACAACAGCTACAGCGGTTGTTAATCATGCAATTTCTGACCTAGATAACCCTGCACTAACTACAGACCCCCTTTATACCAGCGCAATCAAAGCATTAGCTACCCAGTCATATTATGACAGAACCTTATCTGCAGGCGAGAGTCAAGGAGTTAATGCTCTTATATCTGCCTTAGAACATAAATATGGAAAGGCTAATAACCATGCCACTTAACAGTATTCAGCCTTACTCACTCAACAAAAAAGCAGAATTTGGGGCTAATAAAATGGTGCATAACCCTAATACTGGGGCTAATATCAGTCAATTTGTCACAATGTTTACTTTGTGGTGTGCCCCTTACACCCGTGCAATAAGCCAACAGATAACCCTTACCCCAGAACAGTTAGACAATCCAATCATTATAGTCAGGCATAACACAAAAATTACCAATGATATGCTTGTTAAATATAACGGGAAGCAATACACAATCGTGAATATTAGCTCAGACGATTCAAATAAAATCATTGCATATGACTATATAACCCTAAGAAAGAAAGGTAAATAATAATGCAATATGACGAATGGGTTAAACAGTTTTTAGCAGACGTTCAAAAGAAGATACCAGATGCTAAAGAGCAAGAGGAGATTACTAAGGCTGGTGCAGAGGTATTAGCCAACGCTATCAGTGATAAAGCTAAAAAACTACATTATTCAAAAGCAAAGGACGAACACTTAGCAGACGATATACATGTTCAAGATGGCGATATTACAGGCGACCACAATGGTAAAACAACAGTAGGATTCGCTAAAAAAGGCTATATAGCACGATTTCTTAATGATGGTACCAAGTTTAGAAAAGGCGACCATTGGTACGATACAACAGTCAAAGAGGTAGAACCAAAAGTCTATGAAGCAATGGCAAAGAAGATGAAGGAGATTGAGGGCAAATGAAGTTACCAGTTGATGAATTGCGTGATGATATACTAGCCCTTAATCTTTCATGGGTATTAGCCGACAACATTGTTTGTAGCAACTTGTCCCTTGACCAGATGAACGACATTGACAACACCATTGTGTTCATTACTGAAGCTAGTAATCAACCTGCCAGCTGGGCTAATGCAAAGATTGGGCGTTGGCAGATAACGCTAGAGGTTCAGATTTTTTGGTCAATTAATGCAGATGTAAATATCCAGTTGGCAGAGGTTGACTTAATGAAACAGCTACTAGAAAAGGGCTGGTTAATCCAACAATCAGGCAGTCATACAACCGACCCCGACACACAACAGATAACAAAAACAATATATGTAACAAAGAATCAAGCAATATAAAGGAGAAGATAGATATATGAGTGCACACGGTATAAAAACAGTTTACTTCTGGTCATTGGATGACAATGGCAAAGTTATTACAGGAGACAAAGGCTTAACACAGAATGGTATGTATGAAGCTAATGGTACAGGCGAAGGATTCACAGCCGCTAATATCACTGGTTTAGAGGTAGAAGGAACCCAACAGTATGCTAATGATACAGTAAAAAGAGTTAGTTACGGTAAAGCTCAACCCAAGGTAGCATTGACAGCCTTAGACTTGAATCACGATATTTTAATGAAAATGAAAGGCTATGTAAAAGACAGCAAAGGCGGATTTGTCAAAGGATTAAAGAAGCCACACATTGCAATGCTTATTGTTTCAACCAGTTTGGCAGACAATACCATTCATAGTTACGAAGGCTTGGCTAATACTGAGGTAGTTGAGGAAGCAAGCAATCACTCAACCGATACAAATACTGAGGCGGATGCAGACACCACTCTTAATGCAAGTGTAATGAACCCACTTGACCCAAAGGTGTTCGTTGACCCTAATGACAGCACACACCAAGAACCGTACAAAATCTGGTTTAGTGATGAACAAGGTTTCGACTTGGCGGCGGTAATGAAAGAAGTTGGCGGTGGATGGCAAGCAGTTAACGCACCACAATCCTTAAACGCACCTACACCTCAATCTAACGACTAAAAAACATATAGAAAGGCACTCACTATTAGTGGGTGCTTTTCTTTTTTTTCAAAAATTAACGATTTTAAGACAGTTTAACTTACAGTTGTTCATCTTTTAGAATTTAAAGAGCTTAGAATCGCCCTATATAACACAGGAGTAAAAAATGAAAATCAAAATTGACCTAAATCCACTCATGCACATTAATAGAACAATCAAAGTTAAGCCAAGTGTCGACTTAATGTTACGTTCACAAGAGCTAAACATTGAAATGCTTGAATCACAGGATGCAGAACAAGATGCCTTAACTACATCTAAAAATGTTTTAAAAATGCTCAAGGATATGCTTGGCTTCATTCAAGATTTTACACAGATTAATGATGAAGAAATGGCTAACTTCCGCAAAAACTCAAGCATGGAAGATGTTGGCGAGGTACTAGGCTATCTAGTCATGAGATTACAGGGCTTATCAGATGATGAAGTCAAGAGCGCTCAAAAGAAGCAAGAGCTAGAAAATAAGGCGGCTAAATCAGACCCAAAAGACTAGCCCTATTGGCAAACAAAAGAAGACAGACTCTAGCAAGTTTGAAAAATAATAGGGAAGATTTGTTACTCAATCTCAAACAGTTTACGGAAATGGGGATACTACCTAGTCAAGCTAAAAATGAAGACTATTACGACTTATTGGACGTTATGAAGGCAAGACCGAAGGAAGAAAGAATTGAATTGATTGACCCAATCAAGCAATTACGTAAATCAAGATTCGCAAACAAGAAAGGAGGATAAAAATAATGGTTAAACTTCAAAATGATATGGCTAGTCAAGTTGGGTTAGATGTTTCAGGGGCTGTTAAGAGTTTCAAGTCACTTACAGCCGCAGTCAAAGCTAACACAGCAGAGTGGAAAGCCAATGAAGCTAGTGCTAAAAGAGCAGGTGACAGTGAAAAAGCCCAATCAGAGCGTATTAAGGGACTGTCGAAAGATATTGAGTTACAAAAAGCCAGACTATCTGAACTCAAAAAGCAACAGTCAGAAGTAGACACCTCGACTGAAAAGGGAACAAAGCGCTACTATGACCTCCAAAAATCAATTACACAAGCCAATTCTGCAATTGAGAAAGAGACTAGCCAACTAGACAAGGCTAAGTCTGGCATGTCCTACTACACTTCTGGATTAGCAGACTTACAAAAGGGGTATAAGCAAGCTGTCGCCGTTGAACAGTCTTACATTGACAGACTAAAGGCGGAGGGTAAAACAGAGGAAGCCAACGCTAAACAACTGGAAAGTTACAAAAACAGTGTTGACCATTTAAACAAGCAGTTAACAATCCAGCAGAATGAGTTAGCAAAAGTAGCTAGTGAAAGTGGTAAATCTAGTGACGCATATCGTCAGCAAGAAATCAGGGTTAATAAGACAGCAACTAGTCTAGCTAATGCGAAAAAACAGATGGACGAACTAGCTAAGTCTACTACTCAAGCACAACCTACAGGCTTCCTTGACAAGTTAAAAACAAAATTACTAGGGACTAAAAAGTCCGCCGAAGAAACCAAGACTTCAATCTCTGATATAGCTAAAGGTTCAGCCATAGGTACAGCCGTAACTGGTGCTATCAGTGGACTAGGTTCAACTTTAATGGGTGCCGCGAAAAAAGGCTTTGAATTAGCTAAAGCTGGTACTGAAATAAAAGAAGCCTGGGAGCATTTAGGCGCAGGTAAGAAGGGCGCCGAAGAGCTTGTTGGTGAAATAGGTAAAATCAGGAGTGTAGCCAATACTTCTGGTGCCGAAGTAACAGCTGCACAAAGAGCTATTTACAACGCCACTGGCGGTAACATCAAGCAAACTCAAGCATTAACTAATGAAATTTTTGCTTTCGGTAAAGCTGGTGGTGCTACTACACAGCAGATTATAGGAGCTAGTGGGAAGCTAACTAGACTATTTTCGAGTGCCAAAGTAAACCTATCCAAGTTC
>NZ_REHK01000011.1:0-44377 GCF_003692905.1 Lactobacillus sp. ESL0225 | reverse complement strand
CCCGTTTAGTCTTTTGTCCCGTATCAAGATCAGTTGCAGTGATTACTGTACTTAAAATATCAATTACTACAATGTCGATAAATGATTTCACAATTGCATATCCTGCAAATAGAGAAGCAATTGTTAATGCAAGTAATGCTATTAAAACAGGTAAGAAATTGATCGTAAATCGTTGATAACCGCCGATTGAAAAGCCAAATAGATGCCATATATCAGTAGTATTCCAAGTTGTACCTTTACCTTTTTCCTTAGGCGTGTTTTGGACTGTATACTTTAACCAGCCGTACAAAAAGTGTGTGCCTGGCTTTTTGTCATAGTCCCCTTTTTTATAAGGATGATCTTTCTTTTCTAGTGTGGAATTATCTTTGATTTTTTCATTGTCTAAAATCTCAGTAAAATCAATTTCGCCATTATCAACCTCTTTGCGACTCATATTATTAAGTCCCCAATGTAGCTTGGCTGGAGCTGTTGTTAGCGCATTAGCCGAACTTACGTTTGTACCTGCGAAATTAGTATCAATCATATACTCAAGATCGTTAACATGACTTTTTAAGATATTAAATGGTAACGCACTTGTCCCTTTATTTACCTTACTATTATTAGTACCAAGTAATCCTTGTGCTAAATTGACTGATTCTGACGTAAGCCACGTTGTCATGTTGCCAATATTTGTGATTAAAAAAGCGCTAATAAAGAGTTGGACTATTACATTTTTTACTCGTGGCGCATGATGATCAATAATAATTTTAATTGCAATCCAAATTAAACATAGCACCATTAACCCACCAGCTAGATATTGTCCATACTGCATTAATTTGCCAACTTCACCATTACCATTAACTTGATCGACAAAATTTGACAAATTTAGCATTTGATTCATAAATTCGCTTGTTGCATTGGCGATTCCATAAACTACACTAATAATCCACCATTTAACAGTCGAAAATGCTCTAGTAAAAATATTTGAGTAACCCAAATATTTCAAAGCACTGTGTAGGGCGTTTGTTGGGGCTACATCAGCCAAACTTAATAAGTGACTCATAATTCCCTCCTTTTGTGTAATAAAAAAGGAGCCAACTATTTCTAGTTAGCTCCTTTTTTCTATTATTCTGATTTAAATTCTTTATGATATTCGTTTTCTAAATCTTCTCTCACTTCGTTATCTTCAATACTGTTAAGTGCAACTTTTATTTTTTCAAATTGATCATTATCAAAATATTCCAAAATTTTATTGGCTAAACCAAAATCTATTTCATTTTCTGTTATATAGCCATCGACTGCTTGTGCAAAGGTGGAATTGGCTCTTTTTTCTTCTTCTTCTTCAGTCGGCACTTTACCTATCATCTGCTCATCTGAAATTGGTCCAGTATACTCATTACCCATATCTTTATCTTCCTTTTCTTTATTATCTGTATTTTCCTTTTTATCATTTGCTTGATCATTTGCTTGCCCAATACTATTTTTATAGGCTTCAACTGACCCTGCTGTCGCTGATTTGCTTAAAAAATCTACAAAATTAATTTGTAAATCTTTTAATTTTAAATTTTTATGCAAACATTCAACGTCAACTAATTCATTAGTAGGATCAAACGAATCTTTTAAAAATGTATGGGCATACGGTAACATTGTTTTTTCGGTGTTAAAAATAGGATATGGACGTACCCGATTACCCCATTTATCCTGCCGATGAACCGCTCGTAAAATCAAATCTTCTCCTTCTAACATCTGTTGTAATCGACTAGGAGTAATCAATGATTCTGCTTCTGCTCGTACATTATAATTTATTGATCTCGTTGTTCCTGTATTGCTATTACCAGAACTCCCTGCTTCTACTGTCCTTTGTCCAGCTGCTTTGCTAAATTCAACATTAGTTTGATTGTTAATACATTTAATCAAGAATTGGTTCTGTCCCTGTTCCTTAATCGTTGTTGCCAATTTACCATAATAAGTATTTAGTTGCTCAAACGACTGTAAAAACAGCGAATAATCAATATTACGCCCTGCTGAGACGGTCATTATTTTATTCATGTTCTCAATCGGCTTTAGGTTTCCGAACTCGTCTAAAATAAAATGAACTCTCCTAAAGGTTTTATGATTTGGAACAATCTCACATTGTTTTGCTAATTCAGTATATAACTGATTAATAAAGAAAGTTGCGATTGTACTGTTTGAATCATCATAATCAGGTGTGGCCATAAAAACAGCAATTGGCTTTTCTGAATAAGCAAGACGAAAATCTGTTACTTCTAGTTCATTATACAGCGTTTTAATTATTGCATCATGTTCGCCTTGCTTACCATTAGAATCAGCGAGCTTTATTGAAAACACACTATGTAGTTGCTTACCTTCTGAACTTTCATAGCTTAGTTCAGCCCAATCTCCACTTACTAACTTATCATCAAAATTGCATTCAACAAAACCTGTATGATTACTTTTAATTTTATGTTCAGCAATAATTTTAGACTCAGGCGAATCTTTTGTTGCTGCTTTTCTAAACCGAAGCAACATTTTAGTAGAAGCATATTTTTTCGGTAATCTAAAGCTAAAATATTTTGGAAATCCGATTGATTTTAATTCAAATGAATTCATTGAAGTTAGACAAGCATTTCCAGGGTCTTGAAATGGCTTCAATTGCTCATTAAGAACTGAATTAATAGTAGCTTTTCCATTAGAAACAGAAGCAGCAACTGCCGAATATTGTTGTTTAGCATATGAACCTTGTGGCAAATGAGTAAAATAATCGTCTAGAGCATTATGCGTAATAACCTTAGTGGGACTGACCATCTCATTCCATTTCACAGTACCTGCTTCAATGATGAAGTCAATTGCATTATAGAGTGTAATCCTTTCAGGGTGTTTTTTCTTATCTGGAAAATTATTGGGGTCTAGGCAATATTTAATTAGTTCATATATTACCCCATTTATTTCTCCTTGACCGTCTTTATACGCCCATTCATTCACTCCTTTGTCTTTTTTTAACATAATTTGATAAGTAAGACTATTAATCAGTTGTGACGGATTTTCTCCTTTTTCTACTTGCTTTACGATAATATCTAAAGGATTATATGACATTGAATTCATCTGATTACCAAGATCAAGTAGATATACTTCATAACCCCGTTTTTTCAGAGTCGCAGCTGAGGCATCATATAATTCCTTTTTCGGATCATAGATAACCATTGATGACTGATTTTCGGCACGAGAGAGGTTGTCAATAAATGGTATTACTATCATTTCGCCCTTACCCGACCTACTTGTTCCGACCACAATATTATTGACTGAATCATCATCAATATAATATTGCTTACCATAATGACTAATTGGTATTCCACCATAGCCTGGAAATCTTTTATCTTTGTCAGGAATTGCTTTATATTGTTCTTTGATTTCTTTTAGGGTTGTAAATCTACTGTCTCCCTTTTGGCCATAAGCAATATTGCTAGCCATTCCACCATTAATTCCTGCACCAGCTTTGATTAATACAAATATAGTTAAAATTGCACTGCCAATTAGCAAAACAAATATTTCCTTAAAATTTACCTTACATATTAGTGGATTGAGTCCTAATTCAAGCGCTTTTGCTAATGGAAAAGAGAAATGACCTATCCCTTTTTTGGACTGTTCTTTTAATAGAATACCCAACCAATGCAAACTATTATCAGCGTATAATAGCAACAAAAAGACCATAATTGTTAAAATTATGGTCTTTTTACTAATCATTCCTTGCCCTACTTGAATCTTTTCAGGACTAGGTAATTGCTCGCCGTCTGGACGCCTTTTACTAAGTTTACGTATTTTGTTTTGCGCTGTACCTAGGAAATTTGAAACTCTAGTGAGCCTCACAGTCTCGCCCCCTCATTAATATCCATTTTTTGCTAACCAACCATTATGCCAATCTTTAACGTTATAGAATGATAAAGCAATTGCATGGCGAGCTACATAACTAACTTTTTCCTTTTGTCTTGGTGTTAATTGTAAATAGATTGACCGCATACCATTTTCATCGTTAGCTGCAACTGCATAGTACAATCTGCTAATCCATGTTGGGTACGCATCATTAATCTCTTTCAATGCTCTAACATCGCCTTGACCTAAAGCACCATCTAGAACATCTATTTTTGCAGACCAATTGTTAGTTGCCCGATACAGAAGCACATTGCTCTTATATGCTTTTTCAGCTTTATTCTTAGAAGGTTGATTTACCACCTGTTTGTTTTTAGTTTGTGCCGCTTCGGATTTATTGCCTTTATTTTTATCTAACAATTTTTCTTGTGCTGTCTGATCTATCTTTGAGTCAGGGTGTGCTGCATTATACCAATAATAACTACCATATCCTGCTGCACCCAGTAATCCTAATAATAGGATAGCAGCTAGGCTATATATATGCTTAGATTTATGTGTTGCTTTACTTTTCCCTTGTTCCTCAGTTTTTTCCAAATCCTTAGTGGAATCAACTGGAATTGGTAATAGATTATTAGCCTTAATATTTCTATCAACCGCTTTATCTAGATCAATCGTTTTACCAGCAACTATTGCTTGTTGTTGCTCCTTTAGTGCTTCTTTAATCGCATTAGCAACACCAACAGCCAAAGTCTCCGTCAAGTGAATAGGATATTCTTTATCATGCTGCTCAAGATATTTTAATTCCTGCTCCTTTAACTGATTAGCACGCTTAATTACACTAATTTTTGCTTGTTGTTGCTCAAGCATTTGTTTTGTCTTTTCATCTTTCTTCTTTTGGCGATCAATTCGGCTGCTTTGAGTCTGGACACTTTTTTCTAAATGTTCAAGATTTTTAGCAAATTTAGTTTTATGTTCTTGAAACAGGTTTTCTAATTTTTCATTATATCTATTTTCTGTTTCTTGGTGCATACTACGTAATTTACTATTACGTTTCTGAATTTCTCGTAATCTATATTTTTCCTTAAGCTCTTTTTCTTTAAGCTTTGTATCTTGCTCAACTTGATTGTTACGCTTTTCCACCAAGAGTTGTTGCTCCTTTTCAAACGCTTCTTTGCGGTGGCGCATTTCTTCATCAAGCTGGTTAGTAAAATCAGCAAGTCTACGAGCTTTCTCATCATCTAGCTCTTTATTCTTAGCTTCTATCTTCTGTTGAGCTTCTACTTGATTAGTTTTCTTTTCTTGACTAGCTGCTCCAGTAGTTTCAAATATTTCATTTTTAACTTGACCAGCAACAGTATCTTCGATCAGTGATTGATTAACTTCACTATAATTTTTTTCAAGATCACTAATCGCATCATTTTTTAGTCTAGCCGCTGCACTTTTATATTCTTCAGCTGCATTTTTTAAATGACACTTTTCAAGATCACGCTCTATCTCTGCATTAAGCGTACGTTGATAGCAATCTTGAGGATTATCAATATAACCTAGTCTTCTTTTAATCTCAGTTAAATTAAAAACTTGCTCAGAATTTTTATCCGACACTGCTTGGAAAATATTTTTTTCAGCAATAAAAGTAGAACGAGCTATTATTTCTTCCTCACTTGCTGGTTTTATTTTACTTTCATCATCAATTGTCTGGTGTTGGATATGTGGTAAAAAGTCATTAGGATTGGGAGCAACTTCTTCTTTTATTTTTGCTTTGTTCTCGCTCTTTTTATTAACTTCTTCTTTCTTTGTTATCGGTGCAGTAGTTTCCTCACTTTTACCATTTATTTTAGTTACCTTTGTTGGGGTAACACCCCTCACGGGGCGTTGATCATCTTTGATATTTTCATCTTTATCACTATTTTTTTCCTTTTCTGTATTGAATAAATAATCCATACTGGTTTCAAACGCTTCTTGATCATCATGTAAATCTTTTTCAAGTAAATTAGCTAGTCTAAGTGCCTCTTGCTCATTAGACTCTCCCTTATTATCGTTACATAAGCGATCAGCAATACTTCTTAGTCCTAAATTCTGATCTGATTTCTCAATATGTGCGTCTGATATGGTAAAAACATTTTCTTTATTTGAGTCTTCTGTATCGACTTCTATCCCTAAACTCACTTCTTCGTTATCTTTTAACTTACTAGCTAGTTTTTTAACCATTGCATCGGCAGTATTTACGTCAATTGCTCTACTGGTTTTTAAAACTCGGGTGCCAATCAGCATTTTGCGATAACTTCGTGGCACATTCACAAATTTAATTTTGCTCATTACCAAGCTCCCTCTTTATCATTACTTTTGATTAAGAAAAAATTCCCATTACCCACGGTACTAGAACTGTTGCAACCGCAATCAATACCACGCCGATAATTACATTACCAAGGTGTGCTTTTGCAAGTTGGGCTAAACGACCGCCACCCATAAAAAGCATACCGACAATAATTACTACAACGACTGCCAAAATTCCGCCAAGGGCTTTAAGACCAGGTTGTAAGTTGGTAAATACGTTGGATATTTTCCCAATAAAATCAGGTGCCCCTTTGGCTGCTGCTAAAAATAATTGATTATTTAAGTAATTCATGAGTTACCTCTTCTTCTTTTTTCTATATATTCTATTTATTATTTCTTACGTCTTCTTGTGGGCTTTAATTACCCTATTATGCGTAGTACATTTTGACCACCTGCTTAAACAAAAAAAGTAGCAAATAAGAAGTTTTTAACTACTAATTCGCTACTTACTATTACCTTTTGCCCACCACGTACCCGACCGAGGGAGTTAGTCACACTAAATCTTTATTCTTCCCTACTTACTTATTGCTAGAATCCGTCTTTATCGTTTTTAAACAACAAAAAAAGCCCAGTAATTCATATTTAACTATGATTACTAGGTATTCTTACTTATTTAATTTTAAACTACAAAATATCATGCGTTTCAGTAGCAACAAGTACAAGCACTAATTCTAATTAGGCATTTCAATCCACTTCTGAACGCTTGCCTGCGGACCTTTTGGCTCGACATAAACAATATTAGTCGGGTGGTCTTTGCCGTTAATGATCCAAATTGCCTTGTTTGGTACTCGGATAACACCGCTGTTTTTATCTAGGTACTTCATCAAGTCTGGCGTATTCTTAACACTAGCAGTAATTAACATTCTTAAGTGCTTACCATGCCACTTCTGCGGTTCATTTGCGACCCAGTCAGCGGTATTATTGTCTGTTGTCAATTTTCCAGCAGAAGTTACATCTTTATTATTATCATCAAGATCATAGACTTTGACTTCTTTGAGGTCTAATACGTCCTCTAACGTATCTTTTAATTCTAGCGTCTTAATGTCCTCGCCGTCTGGAGCAGCAACGTCTACCGTATACTTGTAAGGAGCATTGTAATCGACTTGGATAGAGTCTCCTTTGCCGTTACCGTCAGTAGAAACCGCCTTGGTTTGGGAAGTCTGCGTAAACGGTATGTTAGTAGTTGTCTTATTGCTATCGGCAGAACCATTACTTGTAGTTACTTTGGCTTCGTTATAGATAACGGCTTGGTCACTATGCTTCGAATCTTTATGATCAGCAAGACTGACGCCTGACTTAACCGTGCCATCAAATGTAATCTTATACGTTTCACGGTAAAAGTCATCTCCGGCTAAATAATCGCCTTTAGCTATAACTGATAGTTTATTATTAGAATCATTATTAACCGTAAACATGTAAGTTACATCTTGATTTTCAGCATTATAAACGTGGACATTGGAAATATCTAAATCATTATCAAGATTATCAGTAATCATATATTGATCGTATTTAAACTCTGGTCTTACCTCAGGTACGTAATGCGTAATTTGATAATGATATGTTTCATAGCGATTTTTCAAAATATCATGATCAACTGACTTATCAGTCCCAATTTCACTCGGAGTATTAGTTCCTTCGTCCGAATCCGATACAAATTTGGTCGGCTGCATTGGTTTATCTGGTGCAATATGCTTAGTACCATATTGCAAGTATGCGTGATTAAACAAGGTGGCATCGATTGAACTACTTATATCGGTAATTGGATATTCTTTATCGGCATCGGGATCAAACCTGCCCACCATGTTCCAATAACTGGGATCAGCTTCAAGATCGTCTTGATCTTTAATCGCATTTTCACCCGTATTCTCGCCAAAAACCCAATCTATAATAAAACTAGAAGAATTAGAATATGTTGCTGTGAAACCTCCTTTTTTATCCCTAGACCTTAAAGTTCCAGAATTATGTCCATCATCTTCCACCTTAGTATTATGCTGATGTGCGTCAGAATAAATATAATTTTTACCGCCCATCTTTTTATAACTTAACCAAGTATTACCATTATTATCATGATCTCCATATAATATTTGGTCGACATTAGAAAATGTTGTTGGCTCAATACCAACCCATTGATCGCCGTCAATGTCATCAAAAGTCCACGCAGCGGTCATCTTAATTGGTTTATGCGTATCGTGATCTAAATAGTCTAGCCGATACTTAACAGCGCCGTAACCTGGAGTAAACATTTCAAAATCATCTTTTCCAAGTGCTAAATACGCATTTTTAATCGGTACACGAGTGTCCGCCTTACCATTATGATTGGTATCTCTCCATTCATAATTCTGTACCTTCCAATCCATCATGGTGATTTTTACGTCAACTGTGTGACCTTGATAAATTCCAACATTAGAGTAATAGACTCCTACTTTCCCCTTCCATTTATCATTATTCCCTTCATCATCACTCATTTTAAATGCAAACCAGTGTTTAGTTTGTCCTTCTGTGTGACTAACAGATGTACACCAATCTTCATTATTGCCACCAAAGGGTGTTACTTTAGTTATCCCTTGCTTAACCTTGGCGGTAAAAGCATACTGACCAGACAATTTATTCTGATCTGCATTCGTTCCTTTTGGTAAATCAGTCATTTGCGCATTATCTGCATGTACCACATTACCACTAAAATTTAGTCCTGCAGAAACTGCGAGTAATGTTACTAAAGACCCACCAAGCGTTTTAATATAACGCTTAGTTTTAGGCTTTAAATTTAAATTCATTTACTTTTCCTTTCCAATACAAAAAAACGTCACTAAATATTAGTAACGTTTTTTACTATTCAATTAATTTTTTAGTTTGCATTATAAAAGCTGAGCCATTTGGCACTATTACCTGAAACTTCTATAAAAGCAATTCCAACATAAGAATAATTACCACCCCAGTGCGAAACCAGACCTAAGCCAGCAAAGGCTGCTTTGTCATTGTGTCCCAAAATCATTTTATTATAATATTTATCAGCTTTACAGCTATTAAAAATTTGGGTCGCAACGTGTTCTGGGTTCCGATCTTTGAAATTAAATTCTTTGGGTGTAATTTCTCCTACAATGCGACGCCCGTAATAATTATCTTCAATCCAAGTATCTGTCATATCCATACCATTAGCATTCATGGTCGGCAAATGTGGTGCTAAAGTATCCTTAGTTGCACCTGCTAAATTTTGCTCGTAATCCCACATTTTATCTGAGGAGGAACAAATTTTGCTAATTAAATTATCTAACTCAGCATTGATTTTGTATGCAGGTAAGCCGTTTTCTACTCTATAGTTTTGAATATCTTGCCACAAATAATTCTTTATCTGCGCTAATTCACTGTCACTGAAATAAATAATTTGATCATAATCAGGTTCAGTTGCGTACCGATGCAATATGTGTTGCCACTCTTTCTCGGTCGGCTTGTCTGGTGGCTCTGGATCATTGATATTCTCCTTAGGAACATTATTATCAATTCCCTTTTCAGTATCGCTAGCTAAAATATAGCTGTTATCGCCGATTTTATAATACTTAGCACCGTTAATTACTTTGCTGTCGGTTACTGTTCTAAAAGTGCCCTTATTCGCTATAAACGCCGTCTTTTTGCCATTTCTATCATATATTCTTGCTGGATTAATTATCGTTACTTTAAAGTCATTCGTTGTTGAAGTATTTGTATTATCTGGCTTTATGGGCGTTGGATTACTCTCTTCCACAAAATAACTTGTTGCATTTACTTTAATATAGCGTCCACGACTTAGTTTATAGTATTTCTTACCAAGAATAGTCTTCTTGCCATAAACAGAATAAATATGACCCTTTTTCAAGGTCTTTTTTGTCTTACGACCACGGTTTGAGTAAACTACTGCATTCTTAACAAGCTTTACCTTAAAAGTCTTAGCCTGTTTAGCTGCCTGCACTGTTTGCGGTGCAACTGCGCCTTGACTACTACCAATTTCTGCTGCTCCAACACTTAACAATGCTGCCGAAGCTAAACTAATTAATACTCTCTTCTTCATAACTCTTACCTCTCTTCTTAAGAACTCTAATCTGCATATTCAAAAGCCAATTTTGGATTATCGTTAAATATATCCATCAGCTTAGACACGGCACCCCTTGGAGTATTTCTTCCTGTTTCCCATGACGTTACTGTTTTTGGTGAAACAGCCATTACTTTAGCAAATTCAACCTGCGTTAAATTTAGCTTCTTACGTAGCTGTTTAATAGCCGTAGCGTCATATTTAGGAGATAGGTCGATCGTTTCAACTTGAGTTTCAAAGCCTGGATCATGTCCGTCTAAAAGTTGGTTTAATTCATCTAAACCTTTTAATAGTCTTGATTCTGTCATCACTATTTCCTCCTTAATCGCTTAACAGTCGCTTTTAAAGCATTACGTTCTGCTTTAGAAAGATTTGACTTTTCACTTTTAGCATAAATTGCTACAAAGTAAAGATTATCATGAGTTATAGCAATATAGATTGTTCGATAACTTCCGCTTTTGCCCTGATTATCTTTTTTAGACGCAAATCTAAATTTATATGCACCACCAGTTCCTTCAAGTATTGAGCCAGGAAGTTTTTTACCATGATTATTAATTGGCAAATGTATTACATAGTCCTTAATTTGATTCTGTAAGTTTTTTTTGTCCGCTTGGGTAAGTCCGTACTTTTCCCAATATTCATTAAAAATAGGCGCATATTTAAATTTTATATCTATTCTTTTCATGCTATTCCTTCTACTACTAATAATTATAGTCTATTAAATAGTAGTATGCAAGTAATCAAGTTAGAAAAGTGTATATAAATTACTTCTTAAAAATCTTTTTTACTTTAGATTTAAACACTTTATTATTTTTATATAAGTAAAAGCTAATACCAACTATGCCAGCTACTAACATACCGACAATCCAGCCTACATTCTTTAAAATAAAGTGACCTGTCTTAGGTAGTAATCCATTCTTACCTGTTACTGGATTGTTAGTGCCGTCGCCATGTAATGGGCTTTTCGGATTATTTGGATTATCTGGACTATTTGGATTATTTGGGTTATTTGGACTAGCTGGATTTCTTGGATCATCTTTTGGATTATTCGGACCATTTAATTTAGTATGAACAACATTAGTTGGCGTATCTTTACCGTTAATTTGCAAGTGTCCTACATTAGGAATTTGCTTATCTGTATAAGAACTAAGATCAGCGTTAAGCTTCACATTGGCTGCAACTGCTGCATACAATTTCTTACCACTATACTTGGTGGGGTCTTTAGCTGTCCATGTCCAGCTTTCATCTTCATTACTGGTTGTGAGGGCACCGTCATTAGTAATGTTATTACCGTCAGAATCAAGAATTACCACATTCTTTAAGTCTAGAACATTTTCTAGATCGTCACTTAGAACTAATGACTTTATATCAGCGTTATTGCCAATATCAAAAGTTAGGAGATAGTCAACTGCGTCTCCCCTAGCAGCTTCATTATTACCAACTGTAGTTGCATTGATAACCGATTTCAAATCATCAGCGCTAGTTGGAGCAGTTGTTGTTACGCTAGTATCCTTTTGATCATTAATGTTAACCTTTTCTTCTGATTTATATGGTTTAGATAGTGTAGCTAAAGCATCGTTAAATTCTTTATCGCTTACGCTAGAGTTAGCTTTACGGTATGAGCCGTCTGGATTTTGTACTACTAATTTCTTAGCAGCGTTAATTGCCGCATTGTGGGCATTAATATCCATTGCTTGGTTAACCTTATCTCCGCTACTCTGACTGGCTGAGGTTTCTGATTTATTGCCAAAGAATTTTGTCCAATTAGAAGGATCACGGACAATCCCCTTTTTAGCTGTTGGCTCTTCGGTTTTAGGAGTAACAACTGGTGTATTTGACGCTGTATCTTCGCCTGAATCTAGCATATGAGCCGTGTTAGGAATTTCAATCACATTATTCTTAATATACTTTTGCAAATTGGCGTCATTCTTAACTTTTGCCGTTACAACTACAGTATAAGTTTTACCGCCCATTGTCTTTACAACATCATCTTTTGGCTGCCAAATAAAACTTTCCTTGGAATTATCAAGTTTTAAACTACCCTCTGAATCAGTAACATCTTTACCGTCTGGATTTTGTACTACAACCTTTACAAGATCAAGTACATCTTCTAAATCATCGCTAAACTGGACATCTTTCAAAGTCATACCTTGCTTTGGCGTATATTGGATCTTATAGCTATAATCTTTACCAATCTCGACATTATCTTTATCTTCATGATAACTGCCAGACAATCCGTCCACGGCTTTTACTACTTTATTTTTGCCAACAGGAGGCGGCGTAACAATATTGACTTCATTAGACGGCGTATCTTCATTGTTATACTTCATTTTGGCAATATTAGGAATTTGATAGTCCTTTGAAGCTTTGTCAAGATACTTAGATAGATCAACATTCGGTTTAATATTAGCTGTTACATCAACAGTATATGAATGATCTGGCATCTTTACCAAATAATCTTTGGTTGGTTGCCAAACAAAACTCTCCTTATCGCCATCAATCTTTAAATCGCCATCACTTTTAGTTATATCATTGCCCTTGTCATCAGTTACCTTGACTTCTTTGAGGTCTAATACGTCCTCTAGGTCGTCCATAAATTGAAGATTGGTAATATCCTTACCGTTCTTAGGAACCGTGTAAGTGACCCTATAATGGACTGTATCGCCAATATCATACTTGGCTGTATCGACAAATTTACCATTCTTATCTTCAACCTGTTTTAAAACAGTTGGTTTCTTATCATTAGGAGTATGTACTTCAACTTTATTAGACGGTATATCCTTATCATTAATCAGCATATTAGCTACATTGGGGATATTATACTGATTGGTATTCTTATCTAGATACTTAGATAAATCGGCATTTTCATCAAGTTTTACTACAATCCGCATTTTCATTTTTCTAGCAAACCATTTATCAGCTGTACCTGCTTTTGCCTGCCAGCTTATTTTATTGGTTGCTTTATCAAAATCTAGTGTCCCCTGATCAGTTACATCATTACCTTTATCATCATAGATAGTTGCTTTACTATAGATGTAGCAGGGCTCCAATTTATCAAATAATTCTAGTTTCTCAATTTTAGAATCTGCCGATACTTGATAATCAGCATCAAAACTTATATCTTTTCCTTTTTCAAAGATACCATCAGTGCCCAATTTGACTTGTTCTGCCGCCATAGTTTTATTAGGCACTGTTAAAGTATTTTGACTTTGACTATAGATTCCAGCGCCAGCGCCAGTAATTGATAACCCGACCCCCAAACCAACAGCCAATTTTTTTAATTGCTTTTTACTTAAGCGTCTCATTAACTTTCCTTTCTCAAACAAAAAAAGCACCGTTACTAAAAAGTAACGGTGCCGTTAACTATTATTTTTATTTTTAAAAATTAAGCTAAATTATTCTATATAATCAACTCCTTTCAGATTTTATTTTGCTCCATGTAGTAAAAAATATGCTATTCCCCCTACGCCTATAACAAACACAACTACATAATTATTAATCGAAAAATAAAGTAAAAACAGATTAAAGAAAATTAACCCAGCATCTATAATTATCCATTTTCTTGAATATTCAGAAATAAACATAGACAAAACGCCCCATAAAATTACTATAAAAATAAAAATGAACGTTAGAAGTGCCCAGAAAAAAATAGATCCGTGTTCCATAACTATGTTAGCTTTATCAACTGCTGATAAAGAATTGAGATTATTTCCATACTGTAAGCGTAATGAATCTAAAAACCTTCTCAATTCCCAAAATTCGGAAAAGTTAGTTATGCTTACGAAAAACAACACCCAGAAAGTTACTGCTTTATTCTTAATTAATTCTTTAATCATAATTCAATGGTTTCCTATCCGTTAATTATGTAGCTAATAATTACTGCTAATATACCCCAAACAAAAGTTAATTTGGCTAAAATTGTTGTTTGTTCAGCAATTACCCAATGATAGAGCCTATTAATTAACCATAAACTGGTAAAATATAGCCATGCTATACTATTAACTAATATTGCCACATTTATTTCTGCTGGCATAATTAATAACCACGAAAATATGATGGAAAAAAAAGTCCAAATTATATAGAATGCACTATTCTTAACTCTTGTTAAAGATATGACACTAAATAGAAATATGAAAAGCGAGCCAAAAAGATTTAACATTGTACTATGTAATAAATCTATTGTATTAGCTTTTATAATTAACTTAGCTAATTCTCTCAACCAGTTTACTTTAGCCAGTAAATACAAGAGACCACCTGTATGGTTGCTGCAAGCCAATATCAACAAACTTGATGATATTAGCCCAAGTGCTAACGCTAGAAAAAGTATGGGGAAATTAATTTGATTTGAAAAACAAATCATAATCTGCTTTTTTATTTTTGTTAAATACTTTTGCATTACTATATCCTTCATATTTTGGCATTACCGATTAACCCATGATAAAGCCTATTAATTAACCACAAACCTGAAAAATATAGCCAGGTTGTGACAGAAATTAAAAACACTAAGTTTAATGATTGATCTAAAAGCAATCTTGGTATTAATAAAAATACGTTTATTAATGACCAAATAGTATATAAATTTAAGCCTTTTTTACTTGCCAAAAAGCAAGCTAGAAATATTAACCAATATATTCCCACAGTTATTAATGAAATACTGCTTACCTTATCCGCTAACTTAGCTTGAACAATGAGATTAGCAAATGATTTTGCCCCTTTTAGGCTAGATAGAAAATACCATATTTTTTCAGTTTTTCCACTAGTAACCAGTATTATTTGACCAGCCTGTATCAATCCTAAACCAATAGATATAAATAAAAGTTTTATATCTATTTGTCGTTTTAAAAATTTTTTGATGGAAACACTTTTATGTTCTTTTTTATTCATAGTTCACTTGTTTCTTCTCAAACTTTTTAAACTTATTGATCAAGATCAAACTTACTTTTAGTATAGCGCACTTATTACTAATCATAATATCCGCTATCCAAGTAAGTACAAAGAAAATCTTTATTTTTACCTGTGTTCTCAAATATTATTTGACCAAGTTTTTCTAGTTTTATCTTATTTTCTTTCGTCACACACTTTCCTTTGAGTAAAAAAAGAAGTTACATAAGTGTAACTTCTTTAGCCTTCAAATCTCTAATCTGTTTAATCATCTCAAGTTTAGCTTTAAAGTCTAATCTCATATGTATATTAATTTTGAGGTAAGGTCACTTCTAACGAAACATCGCCAGCCATAATTCGATGTGCATAAGCTATTCCTAGCGCTCCAATAAAATCATCATTGCTGATTTTATTATTGCTATAAATATCAGGATATAAGTCTTTGATCCAATTCATCATTTTTTGATAACCATTAGCATCTATCTCCATTGTAATAGTTGTTAATGCTGATCCTGTATTAGTAGCTAACCATGATGGTAGCCTTACACGTCCCCACTTTTGACGTTCCTTAGAATCTGCTTTTTTTAAAATCATTTCCTTTTTTAATTCACGAAAAGCATATTTTACTATTGTTTTCATTGTGCTTGGCGGTGCTACAGTTGCTTTCATTTTTTTTGCCAAGCTCTGGGTAAAGCTCTCTAACATATCATTAACTTTGTTATATTCAGTTTGTGGTACTCTGATTATTAGCCGTTTTCTCATTCTAATTCCCCTTGCTGTTTAATTCCCTATTTTTTATCAAATACAAATTTAGAACCCAATTTTCCACCTTTAATTGACTGAATTAATAAAAATGCTTGGTAGCTCATAAATGTTTGACGAATGTTACCATCACATTTAGCAATTTCTGGATATAATTCTCGCTCATTATTTAATAAATTAGTAAAAGTCTTGATTGGTACATTTGCTACAAGCGCATAATTATTACTTTTAATCTTATTAAGTTCATATTGTACTTCCCAAAAATCTGCAACTACTTTTTTGAAATCAAAAGTATCTCTACAATTCGCTTCTTCCTTCAATTCCTCATTGGCAAAGAAAAAAATCATTGTAGCAATAAAATCTTGCTCATCTTCTTTTGATATTTCAAAATTTGTGCGACAAAATTTCTCAATTACTTCATATTCTTGTTTCAAAATATGGAACTTAACTTTTAACCAATTGGTATTTTTGATCTTTTCTTGCACCCTTCGAGCCCTCTTTAAATAATTAAAAAAGGAGGTTACTTCGCATAACCTCCTTATTCTTTTCTTGGTAATTTCTCGTAATATTCATTATCTTTCAATTTGTATTCTGGTGGCACATGACCTATATAGGTCACTCTTCCATCTTTTTCTTTTTTTAAAACTGCTCTTGCCATATTATCCCTCTTTATTAAATCAATATTTGAATATCGTCTTTATATTTTTTGAAGCACTATGCAAGCTTTGCGAACCTGTTAAATGTCCTCTGATAAATAATCGTCCTTGACCCGTCCAATCACATGTAAACATTGATATAACAGGCTTTTTCTGGAATTTTTTACGATTAAATGTAAGACGAAGATTATAAGCATTGATAAAATAAGCCTGATCAACTTGATAGTAATAAACATTTTTAAAGTCTGTTAGAAAAATAAGAGTACCTTTAGCTAATTGACCATTAACTTTTGCCGTATAAAGCGGGCTAAAATAGCTTGTGCCATCGTCCATATTGTGACCTGCAAGTGGATAATTGTTCTTCCCCATTTTTTGATCAGCCCTAAACGTACCAGCGCCT
Organism: Lactobacillus sp. ESL0225; assembly: GCF_003692905.1. Classification (NCBI taxonomy): domain Bacteria; kingdom Bacillati; phylum Bacillota; class Bacilli; order Lactobacillales; family Lactobacillaceae; genus Lactobacillus; species Lactobacillus sp. ESL0225. The sequence continues at coordinate 27,438 of NZ_REHK01000011.1, read as the reverse complement.
AGTGCCAATTCATCATTACCAACGCCTTTAAAGATGTTGAGTAAAACATGCTTTTCTGGGATAGCAATTTGACCAACGGCTCGGTAATCACGCCGACAACGCCAAGCATGTAGCAAAGAGTTAGGAGAAATAGGCTTGACCTGTTTCAAATTATAGTTAGGTTTATGCTTTTGCTTATTGTGTCTAGCTTGTTTTAGATACGTTTCAGCATTTGAAACAGAGTAAGCCGCCTTACCTTGAAATTGATCGAAATTAAGCGCAACAGTGGCTGCTCCTAATAGCAGAATTATAATTATGATTCCTGCAATATTTCTCCATCTTTTCATGTTTTTTCTTTCTTGATCTTCTTATTCAAAATGAATATGCTCAACTTTCATACGTTTATATGCTTCTTTTTCTAGTTTTTCGTATGCTAACTCTATTATTTGCTTATAAATCTTTGACTTTTTATTTGTAATAGCTGTCTTAAAGCTGTCCCAAATAATGCTTTCTTGCCATTCTTCATAACTTATATGCTTTGTCTGTTCCAAATACGCCTTTACAATCGGATCGATTGTTTTGGTGCTTCTTTTAGTTGGCAATGTAATCTCATCCTTTCTTTTTGGATTAATTAGACAAATTGGGCATAGTCTGCCCTTTTATATATTTTTATGGCTTAATATTATTTTTGTTATTGTAAGCATCAACCAAATTGGATTTCTCTGACTTATAGTCAAAATTAAGTGTTATTTCAAAGGCTCTCATTCACATGTTAATTGCCCAATTATTGGACAAAAAGGCGCACCTTTGACTTTCCACTTAGCGTCTAGCTAATCACTGATCTATTAATTATTTGAGCGTGTTTAAATGTGAGGTTAGTTATGCTAATCGTTTTAATAGATGACGGTACTTTAAGGATTCCTAAGTGTTATTAACACCGTCCCTCCCAAAAGTCCTTTACAGCAGCGACATTATAGTTTACAAGGCATTTCCTCCTAGAAAATTCTTTTTAAATCAAATTTTCTATAACTCTTAACAGCTACATTTCAGATATATTTAACGTTGCCTATGGTTATTAAGCGTAGGCTTTTGTGCTTCTTCGTCCTGGAAGCAAAGCGAGGACAGTTTTGGAGCAACTGACAACCGCCGTTCAGCAGATCATAATTGTTTAACGATCAAGACAATTATTTCTTATCACTCCGGCTAATTCGTAGCGTTCCTGTTCTTTCCAGTGGTTTCCAATGTTTTACCACGCCTTAGGTTTATCCGCTTGGCAAGGTGCAGTGTTGCAGCGACAATCGTTCTTTTGACATTTTGGCAATTCAATGTTGTGCCAGTTATCAAAATACTAATTGACCTTGTTTTCCAAGTTTCAGCACAAATAATCAGGTTACTAAATGTGCCACCAGTAATATCGAATTTTCAATGTACAACGAGCAAAAAAATTGCTCTAAAGAAGTAAAGGGCGTTGCGTCCCATCTGCTTTGCTGCAGTTGTCTGTGCAATACTTCTAAAATTATAATCGATTTTTATTGCGTAAATATGATCGTAATTCTTGCTTAATATTCGGGGTATCTTCATCTGTCATCTTTTCAACAATTATTTGATAATCGCCTAAAGCAGCTTCAACTTCTTTTTGTTCTGTTCTTAATCTTGCCAATTGACGTTGTACCTGCTTTAGCTTTCGGCGATTTCGATGTGTTGTAGGTTGAATTTCTAATTTTTCTTGCTGGTTTTGCACTTTTCTTATTTGTCCACTAATACCATTTATTTTAGTTTGATATTGTTTTTCTACTTTTTGCGGTGTCGCAATTGTTTTTTTGATTAATTCAGCTGTCTTTGTATAATCTCTTATTTTCATTAGTAAATAAGCACCAAACATACACCCAATAAATATTTCCATACTGTTCACTTTTACACCTAATCCCTATAACCCTTTGTACACAGACAATAAAAAAGCGATCACTGCTATAAATACAATTGTTAAAAGTATTGACGTAATGATTAAGCCATTATTAACGAAATTATCTAAAGCTTGATTTAGTTGCCACCAGAAACCGAAAATTTTGCCGCTATTAGCCATTTTGGCAACAAAGATAATGAATATCATAAAAAGTAGCCATAATGCTAAGCATAACTTTACGTGTAGCATTGCAAAGGTACAAAGTTTATCAAGTAATTCAAAAACAAAATTGAATATTAGATTGATAAATTTCATTTCATGGTTCCTTCTTAAACCTGCGACACCAGACTAACGATTCTCTTTTCTTGGAATATACATTTTTGCGATAACACACGGGATTACCTTGTAAATCATAGCCTGCTTGCATATTTTGATAAACAAAATTAAGAGGTTGCACTATTCCAATATATTTGTGTCGCTCTGAGACAACAATTTCTTGGTTTTCTTCAATTTGATAAAAATTTCCGTCTTGACCATTAATCCAGATTTTGCCAAACATTTTTACCTTAACAATTTTTTCAAAAAGTTGGTTAATTGAAATTTTTTTAACATAACGTCTTCTTTTTTGTGTAGTTCCGCTTTTTCTCATGATTTGTTGACCATTTTACTCATTTCGCCAACTAATTTTATTTCTAGGTTTATTTTTTTAACCATAAAATTTACCTCTAACAACTATTGTCACTTGATAAATTACATTTCCTAGACCGCCATATCTCAAGAGTTGTGGCGGTAAAAAATTGATGTTATAATATGATTAGTTACTAACATAGCACAGCTTACCGCCAAGAATAAGAAAGGAACAAAATGAATTACGGTTATGCTAGGGTAAGTACAGTTGGGCAAAATTTGGACACACAATTAGATCTTTTAAAAAAAGCTAATTGCGACAAAATTTATCAAGAGAAATTTACTGGTGCTACTTTGAATCGACCTGTTTTTAGCAAACTGCTACATCAACTTAAATCTGGTGATCAGTTAACTGTTACTAAACTAGATCGTTTTGCTAGAAACACAATCGACGGCTTGCATATTATTAATCAACTCTTTAAAAAAAATGTTTCTGTTAACATTCTTAGCATGGGTGGAATAATTGATAATACGCCAACTGGACGACTTTCTCTGACTAATTTTTTATCTTTTGCTCAATTTGAACGGGATATGATTGTTACTAGAACTCAAGAAGGTAAAGAGTATGCTAAATTACATGATCCCAATTATCGTGAAGGGCGACCACGCACTTATAATCGTGCACAAATTGAAGCAGCTTATCGATTAAAAGAGAGTGGTATGACTTACAAAATGATCAGTAAAAGCACTGGTATAAGTGAAAGAACATTAATAAGGCGCTTCCGAGAATTAAAAGATGAAAAACATTAAAATAGTAACAAATGCAATAACCGCCATAACTCTTAATTTTTGTCTTTTTAAAAAAATAATGATTTAACAAAAATCATCATGCAATAAACCTTTAAAATAAAGGTTTATTGCTTTTTTGTTTTACTATAAATTGGATAAATTTTAAATTTTAAATTAGTTTGTTTTTTAAACAGTCATTTTTTTACATTTAAATTTTATTACTATCATACATAATATAGCTCAAAATATATATTTACCGTAATTTAATTATAATAAAAATAATTTTTAACTATGCTTATTTTCTAGCTTTGATTGTTCGTGCATGTATTAATTGAAGTGTACAGGTAACTTTCAAAATTTTTAATTTTTTCCTTAAGTCATTTTCTGCTGCTCAAATGCAATCCTTCTTTTGCTAAATCAAAGTTATTCTACTCTTGAGACGACAGTGCAGAATGTACATAAGTATTTAAATTATTGACCATTGCTGTATATAAATATCCTTCGTAATTAGTAATGCGTTTACTTGAATCAGTGTCTACTGTACGGATTCGGTTAAAGTAATTACGTAACCATTTTGGCATTTCATCGGTTAAATTTTCTAAGTCTAACAAGCCTGTGTAAGCTCCAAAGCCTTGATTAGTCATGTTTTTAGTTACTGCTTTTTTGGCATTCAAAATAATCTGAACAAAACGATAAACTTCTTTTGGTGTTTTGCACCACGACTTGATTAAGATTGCTGATTCCTTATTTAAAAATGGGGGAATATCTTTACTGTTAACTAAATCAGGTAAATGGTTAAGTAAATCTGTATTTTGTTTTTCAATTTGTTCAGGCGAATATTTGTTCTCAGAAAAGTTTAGCTGAGTATCTTCATGTATCTTCTTAGTATCTATATTATTATTATATAAATTGTGTTTCATTTTGATAATGTCGCTTGGCTCTAAGGATTTCGCACTTTCGTCTCGAGGTTTCATTTTGATAATGTCTTGTGGCTCAACGGTTTTCGGCTTCGAATTATTTTCGTCTCGAGGTTTCATTTTGATAATGTCGCTTGGCTCTAAGGATTGTGCTATATTTTGTTCTATTCCTTGTTTTATGTATACATCTTTAGCTGTAACTTCTAAGTCAGCTAGGTAAAGTCGATTAGGCAGATTCTTTTTTTGTTTTGGATCAAAGCCTTGATTAACTTGAAATAATAATCCTTTTTGTTCAAGTTCTTTTTTTATTCGAACTACTTTAGCAGAACCCCAGCCAAAAAGATTATGTAGTTCCTGATTAGTAAAAATAAAATATACTCTATTATCATTGTCTACCCAGTTGTTTTGAAGGCTATAGCTTAAGCGATTCTGTAAGACCATATATGCTAATTTTGCGCTGTCACTTAAGTCCCGATATTTCTCGCCATACAGTAAAACTTCTGGAAATTGTAAATATTTAACGCCGTATGCACGTTGTGAAGTAATAAAATTAAAGTTTGTTTCGTTCATTTTGAACTCCTTTTTAGTAACAAAAAAGTCGCAGTAGATTAACTACTGCGACTTTGGTTTATCAGTTTTTCGATTATTTTTCTTTTTTGTGAGATAAAAGTAAGGAAGTATTGTTTTAATATTACAAGAATGGTATACTTTATCTAAAGAAAATAATTGATTAGCTAGGTCGAGTAGTTGATCAACTGGTTTATAAAAAGTTGGCGCTTTTTATAAACCTTTTTTTTGTTTCTTTATTAATTAAATTTTAAATTTTTGTTTCTTGAGTTAAATATATCAATAAAAGTTTAATATTGCAACAGTCTTTTTAAGCAACTAGCCTTTATAAATATACATGTTAGTACAAATATATTTGTAAGTATTATTGTAATAAATAATACACATATAATTATAAATATACTTACGAATAAGAATATATTTAAAAATACATTTATACATATGCTTTTTAATATATTTAAATTTATTATCATAAATATGTTTATACTTGTGATAATAAATATATTTGCAAATAAATATACAAATGTATTTACATGTGTATTTATATTTGGTATAATTTTTATAAAATATAAGTAAACACCCCATTATAGGAGGGAAAAATGAAAATTATAACTTTTGCTGCTATCAAAGGTGGCGTTGGAAAAACCACTTTAGCATTTAACTATGCTGAGTGGTTAGCTGCGAATGACAACAATGTACTATTACTAGATTTAGATCATCAATGTAATTTATCACAGATTTATAATCATTATGATACAGACGGAACAGTTGGTAATATTTTTCTCGGAAATGGAGATGTGAAAATCCATTCTATTAAACAAAATATTAGTTTAATTGTAGGCGATATGCACTTAGATGATATTGAAACTGATATAGAAAATAAAACTAATAAAAATATGCTTTTGTATATGTGGCTGAGTGACAATTATGAAAAACTACATATAGCTGACTATGATTACATCATTATTGATACGCACCCAGACTTTGCTACAGCTACAAAAAATGCAGTAATTATTAGTAATACAATTCTTAGTCCAATCACACCAAGTGAGCATGGCTATAGTGCTAAATTTAATTTGGAAGAACGAATAAATGAATTAAGTAAAGAAGCAATTGATTTTTCTACCAGAAAAAGTTATGTAACAGCAAAATTATTTTTCTTAGCAAATATGGTCCGGCATAATACTAAATCGTCACATGAATTACTAGAAGTTATTAAAGACGATGATAGGGTACTTGCAAAAATTCCAGAAAAAGAATTATTTAATCGTTCAACGTTGGATAAAATGTCATTATCTACAATGACAGACGATCATAAGATATATATTAAGCAAAGTAAATTTTTTGATGAGATAAATCAAATATTTAGTGATATTAATCAAAAAATATAATTATACTTATAAGTATAATTATGAATTTAAGTATAATTGTAAGTACGTATATAATGATAAATATTAATGTGCTATTAAGGAGAAAACATGGCATTTGAACCAAATAAAAATATAAAGCAAGCATTGCAAGGTAGTGAATTTAAGAAAGAAAATATAAATCAGGATCTAGTTATACCCAGCAAAGTTCAAAGCGAACGTGAAAATAAAAAGAATTACACCTTCACTTTAAAACCAAGTGTTAGAAAGCAACTTAAAATGTTGGCAAAACAACAAGGTTATAATTCGGACTCACAATTTTTAAGTGACCTAATTGAGAGTATCAAAAAATAGGGTACGATATATAAAAAGGCAATTGTAAATACAATTGTCTTTTTATTAGTTGTCTATTTGTAAGCGTAACTAAATTTATTATATATAATAAATTATAAGAATATTCATAATACTTGTTTTTAAAAATATAAATATAAATATGTTTGCATTTGTAATTATGATAAAAAATATATTTGCATTCATATTTTTTATAGGAGAGAACTAATGATTTGGACAGAAATTATTTCTATAATAATAAAAAGTATTGAATTTTTGAAAAAACATGGAGAAGAAACTAGGGAACCACAAATTTGTCCAAAATGGTTTTATTATCATCAATATGATAAAAATAATTATATTTATTTTACTATCTCCAATTTATCTTCTAAACCAATAAATATTACTAAAATCACACATAGAGATTTAGAGGGGAATATGTTTGTTGCAAGTAACATACCACGTATTGATTGGGAAGAAGATAATAAAGTGTATAAACCCAATACAGTACCCTTATTTATACCTGAGTATTCGTCAAAGAATTTTATAGTTGGTTTTGAAAACAATAAAAATTTGTGTCTAAATAAATTTTGTAAAACAAAAACAAATTCAAAACCCAAATTTTTATTTGATGTAGAGATTAATGGGAAAAATTTTGCTTATGAATCAAATTCCTTTTATCGATTATTAGATGAAAGCGATTTTATTTCAGAATTAAAGTCTCTTAAATAAAATGGCTATAAAAAGTTGGAAAAATAACGTTTTTAAACGATTTAATTTAAAGTATAAAAAAATACCTTAGGTCCAAATTGACTTAAGGTATTGTCTATTTTCGCAACATCACTCTACGTTGGGCGATTAGTTGCTCTAATTCTTTTAATTCATCCTCACACACCTATTAAGGTGTATAGTCAACTTAAAATTGCAATTTTCGAAAAATAAAAATCGTTGCGGTTAAACAACGATTTTTTGTAACTTGTACAGTCTTATACTTAAAAAATTTTGCTATAATTATCTTTGAATTGAGAGCAAATTGTTTTGAGGGCGGTTGGCTGTTTTTCCTTAGAAAGGGGAGGGTGCTTATGGCACGAAATTCTTCAGAAAGGTTTACAGTCATTGAGCGTTTATCATGCGCTAGAACTAGCACTGGCATTCGCCACGTTTATTATTGTCTTGTTGACTTATATCGACAAACACAAGTAAACAAAAAGACCGTCCCAACAAAAACTTTGGCGAGTTATGGGATTGGTCTTATTACCAACTAATAATTTGCCAACCGCCTTTAAAGCGGCTGCTTGAAATTCAGAAGAGAAGTCTTGTTTGTACAAGGCTTCTTTTTCTTTATAACCATATTGTAGCACGTTTGGTTTTATTTTGTGCAAGAACTTGACTGTGTTATTCCATATTTTTCTCTGTATCGTTTAAATGTTATTCGATTGATTCCAGTTACCTTACTAACAGCAGTATCAGACATACCACTTTGATAAAGTTTAAAAGCATGTTGCAATTGCGGACTATTTTCAGAATATTTAGGCTTTCTACCGTGATAACGCCCCTCTGTCTTAGCTATTTCGATACCTTGACGTTGGCGCTCCTTAATTCGCTTACGCTCGCTTTCTGCTTGATACTTGTATAATTCCAAGATTAAGTTGTTCATTAGCTGACGGAGGTTTTGATCTTCAATACCTCGCAAAGAGGGGAAATTCAAAATATCAAGTGTTGCTCCCTTAGCTTTGATAGTTCCCATGATTTTGGTTAAATCTTGGTTATTACGCCCTAGTCGATCAAGTTCAGTTACGATCACAACATCATCTTCACGGATATAATCTAACATGTTCTGTAATTGGGGGCGCTTAGTATTTGCCCCCGACATTTTGTCACAGAACAATTTATCAACTTTTATTTTTTCCAATGATTCAATTTGTCGATCTAAATTTTGATCACGGGTACTAACTCTTGCATATCCAATTTTTGCCATTTTTTAAATCCTTTTGAACATAGTCTATTGAACAGTAATAAAATTTAGTATAGCACATTTCTTTATATGAACAATAGAGTGTACCTTATTGGTCAAAAAATAACCAATAAAAAATTAAAAGTGATTTAAAGAAAAAGGATAGTCAGTAATTATCAAATCAAGATAACTTAAAATTTTGAATACAAAAAAGCTCCCAGCGGTGGAGCTTATAAAAGCCAAGAAATTCTGAAAGAAATCAAAATTCGATTTTACTTACTAATTATTTGGTTATTTCCACATCGGCGGGATACCACCTTTAAAATAGCGGGTAAGTCCATTATCTTTTACGGTTCCATACATATTATCTATGTGATCTATTTTTTTAAAATCATCAGAAAAGCGCAAAAAATATTTACCGCCTATTGTTACAACACGTGCGTACCAATATTGATATACAGGAGGATTAGGCTTAAGTCCGTTAGAAAATGAATAACTAACTTTTAAACGATAAAAATTTTTACAATTAGGAAGTTTTTTTACTGCTACAAGTTTACCAATGTACTCGTCAGTTTGAAAATGAGTTCTAATTATATAATGCTTGGTTATTGTTGTTACCATGCAGGATATAAACTTTGGTTTTTTTGATTTATAAGAATAACTAATATCGTTGATCCAAGTTTTTCTTAAAATTTTAGGAGAAGTTACTGCGGCGTCAACTTTATTTGTAGAAAAACTTGAAAATCCCATTAACGCAATACTCAATATTACAGTTACTATTCTAACTTTTACTTTCATTTATTTAGAATTATCAACCTCAAAAATTTCAGCAACAGCAAGTGGATCAGACATTACAATTTCTTCTATTTTTTCGATTACTGCAACACTTTGATCATTTTTGATTGCCTCTAATTTCCAATTTTTGAACATATCCATCAATTTACTAGGATAAGTTTGCATATTATCATAGTCTAATTTAGTTTCAACGACTGACTGAATATAGGCGTTTGATAGTATTTTAATCCGCTGCCAGCTAGCTTTATTCAGCTTGCTAGGGTCAAATCTGTATGCTCTGATAGTAGAGTAGGGAATATCTGTTGCTTTACTTAAATTTACTAAATTAATCTGTTTATCACAAATAACCTTTTTTGCTTGATCGAGTTCGTTACCATATTTATCTGTCCATTTATCAATGCGACCGTTCATCGTGGCACTCCTTTTCAATTTATTTGTATTATTATAGCATACATTTGTATATTTAGAAAGTCAAAAAGACCATAAAGTAATCATTTAAATTAAAAAATAAGCATAAAAGATAAAAAAATAATCAATTGTTGTTTAAAATAATCAATAATGATGATATAATATACATATAAATGAGAATAAGGGGACATAAGAATATGTATACAATAACTTTAAAAAATAAAAGTGAAGTTTGGGAAGATATGTATGCAGCTAACTGTATACAGTATCTAATTAGATATAACGGTTTAACTGAAAAAAACATTATTAACGCTTTGTCGTCGATCATTAAAAGAATGAACTTTGATATTGATAGACTACAGGTACTTGACGATATAGGAAATATTATATATTGGATTTTTGACTATAATAATGATATTGAAGTTCTAGAGAACAAAAATGCCAATTCAGACATTTTGCAAAAATTAAAAGATGGGCAACAGAACTTAATAAAAGAATTGCTGTTAAATGATATATGGTGCGATCTAGTTCTAAATGAGTTAGCTAAAATAGATAGTAAAATTATTTTAAAAAAGTAGTAAAAAGGGCAGAGGTTTAAAAGATTGTCCTTTTTGTGTATACATTTTTTTCAGTTAAACTCGGCTTCAGAGCAAAAAAGATTATATAATATTCAATTGTTGTTTACAATAACCAATTTTGATAGTATAATATACTTAAAGATTTAAAAACAAAGGAGAACTTAAAAATGATTGAATGGACAGGGAAAACTACAAACGGGAAAACAATTGGTACTATGATAGCTGAAGACCCACATGACTTATTTTCAAAGTTGGACGCTTGGGTTCGGAACGATAGTACGCCTAATTATTTTGACAGAGATTTAATCGTTGAATTTTTAGAGAAAAAAGATCCAAAGTTTGCAAGACTTAACAAAGATATTGAGCAAGCAGATTATTATGATGATGATGAGTTAGAAGAAAAACTATTTGAAGATCAAACCAACCTAATTTATGAAACTATTGACCAGTTAGATGATGAGGAGGTTTTAGAACTAATTGAGTATGCGGGGGAAGCTTTTATAAACGATATTGAGGTATGTTAATCAAAAAAATAAAAAAATAGCCAATTGTTGTTTACAATAACCAATATTGATAGTATAATATACATAAATAATTAAAAAGACAAAGGAGAACTTAACGAAAGTGATAATAACAAATACTCTGTATATGTAGATGAAGATAGATATGGCACTTTAGAGTTTGATAAAGAGCAAGATTGTTGGGTACTATGGCCAAATAATATTGATGATGGTATAAGCTACTTTGATGACTTGCAAGAAACGGAAGAAACTATCATTGATGAATTAAATGATTACAGTGAATGAGCTGATGATGTACCAGTTGAAAATCTTTATGACTGAAAATAAAGATTTTTCCTAAAAAGCCCTCAAAACGAGGGCTTTTTTTATGAGCTTATAGCTAATTTAAAGATTAACTATATTTTTTGTACTTTTGTACTTTTTTTGGAAAATTTGCTTTAAAGCCAAAACATTTTTTTCCGTTATAAATATAATTTTTGAGTTTTCCAGTTACTGAGTACGGTTTACCGCTTTTACCAATTGCTTGGATAGTAATTTCCTCGCCTAGTAATAATTTTTTTATATCTTGTGGGGAAAAAATATAAGTACCAAATTGCTTTTTAAAGCTTACTTCTTTGTCAGTAGGTGCAAAAGTACCAGTTATATAGTCGTCACTTTTATCTGGTAAGTTGGGACAAAAACCAACAAATTTATATCCTTTATACGTTTGCTCTGCTAATTTACCGCTAACTTTACCTTGTGCGGTATCAAAAGTGATCGTTTTGTCTGCAAAAAGCTGTGTTAACTCGCTTTCGGTAAAACTATGGTTACCCCATTTGCTCTTAATAGCTACTTCTTTACCCTGCCAATTACCAGTAATTTTAGGTACATTCATTTTTTCTTGGCGTTTATTCCACTCAATTTTTGCTTTCTGCAAATCTGGCAAAGAAGTTAGACTAGATTGATTGCTTAACATTGTCTGTTTATCATGAATGATGATGTTAGCCATAGTATTAGGTACCGCCATTGTTGGTATTGCTAATTTGCCCACTTGTTCCATAGCTTCTTGCAATTTTAAGGTTACTTTAGGACTAGCAATTTGCGTGTGCCTACTAATCGCAGCTTGGATTAGTCCTAAATTAGTTAGACTGTATTTCTCTTTTTTATTTTCAATTAATTTATTAGTACCGGTAGACATTTCGGCTAAAGTTGATTCTTGAGTTGCCCCCGTTCCAATATTGTTTTTTGACAAGAAATTGATTACAAAGAGGTGGCTAGGTTCTTTAGGCTTAGGATTTTGTCCTTCAAAAACAAAAGGATTAGCAGTTTCTCTAAAACTAGTTATCGATAATGCTTCATCTTTTTCTTTAAGACTTTCCGAGTTGAAAATATCTTTAAAACCTTGTTCTTGCGGTACTTTAATGGTACTGGTAAAGTCAGGATAAGATACCAGACAAGCATCGGTTTGCTTATAAATGTAATCGCTACCTAAAATTGCTAGGAAAGACCGTGCTAATGTTTCATAAATTATTTTGCCGCAGAGACCGTATTCTTCCTCAACTGCTGTTAAGCTTGAAGGAACATTTGTGCCAGGGCGATTAGCACCATGATCTGCTTTTTTGATAAGAAATTTTGGTCGACAGGTCGTTTGGGTTAATAGCTTAGTATCAAGGTTAATTGCTTGAGCAATTTTTGGTGCTAAGGGTAAAAGTTGGTCAAAATCTTCTTGTGTGATTTTTCGATCAGCCGTTCTGGGATAAGAAACAAGATTATGTTGGTACATTTTTTGATAAATGTCTAGCACTTGTTTTGATTTAAAGCCATGTTTACCAACTATAACTGATAAGTGACTAAGATTTAGCAGTTGTGGTGGTTCCTGCTTTTTTAAAGTTTCGCTAGTCACTTTTATAACTGAAGATTGTAATTTAGTAACATTTTCATTTGCTATATCTTTTAGTTCATAATGCTTTGCGTTTTGCTCTTTAAAAATATGATTGTCCGTATCTTTAAACCGTATTTCATAAAATGGCTTTTTAACATAGTTTTTTCTAGCTTCAAGCTGGTAATTAATTAGTCCAATAATTACTGATTTAAGCCGTCCTAATTTTTGAGTTTTTACATTATAATCAGCTGTTCTTTCAGCAATTAAAGCAATTCTTGACAGTTGCATTGACAAAAAATCAAATCTTTCCCGTGCTATACCTTTTTGGTATTGGCCATACGTTGCTTTATTGCTGACATCAGTAAGTGTGGCCAGAGCCTTTTTAACTGAATTCGGCGATTCGTCTGCAAAGCGGGCACGCAGGACTTTCTTATGCCAACCTATATAATCGACTATTTCTTGACCCAAGACGTCACCTTCTCCTGAAGGATCGTCATCTGTTGCAATGATAAAAGCATCGTGGCCAAGGGCAGCCTTTTTGATTTTGTCAAGTGTCTCTTTAGAATCTTTTTTGGGCTGCTTTTCCCAAGTAAAGTCAGTAGGATTCCAAGGAAAATTTCCTAAGTTAGTCCAGTCCTTATATTTGGCCACCTTATCTGGTGCCACCATTTCATGAGGTTCCTTTAGCTCAAGCAAGTGCCCGTGTGCCGCGATAATATCGTAGCTATCTGTTCCGGAGCCGCCGGGTATTAAATTGATAAATCCACTAAAACCGCCTAAAGCTTCAGCAAAGTGCTGAGCAGCAGAAGGCTTTTCAACTAATATTAAATATTTCATATTATTTCCCTTCTTTATTCAAGTTCCAATCCTTCTTCTCCTAACTCTTGTTCAGTAGTCATTGTTTTTGTCCTTGAAAATGTTTTAGATTTGTAAATTGTTGCTTTTTCATCATTCTTTTTTTGATAAGTTGATCTATTATCTTGAGTCCTGCTTAATGGTTCTTTTTCAAAAATTTGATCTTTTGTGCCAACAAAATCTATTACTTTATCGGCTGCTTTAATTGCACCGCCAAAAATCTCTGCTTGTTGAGCAGTATCAAGTGCTTTCAGAGTTCGTGCGTTATCAGTCCAGTTGGCAATGTAATTAACTGTGTAATCGTGATTATCAATACCATAGTTCTTAGCAACTAGATATGATGTTAATTGTGCCTGCAATTCTCTAATAGGCGTTGATAATGTAGCCGATTCTTTTGATTCATCGGAGTGCAATTGTGCGTGCCCTAGTTCGTGTATTAAAGTTGTTGTTTTTTCAGTTTTAGTATTGGCTGGATTAAGATAGATTGTTTTACTCTTTGGTATGGTTACACCTTTTGCATTGCCAAACATGTTGCTATATTCTGACTCAGAAATATCATGATTAACTTTAAAGCCTAATTGCTCTGCAAATTTATTCAAGCGTTTATCAATGTATTTTTGGTTGCCTTCATTTTTAAAATCAATGTGACGGTTAGGATATAGTTCGGGGTACTTATCTTTGGGCATTGTAGTTTGAGTTACATCAAAAACTGTTCCGCGCGTGAATATTGTCTTTTTAAAAACTTGCAATTTTCCAGTTTTAATTTGAATTTTCTCAGCTGGTGTTGCATATTTGACGTTTACTGCTTTGACTTTATCATCTTTGTCCTTGCGCCAGAAGCTAGATATTTCTAGTGGTACTAAAATTTTAATACCCTTTTCGCCTCTTTTAACAGAATAGCCCAATTTTTTGAATTTTTGAAAGCTACCTATTGCTATCGCTGATTCACGTTGTTGTTCGATTAATAGACGATTTCGAAATGAATAATTGTGAAATTTAGTTAAAAAAGTTAAATAGTCTAATAGCTTTTTAGGATCTGTTATTTTTGAACTGACATCAGCCATTAAGTCATTAACTGTCTTTTTGGTAATATCGGTTTGAATTTCTTTTTTAAGACTATTGCTATCATCTTTTTTAGGGCTTTTTTGTTTTTCTGTAAAGCCCTCTTCTTTTGATTCTAGTGAACTGAACTTCTCCTTTTCTCCTGTTTTTTTAAGCTGGTCATTCCAATCCTTGCCATATTTTTTATTGGGTTGAGCAGCCGTTATTGGTATTTGCTCTCCTTGATTATTAGTGAAACGATATTCTTTCATTTCTTTGACAAAATTATTGCCCGCTTCGTCATTGTCAACCCCTAACGCAATAGATTTAATACCTTTGCCAACTTGTGCTAATTGTGTGTCTGTTATTGTTAAATATAAGTTAGCAACATGTGGTTTTAAGCCGTCTAATGCAATAAACCGTGTATTATTAAGCTTGTCAGGTGCTAATTGGTAGTAGGACATTGCGTCAATTGGTGACTCAAAAAAACGTATATTTTCGGGCTGCCCAATATCAAAATACCAAGCCGATTTTGGTGCAGAGTTTTGAGCAATTCCTTTAAAAGTACCACGTTTAGGATATTTTTTGTAATCAATGTATGTTCCTTGCTTGCTAGCACCAATTACTTTACCTGTAAACGGATCAAGCCGTTTAAAAATAATATTATTATTCTGATCTTGATCTAGAAAATTATGTTTATGCAGCCAATCCACTAATTGAGGCTTGATTTGACGTTCGGAAACTAGATACTCTTTAGCTTCAGAAATAGAGTCCACAATTTGGTCTTTAGGATATACATAGGGTGTTTTTTGTTCTGCTAAAGTAGTTATGTTGCTATTATCAAAAGTTTCTATTTTATTGGCAATTTCTTTAATCACGGCATACAACGATGGTTTATCAAGATTTTGTTCAGCTAAAACATAATTTTTAATAAATGACCATCCACCTACACCACCGATTTGGCGTGAATTTTGATACCAAGCATTTTTGGTTGGCGTGATTACTAGGCTATCGTGGTCAATTCCTCGAAACGTTCGACCTTCGTTTCGTAATTCGATGCCCAAGATATTACATAACTCAATAATATCTGCTTGATATATTTTGTCGTACCATGAATTAGCTTCTTTTTGCTCAGCCATAATTTTTTCCTTTCAAAACAAAAAGCGCTTAGGAACTTGCCTAAACGCTTGTCTATTAGTTTGTTAATAATAAAAAAGCCTAACTATTAGCTTTATTGCTTATAGTTAGGCTTTACTTTTTCTGCTTAATAAAATTGACTGAGGATTTTACATATCCTCTTCATTTCAAGACTAGTCAATTTTGTCTCCAGTTTACCTCCAATCCGCTGTCTTGGGTCAACTGCCCGTGCTTGTTGTAATAGTGCTGTCCCGTGGATATTGTCTTTATCTATTTTAATAAACATTGGCGACTTGACATATTTTTCTTCAGTCAGATATTTTTTTGCAGTGCTGATTGGTACAGTGATCACTGTATTAAAAATACGATTATAGTTGTTATTGCTTACGATTAAGCATGGTCGCTTCTTTTGTGTCTCTGTGCCCTTGGCAGGATTGAGGTCTAACCAAATAATATCTCCCTGTTCTAATTTCATTATTTTTAAATTCCCTTCTTTTCGTCATCACACCAATCAAACTCTGAAACATCAATATTGCCGTACTCTGTTGCCTGTTCTGTAATAACGTCCCATATATTCTTCTTAATCGAAGATACTACTACTGTATTGTTTTCTCGAATATCCCAGCTAATCATGTCTGTCGGTTTAATATCTAAAAACTTTCGAATGATTTTAGGAATTGTAATCTGATTTTTTGCAGTTAAAGTTGAAGTTACCGTGTTTTTCTTATAAAAAGGTTCCATTTTATTTGCTCCTTTGGCTTAAATTCAATGTATGAAATGAAAAGTAAGGCAAAAGTAAGGCAAAATTTTTCTATTTTTAGCGCCTTTCTTGTTCATAGCTAATTTCTTGTTGTGTGCGTTCAAAAATGCTTAATGCTCGCTGTTTTTCAAAAGTTGTTAAACTTTTTTCGCATTGTCTCTTCATTCGATTATATGCAATATTACTTGCCTTTTCCGTCAATATTGGTTTAATGGCTTTTTTTAAGCCTTTCTCCAGTCCCTTTTTATGTTTGAGATACTTTAATTCTTTAATTTGCTGATCTTTATTGTGGTTGATTTTTGATCTTGCAAAATTATTACTGTGTGGTTTGTGAGTAGAATCATAATTATTGTTGGTGGATTTTTGATTGAATCTAGTTTCAGTTTTGTGGTCAGAACTTTGTTCGTTAAAGTGATTAACTTCTTGATCAATCTTTTTGATTTCGTTTAATAGCGAATTGCCTGCTCGTTTTTTAAAATCAGTCCATTTTGCAGTTGAATCGTTAATGCGGTTATCTTTTGCTTGACCATACATTTCACGATAGTGTTCACGATAATTGCTAAAAAGCTTATTCCATTTTTGGTAATTTGGATCATCGTTCATTACCAAATCAACTAACTTATTCAATGATTGGCGTTGACTACTATTGAGATTAGCCCACCGCCATTTTTTTCGATCTTCTGGCAATTTTTGAATAAAATCATTTAATTCACGCTGAAAACTAGGTTCTTTAATTGATTTACTAAAGGCTTGAGTCATGCCTTTGGTAATTTGATTTCGTCGCAAACTCATATCCCGTAAAAGTTCTGATGTGTCAAACATTTCATTTGTAAAAGCGTGTTTCATTGCTTCAATAGTTTTAAGTTTCCGCCAGCCTTTCGGTTCAATATGGGTAACTCCGTTATCATCTTTCCATTTTTTTAATGGTCGTGAATTTGCTGCTTCAACAGTACCAAAATGAATATGAATATTATCAGTATTACGGTGGATTGCTGCCGTCCAGAATGGATTATTAAGCTTTTCTTTTTCTGTCAAAGTTTCCATCATTTTTTTACTTGCTTTCCTAATACCTGATTCATCTAGATAACCTGTTGTTGGATCAAAGACTCCCATCTTTCGCAAATATTCATTATCAAAAGAAATTACATCTTGCCACAGGATTGAGTTGTTAGCTTGAGCTGATCTCATTTTGTCTCTAATGTGACCAAGGTCACTTAGTTTAATCGTATCTTGTTCGCTAGAAAAATATCCTTGTAAAATTTTATTTTTACCAACATTGGGAGCGTCATATTTTGCTGCACCTTGAGTAACTCGCTCCAATTCTGCTTGCTCTTTTTTGGATAAACCTTCACTATTTTGTTTTTCCGCAAGTGCTTGCTTTCTCATCATATAGCCAATATATTTACTATAATCTTGAGCATTAAGTTCGATAAAATTGGCTTTGTTTAATTCTGCAATACTAGCTTGCGCTAATTTTGATTTTTTATTAACTGAAGAATAATGTTTACTGACAATTTCTAGATTAGGTTCGGTTAAGTTATGCAATAATTCTTTTCGTTGCAGGTATTCAGTTTCTTCTTCTGGTGTTAAATAAGATAGCTTTTCTAATGCTTCTTTGCGTGCCATATAGTCAACACTGTAACTTCCATAATCATTGCTTCTGTTTTGACTGGTTGATGTTGGTCGTGCGTATACAAATTCGCTCGTTAAAACTATGTGCGGTGCCTTTGCCAAAACAACCACCTACTTTCTATATGCTTTTCTTTCCTGTGCATTTTTAATTTTTTTATCTACAATTTTCATTGCAGTTTCTTCTAAATTTTTAGAAACTCCGTGTCTGACAAATTGCAAATCTTTGAGATAACATAACTCGCCAATTAATTCATTTCCTAATTCCACATTTTTGTCAGTCGCACTCAACTGCAATAATACTTTTTCCAATTTTTCAAGAATTAAATCGTCCTTATTTACTTCTTTATTTGTTTTTTCTAAGTTATCAATAGCAATATGGATTACATCTGCTATGCTATTTATAATTACATTTTCCTGTTTAATTTTTTCAATTGTTTTCCAGTCATCTTCTCGGATAAGAATATGTTTATCAATTAATTTATTTTGATTTTTATTCACTATGATTTCCTTTCGTCATGCTGAGAAGGTCATTCTACGGTCAAGTTCATCTATTAAGTGATAATTTGTGCAATTTAATGATCATACCAACGCTCTTTTTTTTCATCTGATAATCCAGGTAGATTTTCAATTAAGTTAATTGCTTCGGTTGTCTTTCCAGTCGTAAAACTAATGAGTATTTGTTTTAACAGCTCAACTTCTAATTCTGCTAAATCATTTTGATGTTGTAGTAAGATTTCATATTTTGTACGTTGATAATTTTCCAACTCATTATTAACTCGGTTCGTGATAATTAGTTTGATGTAATCATTTCTACTTAATTTCTTTTCTCTGTGGGTATTAAGTTGGGCAACTTGTTGATCTAACTTTTCAATTACTTTCTCGGGTATATTGCGGATTAAAATGTTAACCATTGCCTTCTTTACCCCTTTCTTCTTTTTACTAAATTAGTGTATTTTTTGATGAAATATTGATTTTTTGATATTCAACTTCTAAAGACATATCTAATTTCACAAACTTTTAGTGAAGAGCATAAGGGAAACCTGCTATCACTTACCAAAGGTAAGTGGATAGCTTGGCGGTGCCAAGCGGTTTCTGGGCATTCGCTATTGATATCACTTTCACTTCTAAATTTCCATAGTTATGGTGGGTCTAAAAGACTTATATATCAACAATCTTCCATAATATGGTTGTGAAATTCCATAGTATGGTGGGTCAAACTCCATACTATGGAGGGGTATATAAAATCTTTATATATCAAGCTTTATCTTCATTTCATGAATTTAGTCGATTTCTTGTTGTTTAACAAAAAAAGCAGTTATAAAACTGCTTTTTTAATTCATAATTGTGACATGATTGATTCGATTTTGGTAGTCGTTAATCTCCTTTTTACAATCACTAATTTCTTTTTTCTGTTCTGCAATATCATTTTCAGTATCATCAATTTGGTCTTGTAGCTCGCTCTTATTTTGCTTCAAAGCATTTTCCATTTTGCCATTTAATTTTGCCAAAAGTTTGCTATCATCTTCAATAACGTTTTTCTTTTCTTTGATTTTTTTATTTAAATTAGTTAGTTTTTGTTGATAATTTTTAAGTGCAAATTTTTTATAATCTTCGACATAATAACTATCATTATTGATTCTCAAATTCGTATTTTTAGCAACTTGTTCTTCTTTTAAATAGAAAGTAACTTCTGTATTTGCGCAATCAGTATTAATTGCTCTTTTTATTTTTTCTGGTGTAATTTTATACGCTAAAAGTCCATAACCTGCGTCTACACCTTGAGTTATTATTACTAGGTAATGATCGTTAACTCTCATAATCCTAGTTGGATATTTGGTCTTTTTATTATGTCGAATTTCATCTCCAATTGAATATTCAATTGAATATTTGATGTTAGCTAAATTACGATCATCTTTAGCGTCATCAATATCATTCTGATTGCCAATAAAAAATTCGCTAATTAATAATTTTGAGTCTGGATTATAAGTGCTTTTAACTTTTTTAATTGTCGCACTTTGAGTAACACTGGTGTTGTTATAAAACTGTGTCGGAATGTTATATTGCTCTTTTTTTGTCATACAAATTGGCACAATTAAAATTATGGCAAGTATTGCCCAAAAAATTGTTGTATGCTTAAGATATTTTTTTCGATCAAGATAGGGGTCTTGAGGTTTATATTCTTCTTCCTTAGTCTCGATTCCAAAAGCATTTTTAATTCTTTCAATTAGCCCTTCAAAATAATCATTCATTTACTCGCCACCTTACTTATTTTATTTACTTTTTTTGTAAAAAATTTTCTAATGTTATCAAAATTAGAACCTGTATACCGCTTGATTTCATTTCCGTTGCGGTTAATTAAAATAAAAGTTGGTACAGCGCTAACGTGGTAATTATTTATTGCTTTTTCGTGATTTTGCCCGTTATTAGTATTAATGTATTGAACTGGTGTACCCAATTTTTCAAATAAATTAACTAATAAAAATACATGCTTGCAGTTTGGACAATCATCTCGATAGAAAAACAAAATACTAGCTTTTTTCTCAATCTTGACGGCTGATCTATCTTCTCTTTCTTTAGCAATATAATTATTAACACCGATTATCGCTATTCCTAATATTAAAAAAAGACTGGCAATCAGTACCAGTCTTTTAACTATTTTATTAATCACTTTCTTCTTCTTTCTTTATATCTGTTGGATTTAATTTTCATGTTTGAAATTAAATCCAAGTAACGTAAATTCAATAAATTTTTTGCTTCTACTATCGTATTTAAAAAGATACCAACTTGTTTGATTTCGTTTACCAACAAAATTAATTGAAGAAATAATTGTATTTTCTGATATTATTCCTGAATAAATCCCTTGTTCGTTAGCTGAATTAATATATAAATTCGTATTAAGATGTTCAACATTTTCTTTAAATCTATTAATATCTCTAACTTCTTTAATATTTAGTCCAGTATCTGATAATGCTTGATTGGTCGCATATCTTGGTAAATTTTGATTGCGAATATTTAATTCAGTTGAAGTTTCATTTTCTTTAATCGTATCTAATAATTTGAATAATGCTTGCCCGTTATTTTGCATTAACCCTACTGTTTTATTTTCTTTTTCATTAATTTTTGCAATAGGATCATGCTGTATTTTTTGAGTATGTTTGGCGCTAGAAAGCATATCTATTTGCTTTTCTTTTTGTGCTAATGAACTTTTGGCACTAACAACTTGTTGATCAATTTGTGCTTGCTCATGTTTAAAATATCCGATTACTCCTATTCCAAGTATTGTAATTACACTTGCAATACTTATTTGTATTTTCTTATTCAAGTTTTTCACTCCTATTCATCTTCTTCATAGCCTTTTAACTGAGGATTTTGTAAGTTTCTTAAACTAGCAGTGTTAACTTTTTGCTTTTGTAAATCATAGTCAATATTAATGATTCTAATTACTCCGTATTTTAAATAATTAGGCTTATAACGAACAATCGCAACTGCTTTTGCATGACTTAAATCTGAAACATCATTAAATCCAATATCTGCTTTTGCAGGCTTCGTAATTGTAAATTTGAATTTAGCATTTGCTGTAGCACTGTATGTGTCATCTGGCAAGCCGTTCAATTTATATAATTTTGTATCAAAATCTCTGCCAAATAAATCGTCTAACTCTTGGCGGTGTTGATTATACTCTGTACTATCCTTATAACCACCTAATGCCTTTGATAAGCCTTGTGATAGTTTGCTAGCAGCTTGTTTTTTAGCTGCAACCAAATCAAAGGTTGTCTGCTTTTCGACCTTTACAGGGGCGTTTGATGCTTTCTTGGCTTGGTTGATTATCTTATCGCTATTTTGTATTTCTTCATTAATCTGGGACAATTTGTTTTCATTTGGTCTAGAAGCAAAAGCAACAATCATTACTACTCCTGCTAACGTCCAACTAAAATATTGCCAAACTTTTAGATTATTCTTTTTCATTTCCATTCCTTTCTATTTTCCTAGTCCATGTTCTATTACTTTTATCGGATTTAACCAACAATCTGGGTGATCAAATCCATTAGCAACTGGGGAACCTATTTGATTCATAGTAGGATTTTTCTTATTAGTAGTAATTCCTAAGTGAACATGAGTGTCTGTAATAGTGCCTATTTTTTCTCCTATTTTTACAGTATCGCCTTGCTTAACATGTATATCGCCTTTACTAGAAAATCCTTCTTGATAAATAATATTGTAATCGCCTGCTTTTTCCCAAATATAATATTTGGCTGCGCCATTATAGCCTACTTTATATATTTTACCGCTTGTAACAGCTAATACTGCTGAACCATTATGGACACCATTTAAACCGTTTGAAAAATCAAAACCATCGTGAAAATTAGTGCTGCCACGAGAATATGAAGTGTGCCCATATTGTCCGCCATCTAAACTATTTGGCGTCCCTTTAATTGACGCAAATGGCCATGCCCACTTACCGCTATAACTGCTATTATCATCACTGTTTGTGTCAGGACATATATTACTGCCATCATTAGCCGTATCAACATCGTCAGATCCGTTTGAACCAGTCGATACCTTAATTTTACCGTTGCTGTATTTCTTGACAAACTCTTTATAGTGGTCAAATTTATACTGACCTAGCGACACATAGTGATCTATGGTATCCCCCATATAGCCGCCATGTTTAGCTGTTACAACAAAATCATACCAAGTCTTAGGCTTTTTATTGCCTAGCATATTCTTAATTGTATTGCGGTATATGGTAGCAAAAGCTCCAATATCTTTAAAGTGCGCATAATGATCGCCTTCGCTTGATATATTGCCAGGTCTCGCTATACTTGCAAAAGATGGATTGTATTTTACGCCACCAAAATTATTATCCTCAATTACTTCTTTGTCGTTTTCGTTAAGTCCAGTTTCTGCGCTTATTTGAGCAAAAACAAGGGCTGGATTAATGTGTAAATCAGCACCTACGGCTTCTGCCACTGCTATTGCCTTACTAGTAACAGTTTTACCATATCCGCTAACGTTAATACTGCCACTGCTATCATCTGTTTGTTGCTGACATGTTTGACTTTGCCAAGATAATAGTAGGGTCACTATTGTTCCGCCAATACTTGAAACACCAGCAATTAGAACTGCTCCAAATCCAAAAAAAGTGGCTGCTATTAACAACCACTTTATCCATTTATGTTTTAACCGTTGGCGCATTTTAAACGCCTCCGTTAAACAGTGCTAATTCTGATTGGCTAGGTTCAACCTGCATATGATAGCGTTGTGTAGTTCCAATGGTTACGATACATTGCCCCTGTTCTTCTTTGGGAATCTGTTCATAGTCAGTATCACTTAAAGTTGATCCTAACAACCTGTTAAGTTTTTCTAGCTGTCCAGCTTCGTGTCTAAACGTTACTTTATACTGGCAAAATAAGACAATTGATTTTAACAATTCTAGATCGGCTGAGGATACGTTATCGGGTAACATTGCACCTAAATCTTGTGTCGCAAAAGTAATTCCAGCAAAATATTTTCTAAATTCTCGCGACATATTAACAATCTGTTGCACGGCAATCATGTTATTAGGATTAATAATGTTGTGACATTCGTCAAAATAGATAGAGAAATATTGTCGATCCTTATCTACTTTGTCCACCTGTTTTAATCCATTAATAACTGCCTGATTCTGGATCAAATTAAGCGTGGAAAACAATTGTGCATGATAGATGTTAGGTTCCATTTTTGAAATACTTGATGTATCAAACGAAACTATTTGCACATCATTTAAATCTCTTAAGCTTGAATATCCGTCAAAGAGATTGCCATAATTTTCAATCATATTGTCTAAAGCAATATTAATTTGCTCATAGCTATTGCGGCGTTTAGCAGTCGCATGTATTTGATCTAAAAATTCATTAGTCGTAATCTTTTTAACGTACGTTCGGAAATCTGACAAAATAGGATATTGGTTAGGTTGTAAGCCCGTGATATGGATTTTTTCAGGGTGCTTTTGCCAATCAGCTGGCAATAAGCCATAACTTACATAAAAATGTTGGAGCAGTGAACTAAATTCTTGCTTGGTCGTTTCGTCAATCTGATTATTCATGACATTACTAAACAGAACCAGTACGTTGGCAACATGTTGCCTAAAACTTGCCATTTCATCAACTGTTTTTTGATCATTGTCAATTGTGGCAGAAGCTAATACTTGTAGAGGATTAATCATACCTTCTTTCCCATCGAGATTAATTACGACTCCTCCTTGTGACTTAACCAAGCGAGTATATTCGCCTGCTTTGTCAATGATTCTAACAAAGTAACCACGATCAAAATCACTCTTTTCATTCATCTTTAGAAAAGTGGATTTTCCCGACCCCATCTGTCCTAAAACCAGCATATTGTACGATGTACGTTCGGAAGTGTGCGCAAATCGATCAAATACAAATGGACCATTGGTTGAAGTTCTGCCATACAATGTACCATGTTCATCAAGTAAATCTTCGCCTTGAAATGGTACACCTCCACCAATAACCGCCGCTCCCATAGTTGTTGCTGCGGGAGTTATTAATGATGCGCTTGCTTCTGAAAAACTCTCGTTCCATGATTTAAATTGTTCTGGTAGCGTAAATTGATACACAGTACCACGATAGCCGTCTCCGCTTAATGTACGCTTTATTTCGCTAATTCTTGATTGTAAAGCCGCTTCTGTATCAGCGTATACTTTGATCTGAATTCTAATCGCTTTAGGTATTTCCGCACCAGAATTAAATTGTTTAGCTAATTCACGCAAATCGATCTGTTCTTGATCGGCGGAATCCATATCCGTTTGATACCGCCCTTTTCGTGCTTGATCTTGCTTTTCAGTAATTGAACGGTTTAACTGATCACGAATTTTATCAATTTTTTCTGTATGAACATCAATTTTGCACATTGTAAAATCGTTACCGATAATTTGATATAGCCATAGTAGATTAGGGTCTTTACGATAACTTATGATTGTAAGATAAGTAAAAAAGCTACCGCCAGTTGCAGCGTATTGATCGTAAAATCGAATTCCTCCTTCTGGTTGGATAGCGGATATAAATTTTAAATCATAACCCTTTCGGGCTAATCTAGAATCATCTTCTGCCGAAAAAAGTTGTTTTCCGTTATCTTTTCTTTTTAAGTGATTTCTATATTCTCCATACAGAATTTTTCGTAGAACTTCTTTAGTTTTATTCAATTCTATTTCCTTTCTATTCGTTAATCGGATTATTTATTGAATTGAAAACATCAATCGTCTGTTTCCGATTGAGTTCACGTGGTTTAAGCCTAGGTGCCCCCATTTTGTAAAATTCAGTGCGTGACCGAACGTCCTTAATGCTATTGCCAAACAATTCAACGTAATATTTTTTTGAACTGTAAAGATCTGTGCGACATTCAATGTTATCTGCCGCTGCGATTTTTTCAGTTAAATCTCTAGCTCTGCGTATTCCTGCAGGACTAGAATCGCATTTTTGGCGCAAATAGCGCCAATACTGTTGATTATTTGACATATCTATTTTTGAAGCCATTGATATGTAGGAACAGTCTTCAACGTAAGTACGACTTACCTTGGTTAAGCTATCTTGCCATTCTCTTAAGCCAGAGTCGGGCAAATTGAATAAGTCTGTTGAATCTAGTTGTAGAAAACGTGAAGCTTTACCATTTACATAAGTTAAAATGCCATCTTCAGTACAATTGATTGGCATATTCAATGACAAGGTGTTTTTTAGTTCTCTTTCAGCTTCTTTTTGCTTTTTTCGCTTATTATTAATCAAAGAATTTGTTCCCTCCTTTTCCTTAGTTTGTAACTTTTCTTGTGATTCATTAGTTACGCTTATTGGTAAATACTTAGCAGTATCTTGTAATAAAACAAAAAACAGTACCCGCCAATTTCTCATATTGGGTGCTGCTTTTGTTCTTTTAACTATGCTAATTCCAATTAACAATCCGCATATTCCTACTATAATTTGGACAGTTTGAGCTACATTAAAAATTTGACTAATTCTAATGCTGAATAGTATGCAAAATAAGATGATTACAATATCAACAACGGGTGCAAACCAAAACATTATTGCTGCTTTAGTTGTTTTTGGAATCATCATCTGCTTACGATTATAATTATCCATTCATTGACCCTCCCTACTTTCTTGCTCTTGGTGGTTTAGGCTGTGAATTATTATTATCTCGAAGTTGATGTACCCGTGATTGAGGTTGTTGTTCATTTTTGGTATATTCACTAATTGGTCTATCTTTAATATCACTTGTTTTAGCTGAACTCTTGTTATTTGAAGGCATAAATTTGGTACCGTCAAGATTAATGCTAGGCACGCCATTACTACGTACATTATTAATATCTTGAGACCACTCATCTTCTGTGTACGGCAATTTAGTTATTGGATTGAAATTAATTGGTTCATAATTGCTGTCTTTAGATAATAAATCATTATATTTATCATATTGAGCAGCCATTTTTTTCCAAGTCGAAAAATCGTTTGCCTTTGTCGGCTGCTTTTTACTATTTGGATCTTCATTAGTAGCTGATCCATACGTACTAACAGGCTGATCATACAACGAACTGTAATTATCTTCTTCAGAATTATCATTATTAATATCATTAGGCTTTTTAAAATCTTCTTGTGGCTTGTTAACCGAATTGTTTTCATTGTCGGAAGCGCCAAAGATTTTTGCAACTTTGCCTGCAAATCCTTCATATCCAGTTTGTGCTTCATCTAAAGCTTTGCTTGCCTTATTCTGAATATCAGTTGCCTTCTTCATTGCTTGCGGTGTTTGCGTCAATGGCGGCAAACCGTCCGTGGTTATATTTCCATTATCTGAATTATTAATGTTAGATAATATCTTGTTACCACTCTGATCAAAACCTGCCATCTTGTTAATTGCATTTTGTCTTGCGCCTTGTTGAGCTTGCTTCTTTGCCGCTCTCTGAATGCTTCCAGTTGTGTTAAGCTTGTCTGCCATACCACTGATCTTATTTTTAGCACGACTAGGTACACTCAATGCAGCTGCACCTAAATTAGCAGTTTGTTGTCCTAAATAAAATGCGGAACCCATTGCTCTTAAGCCACGCTGTGCGCCTGTATCAACGTTAAAGAATTCTGCGACTTTGCTATTACCAGTTATTAACATTACCGTTGCCGCTAACATGAATATTGCAAATCCCCATACGCCCTTGATACTCGCATTAGCCCATGTACATGCTGCTTGATAGAACGCCAATTCAAATGCTTGTAAACTAACTAGTAATATTGCAGAGGTTAATGATGTAATAACCCGTTTAGTCTTTTGTCCCGTATCAAGATCAGTTGCAGTGATTACTGTACTTAAAATATCAATTACTACAATGTCGATAAATGATTTCACAATTGCATATCCTGCAAATAGAGAAGCAATTGTTAA
>NZ_REHK01000010.1:0-390528 GCF_003692905.1 Lactobacillus sp. ESL0225 | reverse complement strand
AATAAACCCCTCCGATAACTAAAGCAGAGTATATTTTACCATCTAATAAAAATGTTTTCCACAAGTGAATAAAAAGAATTCAGAATTAACAGGATGTGGATAAATATTTTATGAGAATACACAAAATTTGCTCAAATGAGTACTTGAAAAAGTTTATCAGCATATTCTTTTGTGCATAATTTTTATTATAATAACAGGGATTTAGCCGAATTTCGCAGCAAAATATCCACATGCTGTGCATAATTTTTTTAACAGGCTGGGAATTGTGCATAATCTTGTGCAAAGCATTGTGACTTGTCTATTGTGGATAAAATCACAGGTCTTTATGTTAACATACGAGGTCTGGTCGCGGCTGTTTAAAATGAGACATAAAATTTGCTATTGCAATTTTGTTATGGGCCGCATGCTGCGGTTTAATAAAGCAAAAAAGCAGCCCCCGCACTCGCGGGTACTGCTAAATGGGGCATTTATAGAACCAAAATTTACTCTTGCGCTCTGGTCAGCGAGGCTGCGTAGTCGCCAGACCGCTGCCATGGACATATTGTGGGTAACATGGCAGCGGTTTTGGATTAAGTCCAATACATGGCTTCGCTACTTCTCACCGACAGACATGGTGGCGCCAAGAATAATCGTTCACTTTATTTGCGAAATAGTGTATTTACAATAATCGCCAATAGGCTATTGAATTTTAAGGACATTACTAGCCTGAAATTGTTTGCTGATTTTTCTAGTAATTAATATCTAGAGCATAAAGCTGCCTGAAATTACAATAATTAGGGAGGAAGAGGTCGTCAAATTTTGCAATATTGAAAATCGTTTCTTTAAATAAGTGATTCAGTTGTAGTATCTAATTCTGTAATAGGGTTAGTGAATAAAGCAATATAACCTTTAATCATTAATAAATAATCTTGGCGATGAGGCAAATTCCCTTAGTGGGGCTTGCCGCTATAGTCCAGGAGTTTGATTAAGTCGGCGGCAGTAATCCGGTTGAGTCCCTTTTCCACCTTGGAGATAGTAAGAAGGGCTGCTTGCTGTTCCAGCCCATTCTTTTTGGGTTTTGCTTGCGTGCAGGCGATATTGTTTTAATAATTCACTCGTTGTCATTGTTAGAACCTCAAATCAGATACTTAGTCAATATTTTTACCACTATTATAAGCTTAATTAAGGACTGAGAACATACAATACCGCGTAAAAGCGAGTTATATGGAAGTGGCTATTAAGTGCCGTTTATTATCATGCAACGCTTCTAAGAAAGCAATTGACAGTATATTGTTGACTAAATATAATTAATGAAAATTATTGTTTATTAAGTGCGGAGGAATTGCAATGAATGAGCAAGATTATATTGAGCTGGGGCTAAAGGACGATGGTAATCTGAAGTTAATATTAAGAGGCAGTGTCGAACACAGTAGCAGGAATGCTGAGGGGAAAGTAGGTGTGGTTAGCGTAGTTTATGCGACTCATAATTGTCAAAAAGCCCGGCAGAAGTTTGCGGAACTAACTTCAGCTGCGAAAGACGATTACTACATGGTTTACAGCTGCCCGCTTGACACGGATTTGTCCACGCTGCAGCACTATCCTTCAATCCAAATCGGCAAGGACGACTTGCTATAATAAATATGTCTATGACTAGTTTTTCGAGCTTGCTTGAGCAATTATTTGTCTGCTCAGTGATTAACTTCATCTTTTTTTCGTTTTTACTTGGTTTTTTACTTTAATCATGGTATTCTAATTATTAAATTGTGCAGTTAGCATATTAAAAATGGAGGTGTAGTTTAATGACAACTAAAAGAACTTACCAACCTAAAAAGCGTCACCGTTCACGCGTTCACGGCTTTATGAAGCGGATGAGCACATCAAATGGCCGTAAGGTTTTGGCTAGACGCCGTGCAAAGGGTAGAAAAGTCTTATCTGCTTAAACCACTGAAATCCCAGTGGTTTTTTTAGTATCAAAGAGTGGAATGAAGCGTTTTGAGAAAGTCTTATCGAGTTAAAACTGAAAATGATTTTCAGCAAGTTTTTCAAGCTGGCAATTCAGTTGCAAATCGGGCCTTTGTTATTTATAAAATAAATAAGCCTGAAAATGCACATTTTCGGGTGGGCATTTCAGTAGGCAAAAAGGTCGGGCATACTGCTGTGGTTCGTAATCGGCTTAAGCGATATATTAGAGCTGTTCTGACTGAAAATAAAGCGGCGATTAACCCGCAGATTGATTTTTTAGTAATTGCTAGACCTTATGTGCGTAGTTTTAAAATGACCGATGTCAGAAAAAATTTGCTTCATGCCCTTTTTTTGGCCAATATTATCGAAGAAATACCTGATGAAATTGAGGAAGATTAGAGTGAAAGACATTTTAACCAAAAAGAATGTCAAGCGGTTGTTGACCTTGTTGGCTGTAATTACAATTGCTGTTGTTTTGACTGGTTGTGCTGCATCAAATGCTAAGCCTGCACCTGTTTCACATACTAGTGGTAATTGGTGGAATCGCTGGGTAATTTATTACATGTCGACATTTTTGCTTTGGCTTGCCAAGATAATGGGTAATGATTACGGCTGGGCAATTATTGTCTTTACGGTAATTGTCCGCGTAATTTTGTATCCCCTTAGTGCACTTTCAATTAAGAGCACGACTAAGATGCAGAGTATTCAGCCTGAAATTGAAGCTTTGCGTAAAAAATATCCAGGTAATGACACGGAGTCGCGTACATTACTTTCGCAAGAAACTAATAAGCTTTATAAAGAAGCTGGTATTAATCCCTATGCGGGATGTTTACCACTTCTGATTCAAATGCCAGTTATGCTTGCCTTATACGGAGCAATTGCTCAAACTCCACAGCTGTTGACAGGTCATTTTTTGTGGATGGACTTAGCCAAACCTGATCCATTTTTCATTATGCCAGTTCTATCAATGGTTCTGACGTTCTTGTCAACTTATATTAGTCAGTTATCAACACCGAAGGAATCACAGAATTTTTCAACCAAGATAATGACTTATGGGATGGCAATCATGGTTGGAGTAATGGGAATTTACTTCCAATCGGCAATTGTTTTATATTGGGTAATTTCTAATTTATTCCAAGTAGTTCAGACCTTCATTTTGCAAAATCCGATTAAGTATCGCCAAGAGCAAGAGGCTAAAAGGCAAGCAGAACGTGAACGTCAACGTCAGTTAAGAAAAACTTACAAACGATTAAAACGTAAAAAGTAAATATCAATCTAAAGTGATTTTTAGATAAAGTAGTCAAAGTGCTTTATATATCATGGTTATTCATGATTATAATGCGCTTTTTTGATTGAAAAAGGAGAAAATCATGGTAAAAACTTTAACTGAGTTTGATACAATAGCAGCAATTTCAACCCCAATTGGTGAAGGCGGAATTTCAATTGTACGAATGTCAGGCGAAGATGCAGTTAAAATTGCTAATACGGTTTTTAAAGGAGCTAATTTACTAAAAGTTCCTACCCATACTATTCATTATGGTCATATTATTGATCCAGCTTTAAAGCTAACAATTGATGAAGTTATGGTATCGGTAATGCTTGCACCTAAAACGTTTACGCGTGAGGATATTGTAGAAATTAACTGTCACGGCGGTATTATTGTTACTAATCGAATTTTACAGTTACTATTAAAGCAAGGTGCTCGTATGGCTGAAGCTGGCGAATTTACTAAACGGGCTTTTGTTAACGGCAGAATTGATTTAACTCAAGCTGAAAGTGTCATGGACATTGTTAGAGCCAAAACTGATCGGGCAAGACAGGTAGCTGAAAGGCAGCTTGAAGGTGGGTTACTTGCAAAAATCCGTGCTTTGCGGCAACAAATTTTGGATACTTTAGCTAATGTCGAAGTTAATATCGATTACCCCGAATATGATGCAGATACCATTACAGCTGAACAAATGATAAGTGTATCAAAGTCGGTAATTAGTAAAATTGACCATCTTTTGGCAACCGCTACGGAGGGAACAGTTTTGCGCAACGGATTGGCTACTGCAATTATTGGTCAGCCTAATGTTGGTAAATCGTCATTACTGAATTATTTAACTAAAAGTGATACCGCAATTGTAACTGATGTTGCTGGCACTACGAGGGATACACTAGAAGAATACGTGTCAGTCAAGGGGGTCCCGTTAAAGCTAATTGATACTGCTGGAATTCGTGATACCGATAATAAAGTAGAAAAAATCGGTGTTGAACGATCTAAGCAGGCATTAGCTAAGGCCGATTTAGTCTTATTGCTATTTGATGCAAGTAAAAACTTGTCAGCAGAAGATTATGCTTTAATTGAAGCTACAAACAAGAAGAAGCGAATTGTAATTTTAAATAAAACAGATTTAGAACAAAAAATAACATCTGCAGAAGTTAAAAAAATAACAGGTAGTGAAGTGGTTGCTATTTCAGTTTTGCAAGAAAAAAATATTGAATTATTAGAAGAAGAAATAAAAAAATTATTTTTTAAAGGAATTAAAAATTCAAATGACCAAGTAATGGTAACTAATCAACGGCAAGTGAGCTTACTTGAAAAAGCTAAAAAGCAGTTGCAAGAAGTAGTTGAGAGCTTAGAAAATGAAATTCCAGTTGATATTGCCCAAATAGATTTTAATGGAGCCTGGGATACCTTGGGTGAAATTACAGGCGACAGTAGTCCGGATGAGCTAGTCAATGAATTGTTCAGTCAATTTTGTTTAGGAAAATAGGTGCATCAAAATGATAAAAACATATGACACAAATGATTACGACGTAATCGTAGTTGGAGCAGGCCATGCTGGATGTGAAGCTGCTTTAGCTAGTGCTAAGATGGGACAAAAAACGCTATTATTGACGATTAGTCTTGATATGGTAGCTTTTATGCCGTGTAATCCTTCAGTTGGCGGTCCGGCTAAAGGAACTGTTGTACGTGAAATTGATGCTCTAGGTGGTCAAATGGGCAAGAGCATTGATGCTTCATATATTCAAATGAGAATGTTAAATACAGGTAAGGGTCCTGCTGTACAAGCTTTACGTGCTCAAGCTGATAAATGGCAGTATCATGAGCATATGAAGAATGTAATTGAAGCAACAAAAAATTTAACCTTGCGGCAAGCAACTGTCGATGAGTTAATTGTTGAAGATGGTGTTTGTTGCGGCTTGGTTACTAATACCGGAGCAAAATATCATGCTAAGAGCGTAGTTTTAACTACTGGTACTTCAGCCCGTGGTCGAATTTATATTGGTGAATTAAATTATTCATCTGGTCCGAACAATACAATTCCAGCCATTAAGTTATCAGAAAATTTGGAAAAATTAGGTTTTAAATTACGTCGTTTTAAAACAGGAACCCCGCCAAGGGTAAATAGTAATACAATCGATTACTCTAAGACTGAAGAGGAACCTGGTGATCAAGTTCCGCGTCATTTTTCGTTTGAGAGTCGGGATGAGGACTACCTTAAAGAACAAGTTTCCTGTTGGATGACCTACACAAATCAAACGACCCATCAAATTATTAACGAAAATTTGACTAGATCACCGATGTTTTCCGGACAAATTAAAGGGGTAGGACCACGTTATTGCCCTTCAATCGAAACTAAGGTAGTCCGTTTTGCTGATCGGTTACGTCATCAAATTTTCTTAGAACCTGAGGGTGAAAAGACCGAGGAAGTCTATGTGGGTGATTTTTCAACTTCAATGCCGGAAGAAATTCAATTAAAAATGTTGCATTCGGTTGCAGGTCTTGAACATGCTGAAATGATGCGCCCAGGTTATGCAATCGAATATGATGTAATTGATCCCTGGCAGCTTAAACATACTTTAGAAACGAAAAAAATAAAGAATTTGTATACCGCTGGTCAAATGAATGGAACATCTGGTTATGAAGAAGCAGCCGGTCAAGGATTGATTGCAGGAATTAATGCAGCTTTGCGGGCAGCAGGAAAAGGTGATTTTACTGTGGGGCGTGATGAAGCTTATATCGGCGTTTTAATTGATGATTTGGTTACTAAGGGAACGGAAGAACCGTATCGCTTGCTGACGTCAAGAGCTGAATATCGCTTGATTTTACGCCATGATAATGCTGATTTACGTTTAACAGAATATGGTCATCAATTAGGTTTGATTTCTAATGAGCGTTATGTGCAATTTTTGACTAAAAAAGAACACATTAAAGAGGCAATGCAACGATTAAAAGCTATAACTATTCATCCAGATGAACCTGTACGTGAATTTATGGAAAGTATTAGTGAACCCCCACTAAAAGCTGGTATTAAAGCTGATGTTTTTCTTAGACGGCCGCGTGTTAAAATTGAAGATATTGAGCGTTTAAGTGGTGTAAGCATCTCCAATGAACGTTATGTAAGAGAACAGCTAGAAATTAATATCAAATATGCTGGTTATATCAAGAAGGAGCAGCAACAGATTGAACGTCTGCATCGTCAAGAAGCTAAAAAAATCCCAGCGGGTATTGACTATCAAGCAATTGGGGGGCTGGCGACGGAAGCCAGACAAAAATTTGAAAAAATTCGCCCAGAAACAATTGCCCAGGCAGAAAGAATTTCCGGAGTTAACCCAGCAGATATTGCAATTTTGAGTGTATATGTTCAAAATGGACGCTATGCTAAATTTAATAAATAAATTTAGTAAAAACTTTAAAAAAGCCAAAAATATTTTTTTTGAAAATATTTGGCAATGAATGCGTTTAATTCAAGTGAATGATCAGATAATCACAAATAAAATTATTGCTCTAATCTGAAAGCTATAAAATAACTATCTAACTTTGTGAAAATAATATTTTAGAGTAGCGCTTACACCTTGACCTAATCATATAACTTCCATACTTGAAATTGTGAAATTATATGTTTTAATACAATATGTAAGTAAACATGTATTTAAGGAGATGCACTTAAAATGGCAAAAATTAATGGCGCAAATGCTATGCTCCAAGTATTATTGGACTGGCATATTGATCATATTTATGGTTTCCCAGGTGGTTCATTTGATTCAACAATGAATGCAATCCACGACTTCAAAGATAAATTAAAGTTTATTGAAGTGCGGCATGAAGAAGCAGGTGCTTTAGCGGCTGCAGCTGAGTATAAATTTACTGGTCAAGCTGGTGTATGTTTTGGTTCAGCAGGTCCTGGTGCTGTTCACTTAATGAACGGTTTATATGATGCTAAATACGACAAGGTACCTATGGTAGCAATCATTGCTAATGTGCCTACTAGTCGTCAAGATATCGATTTTTTCCAGGCTTTTGATGAGAAGCCTTGGTTTGATTCCGTAGCAGTTTGGAATCACCAAATTAAGACTGCCGAACAAATTCCAGGTATGATGGATGAAGCTCTTCGTCAAGCATATGCTAAGAAGGGTCCAGCTGTTTTAATTCTTCCAAAAGATTTTGGTTGGGACAAGATTAACGATAACTTCCGTGTAACCTACAATTCAATTTCAGCTATTCCTAACTATGCTGCTCCTAAGAAAGCAGATGTTGATGCAGCAGTTAAGCTTTTAGCTGAAGCTAAGAACCCTGTTGTTTACTATGGTATGGGTCTTAAAGGTCACGGTGATGTTTTGAAGGCTTTTGCTGAAAAATTTAAGACACCACTTCTTTCTTCGGTTATTGCTAAGGGAATTGTTGAAGATGAATTTCCAGCATACTTGGGTTCAATTGGTCGTGTTGCTCCTAAGGCTAGTGACGACATTCAAATGCATGCTGATTTGGTAATTTGGGTTGGTAACAACTCACCATTCTCTGTCTTCTTCTTTGATCCTAAAGCTAAGGTTATTCAAATCGATGTTGACTCAGAAAAATTAGGTAAGCGTCATGCGGTTGATGTTCCAATTTTAGCTGATGGTGCTAAGACTTTGCAAGCAATGATTGATGCCGGTGAGGCCCGTGAAGAATCACCAATTTACAAGGCTGGTCTTGCTGATCGTCAAAACTGGGATGAATGGCAACAAAGTTTTGTTGATTCAGATGAAATGCCAGTTCGCCGTGAACCAATCTTTGATGTTATCAACAAATATGCTGATGACAATGCACAATATGCAATTGATGTTGGTAACATCAACATTGACTTCCAACGTTTAATTAACTTGCATGGAGAACAAACTTGGGCAACTTCAGGTTTGTATGCAACTATGGGCTTTGGTTCTCCAGCTGCTATTGCTGCTGCGACTGTTCATCCAGAACGTGAAGTTTGGAACTTAGGTGGTGACGGCGGCTTCGCTATGATGAGTCAGGAATTATTGACAGAAGCGCGTTACAACATGCATATCATTAACGTTGTCTTCACTAACGAAACTTTAGGTTTTATTGAAGCTGAACAAGTTGATCAATCTCACCAACCTTTATCAGGTGTTATTATGCCAGACAATGATTGGGCCAAGGTTGCTGAAGGTATGAACGTTAAGGGTGTAACTGTTCGGACTAAGAAGGAATTCGAAGACGCAGTTAAGGAATTTAAGCAAATGGATGGACCAATGTTAATTGACGTTAAGTTCACTCATGATATGCCTTACTCAACTGAGTTAAATACGCTTGATGATCCAGAATTCGTTGAGAAGTACCAAGCCCAAGGTTTGAAACCATTTAGCTATTTTGCTGAAAAATATGGTTTAGTTACTGATACTGCTTCAGGTGCTTCAGAAGCTGAAGAAGAACCAGAACCAGAAGAAGAAACAGATACAACTTCAGGTGCTTCAACACATTAAGATAACTAATGTTAATAAAAAAAGCGGGACTTTTGAAAGTTTCGCTTTTTTGTCATCTTACAAGTATAATAATAGATAATGATTTTAACTTCGGGAGGATTAAAGATGCAACAATTCGGAATTATTGGTTTATCGGTTATGGGCAAAAACTTGGCTTTAAATGTTAGAAATAACGGCTTTTCCATTTCTGGTTTTAGTATTGACAAAAAAGAAGTCGATGCGCTGGCGAATTATAAAGATGAAAAATTAAAGCCTACTTATTCTTGGGAAGAGTTTGTAAGTTCACTAGAAAAGCCGCGTAAAATTTTGATTCAAATTGCCGCAGGAAAGCCAGTTGATGAAACATTAACTAAGCTTTTACCACTATTAGATAAGGGAGATATTTTATTAGACGGTGGTAATTCTAATTTTCATGATACCAATCGCCGGTTTCATGAGTTACAAGAACACGGCATTCATTTTATTGGTATGGGTGTTTCTGGTGGTGAAGAAGGCGCTCTAAAAGGGCCTGCTTTGATGCCAGGAGGAGATGAAGAAGCGTATAAGGAAGTTGCACCAATTTTAGAAGCAATTGCTGCCAAGAACTCTGATGGCCATCCTTGCGTAAGTTTTATCGGCCCTGAAGGTAGTGGTCACTATGTCAAGATGGTTCATAATGGTATTGAATATGGTATCATGCAAGAATTTTCCGAAGTTTACGATGTTTTGCGTAAGGTTGCAGGGAAATCTAATGCTGAAATGTCGCAAATTTTCGCTGATTGGAATCAAGGCTTGGTTCAAGCATACCTTAGCGAAATCACTGCTGAAGTTTTAAAGCAAAAAGATGACTTAACTCCTGATTATGTAATTGATCATATTTTGAATGTTGCCTCATATAAAGGTACAGGGAATTGGATGCTTGAAGATGGTGTGCACCTTGGTGCACCAATTAGTGTGGTTGCTGAAGCTGTTTTAGCCCGTTTCATGTCTAAGGCGACTACACGTGAAGGTAAGGAAATCCAATGGAACGGTGAAGTCCCAACCAATTTAATTGATAATCTTGCAAAAGCCTTGCAATTAAGTCAAGCAGTAGCATATGCTCAAGGTTTTCAACAATTAAAAATGGCAGCTGATGCTTATCACTGGGAGTTACATTATCCAGCGATTGCTCAATCATGGGAAGCAGGTTGTATTATTCGCTCTTCAATGTTGAAAGATATTGAAAAGGCCTTTGCTAACGGCAAGCAGCTGAATAATATGTTCCAGGATGCTTACTTTAATAAACTAATGGAACAGAATTTACCTGCTTTACGTCAGGTAATTGAATTGGCAACTAGAGCTGGGATACCAACTCCAACTTTAAGTGCCGCACTAAATTATTTAGAGTCAATCTTTAATCCGAGTTTACCCGCTAATTTAATTCAAGGGCAACGTGATTATTTTGGTGCCCATACATACTATCGTAACGACCGAGCTGGTGTGTACCATACTCAGTGGTTTGAAGAAAAGTAATATTTGTTTCACATGTAACAAAAAGCAGTTAGTCTAAAGGCTAGCTGCTTTTTTGTAGTTGATTAAAATAATTTATTAGTACAAATATGTATAGTTGAACTTAAAGCCTATTAAGTCAAAAAAAGATAAATAATTCCAAGTAAAATAAGACTAATTAAATAATCAATTAAGGCGGCAATACCTTTTTTATTGCAATGGTAATTAGTTCTAAAATTTTGCTGATTAAACCAATAATCTATGCTAAATGAAATTATTGCTACTATAAAAATAAAGCCTAAACCGACCATCATTTTGTGATAATTGGAACTAAAAATTAAATTTAAACTAGGAAATATGGCCAAAATTGTAAACGACAATGCAACTTTATAATTATTATAAAATTTACTCATTGATAGTTCCTCTTAGTTTTTTAACTATCATAACTTATTCTTTAATAATTATATCATAAAAAAGCCATGTTTTCATGGCTTTAATAAATTGATTTTACATGTTGGTTATCAAGAAAAAGATAATGAATACTATAAACAAGACATACATCATGGGTGAAACTTTTTTGGCTTGTTTAGCTGCAATCATCGTAATGGGATAAGCAATCATCCCTAAAGCTAAACCATTTGAAATACTGTAAGTAAGTGGCATTCCAACAACCGTTAGGAAAGCGGGGAAGGCAATTTCAAATTTATCCCAGTTTATTTTTTTAAGATTACCAGCCATTAATACGCCCACAATAATTAATGCAGGTGCTGTAACTGTAGTCGGAATAACAGCTAGTAAGGGGCTAAAAATCATGCTAATTAAAAATAAAATACCTACCAAGATAGCTGTTAAACCTGTACGTCCGCCCATAGCTATGCCAGCACTTGATTCAACAGAGGTTCCAAGGGGAGCAGTTCCTAGAACTGCTCCTTCAACCATTGCTAAAGAATCAGATAAAAAAGCTTTTCCAATTCGCGGAATTTTGCCACTTTGATCAACCATGCCAGCTTGTTCGGTCATACCAATCAAAGTTCCAGCAGTGTCAAAAAAAGTAACTAATAAAAAGGTTAGCACGACCATAAATAATTGCGGTGTATTAATATCCTTAAGGTGGAA
Source organism: Lactobacillus sp. ESL0225 (assembly GCF_003692905.1). Classification (NCBI taxonomy): domain Bacteria; kingdom Bacillati; phylum Bacillota; class Bacilli; order Lactobacillales; family Lactobacillaceae; genus Lactobacillus; species Lactobacillus sp. ESL0225. Next base: position 379,257 of record NZ_REHK01000010.1, on the reverse strand, counting down.
AATAGCTTGACCAAAGGTTGGTGCAATACTTGGTGCAGCAGCAATAACTCCTTTAGGCATGGCTATTTGGCCAATTAATACACCAAAAATGGCAGTTACAACCATGCCAATAAAAATCGAACCAGGTATATTCATTGCCATCAAAATAACAGTTAGTACTAAGCCAAATAAAGTAATCCAAACGGCAGGCGAATTAAATTTACCCAGAGTTACTAAATTAGAATCGCTGTTAACAATTAATTTACCATTTTGTAAACCAATAAAGGAAATAAATAAGCCAATACCGGCTGATATTGCGTATTTTAAATCTTGTGGGATTGCATCTACAACTTTTTCTCGTAATTTTAAAACAGTAATTAAAATAAATAAAATTGAAGCAACTAAAACTGCAGCTAACGCGGTTTGCCAATTAATATTCATACCGCCACAGACGTTATAAGCAAAAAATGCTGCACTACCTAGTGTTGGCGCAAGGGCAATTGGATAATTAGCTACGAATCCCATAATAAAGCAGCCAATAGCAATTGATAGAGCAGTGACGGTAAAGGCAGCGCCTTTATCAATTCCAGCTGCATGTAAAATATTAGGGTTAACAAAAAGGATGTAGGAGAGACTGACAAAGGTGGTTAATGCGGCAATCAACTCACGTTTGACAGTGGTATGAGCATCGGTTAAATGAAAGACTTTTTCTAGTGTCGTCATTTTTTCCTCCAAAAAAATAAATAATAAGATTAATAAGTTTAGTGTAGCATATTTAGGTAAAATATTTCCTTGGAAATAAAAAAACAAATCAAATAAGATTTGTTTTAGACTAATATATTATTAATTTTTGTTAGTTAGAAGTTCAAAACCCACAAAAAGATGATGAAGACAAGGAATAAAATCCACATCATAGGGGTTACTTCTTTAGCACGCTTAGCAGCTAACATACATATTGGATAAGTTATCAAACCTAAAGCAAGGCCATCGGAAATAGAGTATGTTAGGGGCATCCCAACTAAAATCAAGAAGGCGGGTACGGCAATTTCCATTTTGTCCCAATGGATATGTGCGGTATTTTGTGCCATTAACACGCCCACAATAATTAAGGCCGGCGCTGTTACATGAGTTGTAAATAAACCAAGCAAAGGGCTAAAAATCATTGAAATCAAGAAAAAAATTGCCACAAAAACTGCGGTTAATCCTGTACGACCACCTACAGCAATTCCAGCGCTTGATTCTACAAATGCTCCAACTGGTGAGGTTCCTAAGACAGATCCCACCATCATAGCAGTAGAATCTGATGCTAAAGCTTTACCAACCCGTGGCATCTTATTATCTTTCATGAAGCCAGCTTGCTGAGCAAGCCCAATTAGTGTACCTGCAGTATCGAAAAAGGTAACCAATAAGAAAGTTAAAACTACTACCCACATTTGTAAAGAATTGATATCTTTAACATGAAAAACAGCTTGACCAAAAGTAGGGGCAATACTTGGAGCTAAAGAGATAACTTGGTGAGGTAAAGCAATTTGTCCCGTTAATACACCAAAAACGGCTGCCAGAATCATGCCAATGAAAATAGCTCCGGGGATATTTAAGATCATTAAAACAATAGTGACCAGCAAGCCAAAAATAGTAATCCAAACGGCAGGATCATGTAAAGAGCCTAGACCAACCAAGGTTGATTTGTTACCAACGATTAAGCCCCCGTCTTGCATACCTAAAAAAGCGATAAATAGACCAATACCTGCAGAAATAGCAAATTTTAAATCGGCTGGGATTGCATTAATAATTTTTTCCCGTAATTTAAACATTGTAATCAAGATAAAAATGATTGAAGCCACAAAAACGGCTGCTAATGCAGTTTCCCAAGAAACATGCATGCCGACACAAACAGTGTAGGCAAAGAAGGCATTAATCCCTAAGGCTGGGGCTTCACCAATCGGATAATTGGCAATAATTCCCATTAATGCAGTTCCCAAAGCACTAGCTAAAGCAGTAGCGGTAAAAACTGCCCCCTTATCCATACCACTAGCTCCTAGAACGCTGGGATTAACAAATAGAATATATGACATACTAATAAAAGTAGTCAGTCCAGCCAGAAATTCGATTTTGATACTAGTTTTATATTTATCGAGTTGAAAATAACTCTTTATAAAATCCATTTGACATCTCCTGATAAAATGTTCGTTTTTGTATAAATTTTAACAACTTATTTAGTTTATCACTGATGAAAATAATTGCAAACACGAATTATTTCAGGATAATTTTAATTACAAATATGATTTTATTAACAATCAGTTAGATTTCTTAGGTAAGGATGAGCTACTTTTTAGTTACTTTAAGTAAATTTTTGGGTAAGAGGAGAATGAATTCGATTTTTGAACCACTTATAATCAATTCGAGCAATAGTTTGTTCTTTAGCTAATTTGATTAAAGCACGGTTGATTTTTTGACGTAAGATAATATCACTTTTTCTCAAGCCAACAGCAAATTCTTCTTTAGGAAAGGGACTTTGAATTTCAAAAAAACGGTCTGGTTCTTTTTGGTGTGAAATATAATAGTTAGCATAAGTGCTATCAAGTAGTAAACCCTGTATTCTTTGTGAATTTAGATCAATAAAAGCGTTGGTAAAAGAATCATAGAGTATTGGATAGTGGTTTTTAATTTGCTTTTTATATATATTAGGGTAATTTATAACGTCGTTATAACCAGATGACCCGGTTTGTACACCTAATGCTTTGTTTTTCAATGAAGCGGGGTGAACAAGCTTATTTGTTTTTAATGACACTAAGACTTGGGTGCTATTTAGGTAGGTTTGACTAAATGCTACTTTATTTGCTCTACTAGGGGTTTTGCTAAAGCCATTCCAGATCAAATCAATAGTCCCGTTTCGTAATTCGGTTGTATTCATTGACCAGTCAATAGTTTGAAAGCTCACCTTTAGACCATATAATTTAAAAACAGCAGTTGCTAGGTCAATGTCATAACCAACCAACTTACCATTTTTTTGCCGAAAACTCATTGGCACAAATGTGTCATCAACACCAATAATTACATAGCCTCTTTTCTTAATTCTTGTCCAATTGTCTATTGAATTAGCATTTTGTCCGACTGAGACATTGCTGCAGGCTACTAGAAAGAAAGACGTAGATAATATCATTATTGTAGTCACAATACGTTTAATTTTCACTTAATTTACCTTCTTAGTTAGCTAAAGTATTAACGGTAAAGATGCGATCAGCTATCTGTTTAGCAAATTCCATATCATGCGTAACGACAATTTGTGTCATGCCAGTATTATTTTTAAGTTGCAAAATAATTTTGGCAACTTTATTACGTAAAGCTGGATCTAGGGCAGAAGTAGGCTCATCGTAACATAGAATTTGTGGCTTCATTGCTAATGCACGAGCAATAGCAACTCTTTGCTTTTGTCCGCCTGAAAGTTGATAAGGATAAAGTCGTTCTTTACCGGTTAAGTCAAGTTCTAGTAATAGTTTTTGCACTGCTATTTGTAATTCTTGCGTAGTATTTTTAAGTACTAAGCGAGGCGCTAAGGTAATATTATCTATTACATTTAGGTTGGGAAACAATTCATAATTTTGAAAAACAGCCCCCATAATTTGTTTGTTTTTGTTTTGCTCGATAGGATTAAATTCTCGTTGATTCCAATAAAAATGACCAGCATCAATTTTTTCTAAGCCAGTTAGACAACGTAGCAGGGTCGTCTTACCAGCACCAGAGCTACCTACAATTGCTAAAATTTGTTGGTCTAAAATAGTTAGATTAAGGTTATTTAAAATAATTTTTGAACCAAATTTTTTGGTGATATTTTTTAATTCAAGCATAGTTGTGACCCCAATTAGTTATTTCCATTTTGAATAATTAAGTTCGATTCGCTTTAAAAGAAATGAAATGATTCCAGTTATTAATAAGTAAATTATGCCTACCATAACTAAGGGGGTCAAAGTCACATCACGTGCACTAGCTACATTGCCAGCACGTAAAAGTTCACCAAGACCAATTACGTAGACTAAAGAAGTATCTTTAATTAAGTTGATAATTTCATTGCCAATTGAGGGAATAACTATTTTACTGACTTGTGGAATAATAATATAACGCAAAGTTTGCCAATAATTAAGTTGCAAAACGTGAGCACTTTCATATTGTCCTTTGGGAATAGACTGAAAACCGCCACGGAATATTTCAGCAAAATAAGCAGCATAATTCATAACTAAAGCAACTAAAGCAGCGTCATAGCGCTGAAAAATTATACCAATAATGGGTAAGCCATAAAAAATAAAGATTAATTGCAATAATAGTGGGGTTCCACGCATAATCCAAATATAAAATTTAAAAATTAATTTTAGGGGTTTAATGGCTGATAGTAAGCCTAGACTGGTAATTATTCCTAGTGGAATTGCCATAATGATTGTCCCCAAAAATAGCAGTAAAGTTATTTTTACTCCTGCGAGTAAAGCAGGAATAATTGAGATAATGTAAGCCATCGCTATCTTTTCTCCTTTTAAGTCAAATTGCACAGTAATCTATCTAGGATAAGTAATTACAAGCATAACATAAATAAAATATTAAATTAGTTTTTTTGATATCACCTTAAAAAAGTTGACTATGATTATTTATTAATAAGCTACTTTAAAAGAAGAAATGCTAAATAAGAAATAGTTAGGACGAAGGGTAATAATTTAGGCATCATTTATAATATTTTGTATTTAAAGACGATGAATTTGGACATAATAATACCCCGAAATTATTTTGATTTCGGGGTATTGCTAAATTAAATCTAATCTATAAGTTCAATATTAGTTGATTTATGCCATGTCTCAGGTAGTTTGCCAATCTCTTTTAATTTAGCGACTATCTGGTCAAGCACAATTTGGCGATCTTGATTATTGGTCATAAAATCTAATTGATCACCGTTAATTGTCATTTTAGGTGAATAGGCATATTTTTCATACCATGGCTTGTAATATTGCAGTAATTGCTTATAGTAATCTTCTAAAGTGGCATCATAACTAAGTTGTTCATAAGGACGACCACGTTTTTGAATTCGTTTGAGCATCGTGTTATATGATACATCAATATGAACAAGCAAATCAGGTTGACGCTTAGGCATATGCTCAAGTTCAGTCATCATGTTGTTTAGAAGTTCATAATATGTGTCAACCTCTTCTTTGGTTGCTCGTCCAATATCAGCATTCATTTGAAAAAAGAGGGCATCTTCATAGATTGATCGATCAAGGACATTGTTGTCATCCGTTAATGCATCTTTAATGCTACGAAAACGAGTATTTAAGAAAAATACTTGTAATAAGAAAGCATATTTTTTGGGATCCGCATAAAAAAGAGGCAATACAGGATTATCGTCAACACTTTCGTAAAATGGTTTGGTTCCTAAATAATTGGCTAAAATACTAGTTAAACTGGATTTACCGGCTCCAATTGGCCCGCTTAAAACAATAACTGTCATCACGTTCCTTCTTTACTATAAATTGCCTACTTCGTGCAATTTATTATCAATTTGCTGTAAAACTTCTTTTTTGGCATGCTCATCAACAATAAAGTCATATTGATCACCATCAATAGCCATTTTAGGCGAAGCATCATAACTCTCATACCATGGCTCATAATAATTAATTAGACGGGCATAGTAGTCTTTTAAACTGGGATCGGTACTTAATTGCTCAAATGATCTACCACGTTTTTCAATGCGTTTTAGCATCGTGTCAAGAGAAACGTGAATATAAATTAATAAGTCCGGTTTCTTACTTGGGTTACCAGGTGTATCTTCCAACATATTCTCAAGTAAACTATCGTAAATCTTAAACTCAGTCGGGTCAGCCACATTATTTTCGGCATTCATTTGGAAAAAAAGGGCATCTTCGTAGATGGAACGATCAGATACACTATTTTTTTCTTGAATTGCCTGATTAATCTGGGCTAAACGATGATTGAGTAGATAAATATTAAGTAAAAAAGTGTAGCGTTTCATGTCTTGATAATATAGAGGTAAAACAGGATTGTTATCGATTCCTTCATAAAACGCTTGTGTACCCAAATGCTCAGCTAAAATACTAGTTAAACTGGATTTACCGGCTCCAATTGGCCCACTTAAAACAATAACTTGAATCACGTTCTTTCTTAAATACAATATATAGATTCATATCTAGTTTAATACGAGATATAGTGGTTAGACAAGCAAAAAATTAATTAAAATAATAATTTAAATGTCAAGTGTTTTTGTATAATACAGCTTAAAAAAATATCAAAATACATATAGCTTTTATTTTGTTACACGTGAAACCTTAACTTGCGAAGCAATAAATTTTTAGACAAAAAAGTGATAAAACACGATTCAACCGAATTTAGTGATTTATCACTTTTTGTTAAGTAAAGTAGAATTAGTTAATTATAGTTAGTTAACTCTAGCTTTGGCTTCTTTTTTATCTTCTACTTTGTCCTGCACTTTATCAACTTGACCACCAATTTTTTCTTTAGCATCTTGGGCCGTACCGGTAATCTTGTCTTGTAAGCTAACCGAATCTTTCTCATGTTGTTCTTTAGTCTTTATATCAACTACCGTTACATTAACTTCAACAGTATCTAAGTCAGTCATTTCTTTAACTTTATCATGGATTTTTTGTTTAATTTGGTCATATAATTTAGAAATTTGAATACCATATTCAGCAACAATTTCAATGTCTACAGCTACTTGTTTTTTACCAACTTCAACATTGACCCCTGAAGTAACATCATCGTTATTGACAATTTTATCAGCTAAGTTTGAAAAGAAGCCACCGTTGACAGTTAAGAGCCCTTTTACGTCTGATAAAGCAATACCGATAATTTTTTGAATTACCTTAGTATCATAATTTAAATCGCCTTTTATTTCTTGTTTTGAATTAGTTTGTACCATAAATATCAGTTCCTTTCGGTATTATTCGATTATTATCTGTTTTTTAAGTTTTTTAGTAAGGGCCAATAATGACCAACTAAAGCGCCGCAGACTAACATAACGATGACGAAAATAGTTTTGTAAAATCCCAGTCCGATAAAACAAAATGCTAGTAATAAACCGATTACTGCACCGCTTATTTCTGGGAGGTACTTTTCTAAATTTTCTTTCATTGCTTGCCTCCTTTATTGAACGCGCTGTTCTGGTTTATTAGAAGTGTGATAGTTTACAAATTTAATTTTAATTTTAGGCTTTTGATCAATCCCTAATAATAGCTTGAGATTTTTGTCTAATTCTTCTAAATAATTGTCAAGCAAGGGAGTCATATTTTCAGCTGCTCCAAGGTCGCCACTAATCTTAATTTTGATTTTACGATTAGTTAGTCGTGAAGCCACTTTTGGATTCTTTAAATAAGGTAAATCATTTAAAGAATTGGCCACATAGCTATTAATAGCCTTGCTAGTTATTTTAACTTGACCATCTTTTTTATGAATCAAATTAAAGTATCGTTGTACAGGCCAAAACAAAATTATTATTAAACTAACAACTAGTACCAATAAAATAATGGCACTGATACCAATCAGGTACCAAGTAAAAATTGGGTTGAGCTTCCCTAAAGTAGGTAAGCTGATTTTTAAGTACTTTTGCCAAAAACCACTATTATCCCAGAGAATAAATATTGGTAGCGGTATCATTAGCAAGAAGCATATGATTATAAACCATTTCTTAATTCGTTTCAACTTATCACCATCCTCTCTTAATTTAACCTAAGTATAATACATAATATTTTACTAGTATAGAAATATGCACTAATATGTATACAATTTCTGGTTAATATATTAAATAACGTTATAATTAAATAATAAAAATCAATAATGTTAACGGATTCAACTGGTATTGAACAAAATAAAAATTATTAAAATAAAAAGGGCAAAGCTAAACTAACTGGTGTGGGAGCTATTTCACTGCTGACTAACTGAATTTAAACAATTTACTGTTTAAGACTAGATGTATCTGTTTAATTACTAAAATAATAAAACCCTTCAGACAGTTTAGTCTAAAGGGTTTTAATTTCTTTTTTGATTTGCTTAATCTAAGTCCTAATTGCGATATTTTTCATCTAATTGGCTAGCAGCACTTTGGTCAATAATTAATGTTACATTGGGATGATTTTGCAAAATAGATGCAGGAACTTCTTCAGTTACTGGTCCTTCAATCATTTTTTGGACGGCATCAGCTTTATTTTCGCCAAACGCCATAATTACTATTTCTTTTGCACTCATGATATTGGCAATACCCATACAAATTGCTGACTTAGGAACGTCATCAATATTGCTAAAGAAACGCGAATTTGCCTGAATAGTATTTTCGGTTAATTTAACTTCGTGTGTGATTGAATCAAATGCGGTTCCAGGTTCATTAAAAGCAATATGACCATTTTGGCCTAAACCTAAAAGTTGAATATCAATTGGATTGTCTTCGATAATTTTATTGTAGTCAGCTGAAGCTTTTTGTGGATTGTTAATAGCTAAAATACCATCAGGTATATATGATTTTTTAAATGGCTTTTGCTGGAAAAGATGTTTTTGCATGAAATAGTGGTAACTTTGGTCACTTTTTTCGTCTAAGCCAACATATTCATCAAGATTAATACTAATTAAGTTAATATTATCAAGTTGGCTATCAACCCATTCTTGGTAAAGATTTTCCGGAGTGGAACCAGTTGCTAAGCCAATAACTTTTGCTCCATTGCTAATGCTGTTTTTAAAAATTGCAAACGCTTGCTCACTAGCACTTGCTTTGTCGTCCTTAATAATTATTTTCATAAATAAGCCTCCCAAAAATATTAAGTTAATTATAAATTGGTATATGCCAATTTGTCAACTAGAGATAAAATAGGCAGTGTAAATAATTTAAAAAAGCCTTAATCAATATTTCTTGCAAATAGAATATTGATTAAGACTTTAAATATTTTATTCACTCCTTAAAGCAATGGCGGCATCTTTTTTGGCAGCCATGCGGGCAGGCAAGTGTCCGCCGAGCATCGTCAAAATGGTCGAAATACCAATTAAAACAAGAGCATGAATTGGATTAAGTTGAGCTACATTGGTCAAATCAGTGATGGAATAAAGTACACTGTTAATTGGGAAAATTAGCAGCCGGGCAATTACAATTCCCAAAATACCAGAAAAAATTCCTAAAATAAAAGTTTCAGCATCAAAGACACGAGTAATATCTTTTTTTCGTGCGCCAAGAGCTTTTAAAATCCCAATTTCTTTAGTTCTTTCTAAGACTGAGGTATAAGTTAATATTCCAATCATAATCATTGAAGTTATAAGTGAGATTGCGGCAAAAGCAATTAAAACAGCAGTAATTCCATTTAATAATCCGCCAGTCATAGTAGTTACTGCACTAGACATATCGGTATAAATGATTTTATCTTGTTTAGCTTTACCTTTATTCCAGTTATCTAAATAATTTAAGACCTTGTTTTTTGCATCAAAGTTATTAGGATAAATCATGATTCCAGCAGGAATTGTAGAACCACCGATTGCTTGCAATACCTGCTTTTTAGTGGTCTGATTCATATTCTGTCCTGTTAGCACATTCTGATTAGAGTTTTTTTGTGCTTTAACAATTGCTGAACTTTGGTTTTCTTTAATAACTTGCTGTGCTAGTTGGTCACTATAGGCAATACCATGCGCTAATAGTTCTAGCGAATCTTTATTTTTAGGTCGAATGACACCAGCAATTCGCAGTTTAAGCTTACTATTAGTATACATAGCTGAGTTTACCTTTTTGGGAATAAACATTCCTGTAGGTAATTTTTGGTAGTAATCATCATTAGTAGCAATTCTAAACTCTCTGCCAACTAGTTGGCTAAGGTCAACTTTAGCTCCATTTTTGATGTTAAGGCCGAGATTTTTTAGTACATTATCTATAATAGTATTCTGACTATCAACTACTAAAACTAAGTCAGTTGCTGATTTGGGCCAAGTACCAGATAGTAAGTGATAGTTCTCTTTTAAAATATTGCCCTGACTTTTATCAAGTTCGGTAGGGAAAACGGCTGATCCCATAAAAGACATGCTGGCTGCTTGTGTTTGCATTTGCGAATATGCTGCAGTCATAGTTGAACCAGCTTCTAATGGTGAAAACTGCACACGCTTAACTTTGCCGTCGATTTTTCCTAAAAGGTTGAGGTTAACACCAACTTGATAAGAGATGTTATTAGCATATTTAGGATTAATCTTTTTAATGTAGTTAATATAATCTAGCGTAATTTTGTTTTTGTGGGAACTTTGTTGTGCCTTATCTTTTCTAGCGGTAATATAACCTCGATTTTTAGCAACACTCTTAGAATTTTTTTCTTGCGCAAAACTATCAAAATTAGCAGCATTTTGGGTAATTGTTACAGGATATTTGGCTAATGCTTTACTCATAGTTGTATCAATCTGTTTTTGAAAACCATTAGACAAAGCTAATACTATTGCAATAGAAATAATACCAATACTTGAAGCAAAAGCAGTTAGAGCAGTTCGCCCTTTTTTAGTCATAATATTAGTAAAGCTAAGTTTAATAGCATTCCAATATGACATTTTAGTTCGTTTTAAGTTAAAAGTATCAGCTTCATTTACCGGCTTAAAGGCATTTGAATCATTCAAAATTTTGCCATCTTGAAAATTAACGATTCTAGTTGCATACTTCCTTGCAAGTTCTGGGTTATGAGTGACCATGATCACTAAGCGATCTTGAGATAATTGCTTGATTAATTGCATAATTTGCTCAGACGTTTCAGTGTCGAGAGCTCCAGTTGGTTCATCACACAGTAGAATGTCTGGGTCATTAGCCAATGCTCTTGCAATCGCTACACGTTGCATTTGTCCACCAGATAATTGATTAGGGCTCTTTGATACTTGATCTTTTAATCCAACTTTGGCTAAAGCATCAAGTGCTTTTTGATGACGCTGTGAGGCAGGAACACCAGACAGGTTCATACCTAATTCAACATTAGCAATAATTGATAAATGAGCCACCAAATTATAATTTTGAAAAATAAAGCCGACTGAATTGTTACGATATGCGTCCCAATCAGTTTCAGCAAAATTTTTAGTAGATTTTCCATTTATAATTAAGTCGCCACTGTCGTAGCGATCAAGGCCACCAATTACATTTAACATTGTAGTTTTTCCAGAACCACTTGGTCCTAAAATAGCGACAAATTCTTGATTACGAAAAGAAATAGAGACATCATCAAGGGCATGAGTGACTGTATCCCCTACATGATAAGATTTACGCAAGTGCTTTAATTGAAGCATAGTTAACTCCTTTATACCTTTATTAATTAATAGGCGTAAGTTTAACATATATAAGATATTAAAGCTATAATAATGAAGTATTTATTATTATAAAAAGTTTAGCTGACTTCAGTATTATACATTTACTTTTCAGCACATATTATTAAGTAAGTTAATAAAGGTAAAGATTAGGAAGAGGAATGTAATTAAGGTAATAATAATTAGATGGCGTTTTTTATTAATTAGTAAAATACCAGCAAATTCACGCATAATTGCATTAGGAAGAAAATAAAGTCTAGTGTAACAACCAACTCCGTTTGCATTTAATCCAGTCGCTTTAGCAGCTAGGCCAGCGCGAAAAATATGATAATTATTACTGAAAAATTTAGCACGATAATGATTATTACCAAAATCGGTCGTTGCAACCGCCTGCGAAAATTGCATATTTTGATAAGTATTTTTTGATTTTGTTTCAAGTAAAATATATTTTGGATCAACACCATGAAGAATAGCATAAGACCTCATTGCCTCTGCTTCAGTAATTTCTTCATCATTGCCTTTTCCACCAGACATAATAAATTTTGGCGGCTGCTGGCCCTTGGCTACTTGCTTTTGCGCAAACTGGATTGCCCGATTAATTCGGGTAGCTAATAGCGGGGGCACTGTTTTGCCATTTTTCAAGCCAGAACCTAGAACAATGAGATAATCTTGATTATACTGACGTGGCACTATTTGATACAGTAAAAGATTAACTAAGAAATTATAAGCTATCAGTAGCAAATAAAGGACAATTGCTGTTGGAGCACATAAAAACATTTTAAGCCATGTAGGTATCAGTCTAAAAGCACCAGATAAAAATATTACCCAGGAAATAAAAATTACAATTCCCAGAAAAAAGGTTAATAAATTTGCTAAGGTATGGCTTTCACGCCGCCAAACAAGATAAGCATTCCATAAGAAAAAGAGCCAAGAAAAGGCAGCGGTTGCTATAAACAATAAAATGGAGATTAAGATTATAATTTCATAGAAGATTATCAAATGTTTTAACTTTGTTGCAACTATAATAGTGGATAACCAAATAATAAATAAAATAAGAAAAAGACTAAAAAGTAAGCCATTAATTAAATTACGTGGTTCTTTTAACCAAGAAAACAAAAATAATCCCAATGAAATTAGTACAATTATCGAGAGATACATGAATGTACGATTTTCACTAAATATTTCAAAAAATTGGAGCATGACCCTCACCTTAACTATAATAAACTTGCTGAATGATGTATAAAAAACAATCATGAAAAACATGGTGGTTTATTAACATAAGTCGAAAAAGGACATTATAAATAAAATTGTGTGTTTATGGTATACTGTAGCTTAATTATATATAATAATCTACTAGATTCTTATAACTAGTAAGGAGTAAACAAGTGAAAAAAGCAACAATTTTTAAAAATATCATCATTTTATTTGTAAGTTTCCTATTATATTCAATAGTACAATTATTATATTTTTATCCAACTAAAGTACAAAATATTCTAAAAATAAGTCCTGCTGGCTTTGTTGTCCTAGTAATAATAGTAACAGTTTTGGCGATATTATTGCTATTTTATCTTTACCATAAGCAATTAGCAGAAGAAAATGATTGGGATTTTAATTATCGTCCGCATTGGAGTATCCGGCGACTAGCAATTGCAATCATAGGTTTTGTTTTGCTGACATTGGCCAGTTTTCTAATTCCTAATCTATTAGGAATCAATGTGAATACTACTTCAGATAATCAAATGGAGCTTAATAGAATTTCACGTCTAGCAGGAAATTTTTTTGTTCCGATGGTAGTTATTATCGCTCCAATATTTGAAGAAACCATATTTAGAGGAATGTTTTTTAATACCTTTTTTGTCAAAGAGACACTATTAAATAAATGGTTAGGAATCATTATAAGCGGCTTTGCTTTCGGCTATGTGCATAATCCGGCTTTTAGTCCATTTTTGCTTGTCTATTGGTCATTGGGGTGTGTACTAGGTTGGGTTTATATAACCACAAAAGATATGCGTTATTCAATGCTGTCGCACATGCTTTATAATGCATTGGGCTTTCTTGTTTAACGCTTAAAGTTTAAATTATTAAATATTAACCAGATAAAAAAACGAATCATTTGATTCGTTTTTTGTCTAGTTAAAGTATTTTACTTTTCAGTAATTAGTCCCGTTTGTTTTGGATTTTTAGGTGTAGTTTTTGCTAACAGGGCCAAGCTAATCGAAATCATATCTACTACTTCTTGCAAAATTGCTCCCAAAAAAGCGGGGATAATGCCAGTAAAGGCAATAAGCTCAATAATAATAACAATGGTTATCGCGGCTAAAACATCAATATTAGCAACTTTCATAGTATGTTTTGCAATGGCCACGGCATCATTAATCTTAGATAAATCATTAACCATGATAATGGCATCTGCGCTTTCACTAGCGGCTGAGGCACCCTTTGCGCCCATCGCAATACCAACATCAGCTGCCGTTAAACTGGGAGCATCGTTAATCCCATCGCCAGTCATGACCACCGGACGTTTATCTTGAGTTACTTTTTTAATTGCTTCAATTTTTTGAACCGGTAGCAAATCATAACGGATATCTTCAATCCCGACTTCTTTACCAATTCTAGCTGCTACATCCTGATGATCACCAGTTAGCATCATCATCTGGGCTCCAGTTTGCCGTTTTAATCGTTCAATTGTAGTGGCACTTTCTGCTCTAACTTGATCTTTAAAAGTGATGTAACCAGCATATTGGTTGTCAATTGAAATATAAATGGCAGTTGCATTAACAGCTTGAATTTTTTGCTCGGAACTAACGAAATTTAATTTACCTACTTTAACTAAGTGTTGCTCGACAATTCCGCTAATTCCCTGACTGGTTGTTTCTTTAATATTAGTGGCGGGCTTTAAAAGTTGCTTGTTTGTAACACTCACTAGCGAATTAGCAATAATATGGGTTGATTGTTGTTCGATGCTTGTTGCATAACTTAAGATAGTTTCTTTACTAAAGTTTGAATTATTAGTGGCAGGAACTATTTCATCAATTACCAATTGGTTTTCAGTTAAAGTACCGGTTTTATCAAAAGCAAAAGTTTTGGCTTCAGCTAACTTTTCAATGGTTGGTCCAGACTTAACAATAATGTGGTGTTTAGACATTGAACTCATACCTGAAATCAAGGCTACCGGTGCGGCAATTAATAAAGGACAAGGCGATGCTACGACCATGACTTCGGCAAAATTAACCGGATTACCTGAATGAATCCAAGCAGCAATTCCAATTACTAAGGAAATAATTGTAAACGGAACCGCATAGCGGTCAGCCATTTTAACAAATTTGGCTGGCTGAGATTGGGATGTTTTGACTAGGGAAACAATAGTCTGGTATTCTGAATCACTTGCTTTTTTAGTTACAACCATTTCAACGGCAGTGTTACCATTAATAGATCCAGACATTAGTTCATCACCAATTTTTTTATTAATTGGTACTGATTCGCCAGTAAGTGATGACTGATCAAAACTGGATTCACCTGTAACTACTTTTCCATCAACCGGTACTTGTTCGCCAGGCTTAATTAAAACATGATCATTAATTTTAAGCTGGTTAACATCAACTGAAAGTAGTTTTTGGTTGACAATCTTATTAGCTGTTGTGGGCGAATTGTTTAAAAGTGAGCGCAGCTCTTTGTCGGCTTGACCGGTGGCATAATCTTCTAAAGTTTCGCCACCAGTCATCATAATTAAAATCATCCACTCGGCCCAATAGTCACCGATTAAAATCGTGGATACAACTGCAATAACGGCTAAAATATCTACACCATAGCGTCCAGATTTAAAGTCGGCAACAATTTCACTAAGTAAGGAAATGGTCATCATTATTCCTACAAGGTCAATTAAAATAGCTTGAATTGTAAATTGTAAATTACCAATTTGAAATAAGCTATTGGTGTGTAACCCAAATTGACAAATAAGACTAATGAGACCAATAAGTAGTACTAGTATAAATTTCCACTGCTTTTTAAAACTCATTATTTGCTCTGCCTCCGTATAAAAAAATAATATGTATTTTATTTTAACATTAACTTACTTTTTTTTATTACACGAATGATTAGGTTATAGAAAATAATGAATTTAATAAAAAGAAAGCGTTATAGCTTTCTTGAATCAATAATCATATAATTTGATAATTTTATTTGAACTGGCTCTTTTGATTGAGGTAGGCGACTTTTTTACACTTTGCTTTTGCGGAGTAGGATTAGTTTCAACTTGAAAAATTTTGGCGCGATTAAGTGAATCAATCAAGTCAGCAAAAGACATCGTAATAAAATTATCATTGTCACCATGATCGTCAGTTTCAGAAAAATAGTGGTTTATTTTATTAATCCCTTCAAGTGAAAAATGTTCTTCATGGGCTAAATCAAGCAACAGGGCATGAAGTCTAGTAGCTGAAACTAATTCGTGTTGTAAAATTTCGAAAATCCACCCAAAATTATGGTCGATAATTTTAAATTCTTTGGCAATTTTGTCTTTATAAAAGACATCAGTAATTATTACTTTTTCAGAGAAATTATCGGGCGCTTGGTTAATTTTTTTTAATTGGGTGACTAGCTGCTTTTTTTCTGATAAAGATAATTCTTGTTCACGAGGATATGCTAAATTGTCAATAATAGCATCAATTAAAGTGTTTAATTGCTCAGAAATTATTTTATTTGCCATATTAGTATCCTTCTTTTTAATACAAAGCAATCTATAATTTTTCAATTAATATAAACAAGACAATTTTTAATACTAAAGCATGAAGCTTATTCTAAGTTAAGTATAACTCAAAAAAGTGTGGGTAATAAAAAAATTTTTATAATACCATTTGCTATATAAGTAGATAAATGATTGCACTGTATATTGAGTATTATCCGTAAAGATAAAAAGCAAGGATCATTTCTTTATGATTTTATATTTTTTTTCTAGATTATGTGTAATGTAATTGAAAGCTTTAATCCATTCCCGCCGAGTTAAGAGACCTTGAAAAATATTATGATTATCGACAACTGGGAGAAATGGATTGTCAATTAATAAATGAAGTTGGGATTCTAAAGTTGATCCTAAAAGATTTATTTTATCGAATTTGGTTTCCATTACATCACGAACTTTAAGGCTATTTAAGGGCTCACTAGTTATTTTATGAGTTCCCATCATTGTAGCAGTAATCATGGCTAAACTAATTAGACCAACTACGTGATTTTTCTGATCCAGTACGGGAATCTTAGCATATTTTACTCTCGTTAAAATTAAAAAAGCATGGTAGAGAGGATTATTAGCTTGAACAAAAGCGACTTTTGCTGCCGGAATAATAAAAGTGTCGGCTTTTTCTGCTAATAGCTGTTTGATTGTGGGCGAAAACACTTAGGCCACCCCCTTTCACTAAAATTAAACAAAATAAAGAAAAAGACCCGCAAAACATGCGGGTCAGTTAGTTTTCATCTACTTTGAAGGAGTAAGAATGAATGAAATAAAAAGTGGGAGTATGTAGCAAGTTTTACTAACTTACTACTTTGTAAATAATATTCCTTAATTGTAAAGTAAAGGTAGAAAATGTCTTATAAATTAGTAAAGATTTCCTTTAGAAGTCATAAAGGAAATAGAAAAACCCACGCAATACACGTGAGTTGAAAGGGATAGATATGAAAATGACCTGTAAAGTCATTCCGTTTTTCATTACATTATACTTGGAGGAGTATGAATGAAAAACATAAAAGTTGAGTGTAACATGGTAATGTTTCTCAGCATCACCATATCAGCATTCAGTATAACTATAAAATGTGAAAAAAGTATGACGAATTCATAAATAAAGCAATTTTTCATTTGATGTAAAATTGTTTATTGAAGAACACATTGTTATAATTGTCTTTGTTCTATATCTAATGTATTAAGGAGAAAAATGGAAAAACAAAAATATCGCAATCGAATTACTTTTTGGTTACGTGTTTCAGGCTGGCTATGTTTATTACCGGCCTCAGGTTGGTTATGGCTTTATAGGACAGCAAGTTGGTCGAGTTACTCTGTTTTCTTTTTAATTGAGTTGATTGTGACCGTTGCATTTGCCGTTTTTATTCTGACAACTGCTACGAGTAAAGGGTGGTTGAAACGAAAAAATTTAGTAAGTCTATTGACATTTGCTATTTTGTTTTTATCATTGATTGTCTTTATCCCACTAATTTTTTCTTATAACGCTTGTAGTAAATTTAATAAAGAACAATGAATCCTGCTAAACTAATGTTTAGATTTAGTAAAAAAATGATAAAATTTTAAGTTGGTCATTGACAGTAGTAATACAGTGGTAATACAGTGTAAACATATAATAATATTTTGGGGATTTATTAAGATTTAGAGAGATAAAGATTTATGCTAAAAAAAGGAAATGTTTCACGTAGTAAACAAATAGGTAAGTTTGTTCTCACGACACTTATTTATTGTGTTATTTTAATGACACTAATTTATCTATATCAATATAGTGGTCTGACGTCGGTTCACTTTATTTATAACGAATTTTAAGGTGGTATCATTATGATTAATGATGTAATTAAAAAAATTGATGAAATTGCTACAATTGAACCCAACCGAATTGCTTATGATTATTTAAGTAAAACTAATACTTATGGTGATTTAAAAGAGCGTTCAGATGCGTGGGCACATAAAATAATTTCATTAAATCTTCCGGCTGATAGTCCAATTATGGTATGGGGCGGACAAGATTTTGAAATGATTGCTAGTTTTTTGGGCTGTGTCAAAGCTGGGCATGCGTATATTCCAATTGCTAGTTATTCTAATGCGGAACGAATAGCGATGATTCAAGAAGTTGCTAAAGCAAAAGTTATTTTGGCGATTGATGCACTTCCGGAAATTGATTTAACAACTTTGCAAGTTATTAAACCTAGTGAAGTAATAAACGGTACCTTTGAGATTGATTCGCAAAATTTTGTGGCAGGTGATGCCAATTTCTACATTATCTTTACTTCTGGAACCAGTGGCTTACCTAAGGGGGTTCAGATTAGTCATAACAATCTACTAAGTTTTATCAATTGGGAAATGACCGATTTTGCTCTACCTGATTATCCCAGTTTCTTATCGCAAGCGCCTTATTCATTTGATCTCTCGGTGATGAGTCTTTATCCAGCCTTAGTTAGCGGTGGTAAATTGGTGGTCTTGCCACATGATGTAACAGAGAATTTTGCCCAGTTATTTTTAACCTTACCTAAATTGCAATTTAATGTTTGGGTGTCAACTCCATCATTTGCGCAAATGTGTTTTCTTGATAAAACATTTGATGAGGAACATCATCCTGAAATGACGCATTTTCTATTTTGTGGCGAAGAATTACCTCATGGTGAAGCTTTGATGCTTAAGCAAAAGTTCCCCCATGCTAAAATTTTTAATACTTATGGTCCAACTGAGACTACTGTTGCAGTAACACAAGTAGAGATTACTGACGAAATATTGAATAAGTATGACCGTTTACCAATCGGACGTGCTAAAGCTGATACCAAAATTACCATTGATGAAACAAAGGGTGACCACAATCAAGGTGAAATTATCATTGAAGGACCAAGTACTTCTAAGGGATATATGAATAACCCGGAAAAGACTGCTAAGGCATTTTTCAAAAAGCCAGGTGCAAAGTACATGAGTCATAGATCTGGTGATGAGGGTTTCCTAGATAATGGAATGCTATTTTATCGTGGGCGAATTGACTTTCAAATTAAATTTAATGGCTATCGGATTGAATTAGAAGAAATCAATCATTATATAGGTAAGAATGAGTTTGTTGATCATGGAGTAGCAGCTCCTAAGTATGGTAAGGACCACACGGTTAAGCAACTTGTAGCTGAAATCAAACTAAAAGATGGTATTAAAGACCGTTATTCAGAGGCTGAAATTACTAAAGCAATACGTGCTGATTTAGCTAAAAATTTGATGCCATACATGATTCCACAACGATTTGTTTACCGTGAAACTTTGCCAATTTCCCAGAATGGAAAAGTTGATATTAAAGCTGTAATTAAGGAGGTTAATGAGTAGTGAATTTTAACTTCATAAACTTACAGCCCTACACTAATCCGCAATACTTTGTGTATTTATTGATTGGCCTAGTACCAATCATTATTGGCTTATATCATGGTCATCGCTTAAAAATCTATGAAGTGGCATTTTCATTAGTTTTTTTATTTCTTATTTTTGATGGAGATAAGTGGCAGCAAGGGGTTAATTTAATTATTTACCTATTGTTTCAATTATTAGTGAGCTATTGGTACCTGCATTATCGCCAAAATGGTAAGAATAAGACATGGGTTTTCTACTTAGCGGTTGTTTTAGCTATTTTACCGCTAGTTTTAGTTAAATTTCAGATTGCTTTTCCTAAAGCACCAATTCCTGGTGTCTTAGCTTTCTTAGGTATTTCATATATTACCTTTAAGACGGTACAGGTTATTATGGAAGTGCGTGATGGTGCGATTAAAGAACTTGATTTGAGCACCTATCTACGATTTTTGCTTTTCTTTCCCACTTTTTCATCTGGCCCAATTGATCGTTACCGCAGATTTGCTAAGGAATGCAATGTTGCTCCTAAACGTGACCAATATCTGGCTGATTTAGAGATAGCAACAAGAAATCTTTTTCAAGGCTTCCTTTATAAATTTGTTTTAGGCTGGTTTTTTGGAACCTATTGGTTGCCTAAGATTTCTAAAGCTGCTTTAATTGCAGGTGCAGCTAATGGTGGTCTGAAACTTTCTTGGTGGCTAGTAGCCTATATGTACTGCTATAGTATGTATCTATTTTTTGATTTTGCAGGGTACTCCCTGTTTGCAGTTTCCATTTCTAATTTCATGGGAATTCATACACCAGTAAACTTTAATAAGCCTTTTATTTCGCAAAATATTAAAGAATTCTGGAATCGGTGGCATATGACGCTGTCATTTTGGTTCCGTGACTACATTTACATGCGTTTTACGTTTTTTGCCATGAAGAAAAAGCTGTTTAAGAATCCGATTAGATTGTCACAAGCTGCATACTTGTTATTATTCTTGACAATGGGCTTTTGGCATGGCTTAACCTGGTATTATATTGTTTATGGTTTATTCCATGCAATGGCTATTATTATTAATGATTGCTGGCTTAGATATAAAAAGAAACACAAGGAGCAAATTCCGTCTAATAAGTTTACGAAATGGTTGGCAATTTTTATAACGTTTAATATTGTTTGTTTTAGTTTTTTGATTTTTTCAGGCTTCCTTAGTGAATTATGGTTTGGTTGGAAGTAAGAAAGTAATCTAATTTAAGAGGTTTTATTATGAATATTGAAAAAGAAGTTTTAGACATTTTGCAAGATTTAACTGGTGAAGATTTATCAGAAAGAATGGATGAAGATATTTTTGCAAATGGTTTAATGGATTCAATGGCTAGTGTTCAAATGCTCTTGAATTTGCAAGAGAAGTTTGCAATTGATGTACCAGTTTCTGAATTTGACAGGGATGAATGGAACACGCCAAGTAAGATTGTTTCAAAGGTGGAAAATTCAAAAGATGAGTAATAAACGCCGACTGTGGCAAATTTTTGGCCCGGTTCTTTGCGCTTTTATCCTGCTGCTAGTTATTTTTTTAATACCTTGGGAGCGAACATTTTCTAAGGATGCTATCTATCAAGCAGCTAATTCGCAGACAACTACTATTTTTAAAGGATCACGAATGAAGCAGAATGCCTTTGATGATGGCTATGTACCTTTTTATGGTTCTAGTGAATTATCACGGCTTGATCCACTTCATCCGAGCGTTTTGGCTGAAAAATATCACCGCAATTATCGTCCATTTTTATTGGGGGGACCTGGAAGCCAATCATTAGCTCAATTTTTAGGGATGCAAGGTACTGCTAAACAGTTAAAGAATAAAAAGGCTGTAGTGATTATTTCACCCCAATGGTTCACCAAGATTGGTCAAGATCCAGATGCTTTTTCGTTGTATTATTCACCATTACAAGCTTGTAATTTTTTATTAGGAATTAAGAAAAGTAACGTTTCTAATCGTTATGCAGCCAAACGCTTCTTGCAAATGCCAGAAACAAAGGGTGTTATTAAATCTGGTATGAAAACAATTGCAAATGGTCAGAGTTTAACGAGTACGCAACGTTTTCTCCTTGAAAATCAGCGGCGTATGCTGAACAATGAGGACAAGTTTTTCAGTACATTTCAGCTACGAGATCGTATCCAAAAGATTAATGGTCATGCCAAACTATTGCCTAATACATACTCAGTTAAGGCGCTTGACCAAATAGCTAAGCAACAGGCTGCCATTAATACTAATTCTAATAGCTTTGGCATTAATAACAAATTTTACAAAATGCGTTTAAATAAACGAGCCTTAGCTAAATTAAAGGATAGTCAGCATGATTTTAATTATACAAAATCAGTTGAGTATAGTGACTTTGAATTGATGTTGCACCAATTTGCTAAACAACATACAAATGTTTTGTTCATTATTCCACCGATAAATCAAAAGTGGGCTGATTATACTGGACTATCTGAGTCAATGTATCAAAAATCAGTCAATAAAATTAAGTACCAATTAAACAGCCAAGGCTTCGATAAGATAGAAGATTTATCCAAACGTGGTTCGGAAAAATATTTTATGGAAGATACCATTCATATTGGTTGGCGTGGATGGGTTGCTGTCGATCAAGCGGTTAAGCCATTTATGAATCAGAAAAATGAACCGTATAATTATAATATGCGTAATTATTTCTATACTAAAAAATGGCAAAACAAGCCAGGAATGATTAAGACAACGGACAAATATTCTGCAGTTGAAAGTCGAAAAGCAGCTTTAAAAGAAAAATAGTGCGCCAGCAAATTGATGCCTTAAAAATTAAGGGATCAGTTCTTGTCATTAAAGACAATAAGATTCTACTTGATTATGCTACAAATAATGCAACTGACACTAGTTATTTAATTAATTCTGTTCAAAAGTCGATGACTGCAGCATTAGTAATGCGGCTTGTTCAAACTGGTAAATTAAGTTTGCAAGATCCACTTAGTAAGTTTTATCCAGCAATCCCTGGCTCAAAGAAAATTAAATTAGCAAATCTAATTTCAATGACCGCAGGCTTGAGTTTACGGCCTGGTAGTAAATTAGGAAGTAAAGCTTTTAAATCTGATCAAGCAAATCTTGAACATAATATTGCTAAGACAATTTTTGTACCGAAAATGTTAGGGAAATGGTATTACAGTTCACTTAATTATATATATTTGTGCGGTATTTTATCCCAAGTAACGGGAAAAAGTTATGAAAAGTTATTTCGTGATACTTATATTAAACCATTGAAGTTGAAGCATACTGAATTTTTATGGGCTAAGTCGGCTCAGCTGTTAAATACCGGATTTATTCCTGGTAAAGTTTATAAAAAAGGTAGATATATTTTAGTCAAAGCTAAAGTTGCCTTAAGTGATGCACACAATGAGCTGGGAGCTGGCTCGATAGTAATGTCTAATCATGATTTAGCTAAAGTAATTCATTATCTGCTTGCGGGTAAATTTTTGTTGAGTAAAAGTCGCAAGTTACTTTATCAAGCCAGCCCACCGAGTTTTTACAATGGTGGTTTCTATAATAATAGTAAATTTAAAATAGCTAATGGAGCCGGAGAAGGCTATTATACCTTTTTACGTAGTACTAAGGATGCTAAAACAATGCTAATTATCCAGTCAGATAGAACGCGAATGGGGCAATTTGCATCTTTAAAGCCGCAGGTTGATAAAATTATGAAGTCTTTAATTGATTAATGGTTATTTGGTCATGAATATTGCATATCTTGTTTTTTAGGTAATTGCATGCTAGAATTTTGTTGTGCCGTTAGCGAAAAGAATAATTTAATCATTTTCTACGGTAGCGAAAATGGTACTTCTTTTTATGTGGTCAGTGCTGACGGTATAAACACTGTGTGAGCTTAGTTCCGATGTTGGTGGAACTAAGCTTTTTGTATATTCTTTGCTAATAATCATCTGTTTAAGTTAAAATTAACTTATTAGAAGAGTTGTGTGGAGGAAAATATGAATAGAGCAGAATTAAAGGCAGAGGCTAAAAAAGAGCTTCGCGGCAATTGGGGCTGGGCTGCCTGCATGGGCCTAATTATAGTAATCTTAAACGGCTTGATTTTTGGCTATAATATAAAAGATGATATTGGTAATTTTCAAGGAAATAATGTTGTTGAAGTAGTAAAGCCGTATGTTACGAATGGCACCTTTTTTTTAGGTACAGGGTTGGGCTTTCTCAGTGGCTTTTTTATGTTAAGTATGGTTATTACCTTCTTACATTTATCTAGAGGGCATAAGCACAATCTATTTAAGGCTGTTTTTTCGGTCTTTACTGACAATCGTTTTATTCCAGAATTTTTAAATTATTTATGCAGTTATATTTTTCAAAATTTGTGGACACTTTTACTTGTTGTTCCAGGTATTATTAAAAGTTATTCTTATGCCTTAACTCCGTATATTGTGAGCGACCTGGTTGAAAGTGGCAAAGAAGTTCATGCTACGACGGGAATTACTGAAAGTCGCCGGTTGATGGTGGGACACAAATGGCAATTGTTTGTTTTAGACTTAAGCTTTTTGGGCTGGTATTTAATAGGTCTACTTACTTTGGGCATAGGATTTATTTGGATAGTTCCATATGTTCAAACAACCAAGGCTAATTTTTATCGTCAATTGGCCGGCGACCAATTTAATTAATATTTCATTAAAGCATATAAAAGGATAACTACTTTTATATGCTTTTTATTTATAGTTGGAAAATTACTAAAAAACTAAAAAGAGATTGGGTAAGAAGATATTATGTCTTTATAGTTATTCAATCATTATTAGCACTTGCTTACGTAACCTGTTAGTAAGTGCTTTTTATTTATCTAAATGGATAAAAAAGACTATCAAAAATACCGTTTTATCACATATGTGTTTTTGCAATAATTATCACGTAAATTAATGAAAGCGCTTTTTGATAATTTTACAATTGTTGCATAAAGGAGAAATAAAGATGGAAAATCCAGCAATAAATGTTAATTCAGAAATTGGCAAATTAAAAACAGTATTGTTGAAACGTCCAGGTGCCGAAGTTGAAAATATTACTCCTGACACAATGGAGAATCTGTTGTTTGATGACATCCCATACTTGAAAATTGCCCAAGAAGAACATGATTATTTTGCTGAAACCTTAAGAAAGAATGGGGTTGAGACCCTATATATTGATGACTTAGCGGTTGAAGCATTAGGCCAAAGTTCAGAAATTCGTCAAGAGTTTATTAAGCAATACCTTAGTGAACATGGTTATGAAGCGGGCGTAACACATGATGTCTTGCAAGAATATCTTAATAGTTTTGACTTGCATGATATGGTAACTAAGCTTTATAGCGGTATTCGTCGTAATGAAATTGATTTGGATTTAAAAAATGAAACCCTACACGATTTGGCAGGTAGTGATGCTAATGACCCATTTCTACTCGATCCCCTACCTAATGCATATTTTACAAGGGATCCACAAGCCTCTATAGGTTCAGGAATTACTATTAATCATATGACTTTTAAAGCTCGTCAGCCTGAATCATTATTTACTGAATTTGTGATGAAATACCATCCCCGTTTTGCAGGTCATGTTAATGTTTGGCGCGATCGTAACCATAGTACCCGAATTGAGGGTGGGGATGAATTGGTATTAAACGATCATGTTTTAGCAATTGGTGTTTCGCAAAGAACATCATCTAAATCAATTGAAGGTTTGGCACAAGAATTATTTACTAATAATGATAGTCACTTTGATACAGTAGTAGCGATTGAAATCCCACATAATCACGCTATGATGCACCTTGATACGGTATTTACGATGGTCAATAAAGACCAGTTTACTGTTTTTCCAGGAATTATGGATGAAGCCGGGAAAATGAATATTTTTGTTATGACCCCAGATGAAAACGGCAAAATCAAGATGGAACATCACACTGATTTAGGGGAAACATTAAAACAAGTCCTTCATCTATCAGAACTAG
The DNA here is from genome assembly GCF_003692905.1 of Lactobacillus sp. ESL0225. Lineage (NCBI taxonomy): Bacteria > Bacillati > Bacillota > Bacilli > Lactobacillales > Lactobacillaceae > Lactobacillus > Lactobacillus sp. ESL0225. Next base: position 353,912 of record NZ_REHK01000010.1, on the reverse strand, counting down.
ATTTGATTATGACTGGTAATGCTGATGATATTGTTGCCCCACGTGAACAATGGAATGATGGATCCAATACTTTAACTATCGCCCCAGGTGAAGTAGTTACTTATAACCGTAATTATGTAAGTAATGAAATGTTACGTGAACACGATATTCTGGTGCATGAAGTTATTTCAAGTGAACTTTCAAGAGGTCGTGGTGGTCCGCGTTGTATGTCTCAGCCTCTGTGGCGTGAAGATTTATAAAAAATAAAAAATCAAATAAATAAAAGGAAGAAATAAAATGGCTATTAATTCAGTATTTCAAGGACGTTCACTATTAGCAGAAAAGGATTTCACTCCAGCAGAAATTCAATATTTAATTGACTTAGGGCTACACTTAAAGACCTTACAGCAAAAAAATATTCCGCATCATTATTTAGAAGGAAAAAATATTGCTTTATTATTTGAAAAAACATCAACTAGAACGCGTTCAGCGTTTACTACTGCAGCAATTGAATTAGGTGCACATCCTGAGTATTTAGGAGCTAATGATATTCAATTAGGAAAAAAGGAATCCGTTGAGGATACTGCAATTGTTTTAGGCAAAATGTTTGATGGTATTGAATTTAGAGGTTTCAAACAAACAGACGTCGAAGAATTAGCAAAATATTCCGGTGTTCCAGTTTGGAATGGTTTGACTGATCAATGGCATCCAACCCAAATGATTGCCGATTTTATGACAATTAAAGAAAACTTTGGTCATTTGCGAGGCTTGACACTGGCCTTTGTTGGTGATGGTCGCAATAATATGGCTAATTCTTTATTAGTAACTGGTGCAATGCTCGGTGTCAATATTCATATTGTGGCACCAGAAGAATTACACCCAACTCAAGAAGTTGTTGATTTAGCAAATAAATTTGCTGCGGAATCAGGTGCTAACTTATTGGTAACGGCTGATATTGATGAAGGTGTTAAAGGGGCTAATGTTATTTACACTGATGTTTGGGTTTCAATGGGTGAGTCTGATTGGGAAAATCGGGTGAAATTACTTAAACCATATCAAGTTAATATGGAAATGATGAACAAAACAGGCATGGATGATGATAATTTGATTTTTATGCATTGCTTGCCAGCTTTTCATGACACTAACACAGAATATGGTCAAGATGTTAAAGAGCAGTATGGTATTACCGAAATGGAAGTTACTGATGAAGTCTTTCGTAGCAAGTACGCTCGCCAATGGGATGAAGCCGAAAACCGAAAACATTCAATTAAAGCGATTATGGCAGCAACTTTAGGCAATATGTTTATTCCAGCTGTACCAGAGCTTGAAAAGGCAGGCCACTAGTCATGACTGATTCCAAAAAGCAAGGGATAGCTCTGCCAGCTCTAGTTGCTTTAGTTGTTAGTTCAGCAATTGGTTCAGGAATTTTTGATTTACCATCGACTTTAGCACAAGCGGCTACACCGGGGGCAGCACTTTTAGCTTGGGTAATTACTGGTATCGGTATTTTAACATTGTCTTTAAGTTTAAATAATTTAGTTTTGACTAAACCGGACTTAACTGGGGTATCAGACTATGCTCGTGCAGGTTTTGGTGATTTTGCTGGATTTATTTCTGGCTGGGGTTATTGGTTGTCAGCTTGGCTTGGTAATGTGGCATTTGCAACGATGCTAATGTCTTCATTAGGTTATTTCTTCCCACCATTAAAGTCAGGTAATAGTATTAGTGCAATTATTGTTGCCTCGATTATTTCCTGGGCACTAACAATTTTAGTTACTCAGGGAATTGAATCAGCCGCAGTTATTAATGCGATTGTTACTATAACTAAAATGATTCCAATTTTTGCATTTATTGTAATTGCGCTTATTACTTTTAAGGCAGGTATTTTTACAAGTCATTTTTGGGACAATATGTCTACCAATCTTATGGGTAAAGTGACGTATACTGCACCAACAAGAGCTGGCATTTTTAGCCAAATTAAAGGCTGCATTATGGTTATGATGTGGGTGTTTGTTGGTATTGAGGGCGCTACAACAATGGCTGCTCGTGCCAAGAAAAAGTCAGATGCAGGTAAAGCAACAATTATTGGTTTGTTTTCTTTATTAAGTATTTATATAGTTGTTTCTATTTTACCATATGGCTATTTGCCGCTTGCTAAATTACAAACAATGCGGCATCCTGTTTTGCTTTATCTATTTAAGGAAATGACGGGACCAATTGGCGGTGCATTTATTGCAGTTGGCTTGATTATTTCCATATTAGGTGCCTGGTTATCTTGGACAATGTTACCAGTTGAAGCTACTTCATTAATGGCTGAACAAGGTTTACTACCAAATTGGTTTGGTAAATTGAATAAACACAGGGCCCCAGCTAATTCTCTTTGGTTAACTGAAATTTTAATTCAACTATTTTTAATTACATTGCTTTTTACAGACCAAGCATACAACTTTGCTTACTCCTTATGTACATCTTCAATTGCTGTTTGTTATGCATTGGTTGGCGCATATGAATTGAAATTAGGTTTAGAGAACAGACATCAGAGCATGATTTGGTGTGGTCTCATTGCTTTAGTTTTTGAAGTTGTGGGGATGATTTTTGCGGGGTTGCAATATCTGTGGCTATGTACCATTGCCTATGTGATTGGTTTTGTTTTATATTACCGTGCTCGCAAAGAAAATAATCACCCAATTAGTAAGATTGAATGGATTTTTATGATTATTATAGGTCTTTTAGCTTTAACTGCAATTATTGCACTTATTCTAGGTAAGCTAAAAGCGTAGAAAGGAAAGTATGAAAAGAATTGTTGTTGCATTGGGAGGCAATGCCATCTTAACCGATGATCCGTCAGCACAAGCCCAACAAGCCGCATTAATGAAGACAGCGGATTACCTAACGGAGTTTATTGCTAAAGGAGATATACAATTAGTCATCACTCATGGCAACGGCCCGCAAGTGGGTAATCTATTATTACAAGAACTTGCAGGTAGTACCAAAAGCAATCCAGCTATGCCATTAGATACAGTTGACGCTATGACGCAAGGCGAAATTGGCTTATGGCTGGCCAATGCCTTAAACATATGTGCAAAAAGGCGACAATTATCATTAAATGTTGCAACAATGTTAACTAGAATAGTTGTTGATGAACATGATAATGCATTTGCACATCCTTCAAAACCAATTGGACCATTTTATAATGAAGAAGAAGTGGCAGAAATTGAAAAAGAACACCCTGATTGGCAAATTGTTGAAGATGCTGGTCGCGGCTTTAGAAGAGTGGTTCCCTCACCTAAACCAATTAGTGTTATGGAAGCCCAAGCAATTAATACTTTGGTAGATAATGATGTGACTTTAATTGCTGGTGGTGGTGGTGGTGTTCCCGTTGTTAAAGCGGGAGCTGAAGTTCATGGTGTTGAAGCAGTAATTGATAAAGATTTTTCAGCAGCAAAATTAGCTGAACTAGTTGATGCTGATGAATTAATAATTTTAACTGCTGTAAAATATGTAACTTTAAATTATCAACAGCCAAACCAAAAAGACTTGCATGAAGTTCGCGTATCCCAAATGAAAGAATATTTAGCAGATAATCAATTTGCAAGCGGATCAATGAAACCAAAAGTTGAAGCTGCTATTTCATACGCAGAGTCAACCGGTCATAAAGCTATTATTACATCATTAGATAATGTTTCTTCTTATTTAAAAGATGGTGATGGAACAGTAATTGTTCCAGATTAAGAAAAAATTGCCGAACAGTTACTTGATAGAGCTATTTAATTACCTATTTGCAGATAGTAAATTTATATAAGAAAAAATTTATATATTGATTAGTGAAATAGGAGAATAATAAATATGCTTGAAAAATTTATGCATGAGTGGTTATACGTTTCAGATTATGATGTGCCAGTAGCTGATAATGGCTTTGATGGACGTGCTAAAATCAATGGTGTTGACTTAGATATAAAATATATTGCTGTAGTAGCCTCAAGTGAATATAACAATTTGCCTGAATGGCGATTAGCATTTAATTTAGATAAAAATAAACGCGTATATGTTATGCGGCCAAATAAGGAAAAACATTTTTTAACTAATTTACCTAAAAATATTTTTATTGGTATTGGTAGACCACATTTTGACTTGTCGGGCAGTATTAAAGAAGCGCTGTTTGCTTTAACATTAACGAATAAGTTTGATGCCACTGTTTATTATGATGAAGTGGCAAATATGGCTAATATTATGCATTCAACCTTAGATTATCCAGCTATCCGAAAAAAGCTAAGTCAAATTGATGAAGATACGCAACTAACCCTATGGCTGTATGCCAAAGATCAAGTATCCATGTCGTCACTGGCTAATATTTTAATGGTTCACCCCAAGACTGTAGAATACCGTTTACAGAAAATTAAAACAGTGACTGAACTAGACCCACATAAGGGTATCGATTTATTAACCTTAATAGCAGCATTTTTAAAGGAAAGAACTGATAAATTGCGGATACTTGAAACTGAATTGCAGAGTTTTTCAAATCATATGTTGCCAAGAGATAAAACAACCTCTTTAAGTATTAAGTAACTGTCTAAGCGATTTTTATTAATATCATAAGCCGAATTTAATTTTAATAATAAAAGTCTCCTTAAGAATTAAAATATCCTAGTGTTAAACACTAGGATATTTTTATTTTGTCCAAAAAAAGCAGGAAATTTCCTGCTTGGCTTGCTTGGTTAAAGCTTATTTAAATCATCAATGTTGCTTTGAAATAATTTATTTGAATAGCTTGATTCACTTTCATCGGCTTGCTTCAAAGCTTCCTTGACCTGTGTTGAACTTAGGTGATTAACTAAGTATGCTTTAAGAGCTCTATTAGTTAATTCATCCAAACTAAGATCATTAAGATTGAGATATTTTTTAATCAACATTTCTACATTGGTCGATAATTCAATTTTTTTCTTACTCATTTTTTCACCTTCTAGAAGTTACAGCTATTATAACATTTTGAGTAAAATTACTGTTAAAAAATAAATAAGAACTATACGTAAAATTTGCTGGCTTAGAATAAGTGGCGTATTATTTTGTCTTAATAGCTTGGTTAGGAGTTCAAAAAATGATAGATATCGCTACTATAGTTAAAATTCGTGAGTGTTCTTTTTTTAAAGCTGCTCAACGTACTTTAGTTATGTTAATGCCAATTGCCATGGCTGGTTCATATTTTAAACTTTTGCATAATTTGGTTTTTGCCCCCGACGGACTAATATACAATATTTTTGGTTTAGACCAAGTAATATCAGATCAGTTTTGGTACACGGGTTCATTTATTAGTGCGGGCATGGTGGAAGTAACTTTTGGCATTTTTGGACTATATGCTTGTTACTTTATGGCTCAATATACGGCTCGAATTTATCATAAAGATTCGAGTATGGCCGGTATAACTGCTGTATTATTTATTCTTTTTTGTGCTTATGCATCTAGTACTAATCACAATACTCAACAGCTTTTTTCAGAAAGCTTATTACAAATTAATGCGGTATTTATTGCTCTAGTTATTGGTTATGGGGTTGGTCTTATTTACCGATTTTTGGGTAAAGATTATCAGCCTGTTAAAGATGAAAGTACAAGGACTATTCAAAGCCGGGTTTGGCAAGCTGCGCTTCCAGCTTGTGTTTGTCTCATGTTGAGTATTATTTTAGGAATTTTTATTTATGATTTAAAAATTAAACTATTAAATTCGACTAGTTTTAATGAGCTTATTAATCGAGTACAGATTACAAATAATTTATGGGAAGTAATGTTACTCACAGTAGTTATTACTTTTTTTAATTGGTTAGGCATTGGTTTTCCAGTACATGCCCTTTCTGGAACAATTAATAATGCTCATTCTGCAGAAAATTTAACCTATGCTTTACAACATGGCAATTCTTGGCAGGTTCCTTATCAATTTTTGGGTAGTTCTTTAATTAATAATTATGCTATGATGGGCGGCTCTAGTGTTATTTTAGCAATCATTGTCATATTAATGTTACGTCATGAAAATAAAGAAATTGTTTCTTTAACCAAAATTAGCCTTTTGCCGGCAGCATTTAATTCAACTTTGGGCTTTACCGTGGGGCTACCAATTATGCTGAATCCCGTATTTTTGTTACCGAGCATTTTAATTCCATTATTTAATTTACTAATAGCCGCTAGTGCAATTAGCTTACGACTTATTCCGGTGAGTGTGTATCCAATTTTAAAAGGGACACCAGGGTTATTAGTTCCCTTTTTTGGGACTAATGGCAATTGGGGAACGTTGATTTTTACAATTTTGTTGTTTTTAAGTGACATTGGCTTATTGTGGCCAATTATTAAACTTAGTGAACGGGTAAGCCAAAAGTTAAGTGAGGCCACGCAGGAGAATGTAAATGAATAAAAACACCAATTATAAATGGCTACTCGGATTAGTCGTAATTATGACTATCTTATCTATCCCCAGTTATTCCTGGATGAAAAAAGAAAATAATACTCGAGCAGAACGGAGTAAATCGTTACTTTCGCCCGTAATTATGGTGCCGGGATCAAGTGCAACAACAGAACGATTTAATCAATTAATTAGTCAGCTAAATAAGACAACTGTGCGTCGACATAGCGTATTAAAAATCACTGTTTCACGTGAAGCAAAATTATCATATAGTGGTTCAATTGGGAAAAATGACCGCGAACCATTCATTATTATCGGTTTTACCGATAATCGCGATGGATATGCAAATATAAGAAAGCAAGCTTATTGGCTAGATATAGCGTTTGACTCTTTAATGAAGAACTATAAATTTAATAACTTTAATGCTTTTGGTCATTCTAATGGAGGACTTATTTGGACTTATTGGTTAGAACATTACTATTCACAATATGACAGCGATGCTAAGATTAAACGGTTAATGACTTTGGGGACGCCTTATAACTTTACTGAAAAAAACATAGCCAATCGAACGCAGATGTTAGTAGACTTTATTAAAGGACGTAGTAAATTACCGAAAAGCTTAAAGGTTTATTCGCTAACTGGTGGTAAAAATTATGAATCTGACGGCATTGTACCTGAAAGTAGTGTCGCAGCGGGTAAGTTTATTTTTCAAAATCAAGTTAAAGCTTATACGGCCATAATCGTGACCGGTAAGCAAGCAGATCATTCTGAATTACCCCAAAATAAACAAGTAATTCAAGTGATTCGCCAATATTTATTGAAAAAGCCTAACAAGTCGGTGAAAACAAATAAAAGAAAAGATGATTAATCATGAAATATAAAGAACAACCAACAAAGATTGAAGTAATTGGTGGCCGGGTTAATAATTTAAAGAATATTAATGTCGAGATTCCCTTGCATCAATTTGTAGCAGTAACGGGTCTTAGTGGCTCTGGTAAATCTAGTTTGGCAATGGGAATATTATATGCAGAAGGCGCGCGCCGCTATCTTGACTCCTTGGCTACTTATACGAAAAGACGAATTAATCAAGTAGGACGCGCAGCTGTTGATGAAGTGCGTCATATTCCATCGGCTCTTGCCTTGCGCCAGCGTCCTGATATACCTGGAATAAGATCAACAGTAGGAACAGTGACTGAAATTTTTAATATTTTACGCCTTATTTTTTCCCGGCTCGGGTCACCTGTTTGTCCTAAGGGACATCGAAATGCCCCCACTATTGAAATAGCGCAGGCCATGGATTTAACCGGCGAGCAAATGGGTAAGATTCATTGTACAGAATGCGGAGTGGAATTTTATGCCTTTAGCGCGGAAGATTTTGCATTTAATTCAGATGGTGCTTGTCAAGTATGTCAGGGTTTAGGGAAGGTTGAACAACTTGATGATAGTAAAATTATTGCTGATGAAAATAAAACGATTGCTGATGGAGCCATTGCTACTTGGCAAATTCCTGGACGCAATTGGATGTGGCGTATTGCCCGTGAATTAGGGGTTCGTACAGATATTCCTTACCGCGACTTAACTAAGAAAGAAAAAGCAATCGTACTTCATGGTGAAGAGAGAAAAGTACCAGTAGATGTTCCAACTTCGACTGGACGTATTTATCATCTTGATGCCTTATATGAAAATGCCTATAATGCAGTGATTAATTCGCGTAAGACTACTAAGTCTGAACGCGGGCTTGAACGAATAAATTCCTTTTATCATTTCAATACGTGTCCGCATTGCCAGGGCTATCGTATTGATTCGACCCGTTGGCAACAATTAGTTGCTGGGAAAAATATTGTGACAGCTGAGCAATTAACTTTAGGTGAGTTGCCCCAGTATATGCAAGCAATAAAGGACTGGTTGCCGGAGTCAATGCAAGACTTAGCTACAAATTTAAGCGATGAATTACTACATCAGGTTAAGCCTTTATTGAAGTTAGGTTTAGATTATCTAAGTTTAGCTCGGTCAGCTAATAGTTTGTCGACTGGCGAATTACAGCGCATACAATTAGGCCGAACTTTAAGGACGGAAACTACTGGGGTGTTATATGTGTTAGATGAACCTTCAGTAGGATTGCATCCTGATAATGTAGCTGGCTTAATTGATATTTTTCACCAATTAGTTAATCAAGGAAATTCTTTAGTAGTAGTTGATCATGAAACTGCAATTATCAATGCAGCTGATTGGATTATTGAAATTGGCCCTGGTTCTGGTAGTCAGGGAGGACAAATTATTGCTCAGGGTACCCCGTTACAAATAAAGCAAAATTCTAATTCGTTAATTGGCCCATATTTAACTGGTAATGCACCGCTGCTTGTTCGTCCAGCGGCTAGTAGAGAACTTTTTTCATTAGGACAAATTGACCTAGCAATCACCCAGCGTTTTAATTTAAAAGACGTACAAGTTAAAATTCCGTGTGGCTTTATGACGGCAGTTACTGGTTTTTCTGGAGCAGGGAAAACCACGTTAATTCTTGATGCCTTGTTATCGGCTTTGCAGGCGCAAAAAGCACATCAACCAATGCCTAAATGGATTAAGCAGTTTAAGGGTAAGACAATTAAAAATGTAATTAGTGTTGATTCTTCACCAGTAGGTAAAAATCAACGTTCTACAGTAGCTACTTATACGGATATTATGGATAATTTGCGTAAATTGTTTGCCCAACAACCGCAAGCTAAGAGTTATAAGTATCGTGCCAGTCATTTTTCCTATAATAATAAAGAGGGAGCTTGCCCAGCTTGTGGGGGTAGTGGTGTAATATCGCTTGATATTCAATATTTGCCCGATATGGTTGAAACTTGCTCACTTTGTGAAGGACACCGCTATAATCAAGATGTGTTAAGGGTAAAATGGCAAGGATTAAGTATTGCCGAGATACTCGACTACTCAGTAGCTGAGCTACTTCAGCAAAATTTGTTTCAAACAGAGCCTAAAATTCAAAAAACATTAACAACTTTAAGTCAAATGGGTTTAGGCTACTTGCATCTTGGTGAAGCAACACCCGCTTTATCAGGAGGTGAAGCTCAGCGGCTAAAGTTGACTAGTCATTTGCACCGGCAACAAAAAGACAGCTTGTTTATCTTTGATGAACCGACAGTAGGACTACACCCGCAAGATGTTAGAACGCTATTGCAAGTTTTTCAACAACTTTTAAATAAGCAGGCGACAATCATTACGATTACCCACGATTTAGATATTATGGCTAACAGTGATTATATGATTGACTTAGGCCCGCGCGGAGGAGCGAATGGGGGGCAAATAGTTGCTTGTGGTACACCTGTGGATATTTCGCAAAATAGGCAGAGTTTGACAGCAAAATATTTACGTGCCCAGTTTCAGTTATACCAAAAATAACTAAATAGTAAGCCTTATTTAGGACCTTAAATCCTAATAGATAAGGCTTTTTTGCTTTTGAAAAATAATTGTGGAAAAGTAAGTTACTTTTCTTGCTATCTGTGGATAACCTGCTATAATTACAAGTATAAGAAATTAGCACTCAATGCTTTTGAGTGCTAATTAAAAAATTATAACGAATACAAGGGGTGTTTAGATATGACATATTTTGACAACGAATTTGATAACCTATTTAACGAATTAAACAATTCTTTCTTTAATAGTTCGAGTGATAATAACGGTTCGATTCCTATTCACTATTCAAGCAGTATGAATATGGCACCACAAAACCTTAAGCAAAACGTTCCAACTCAAAAAGAGCAACCAATTGGGATTGACTTAGTTGAACAAGCTAAAAATAATAAATTCGACCCTGTAATTGGGCGCGATGAGCAAATTCAAGCAGTAATTGAGATTTTAAGTCGACGTAAGAAGAATAATCCGGTTCTAGTTGGACCAGCAGGTGTCGGTAAGACCGCAATTGTTGAAGGTTTAGCCCAAAAAATTGCCCAAGGGGACGTTCCTGAAAAAATGAAAGATAAGCATATCATTGCCATTAATATTAATGATATGGTTGCTGGCTCAAGTTTACGGGGTAGCTTTGAAGAACGCTTAAAGAAAATTATTGATGAAGCAAAGAAAAATCCTAATATTATCTTATTTATAGATGAATTACATAATATTGTTGGCGCTGGTTCGACTGATTCGGAAAATAATAGTGGCGATGCAGCTAATATTTTAAAACCGGCTTTAGCTAGTGGAGATTTAAATTTGATTGGGGCGACAACTACTAGTGAGTATCGCCAAATTGAAAACGATGCGGCTTTAGCACGGCGTTTCCAACCAGTTGATGTGCCAGAGCCTTCAACTGATGTGACCGTGAAGATTCTGGAAGGTTTAAAGAAAAAGTATGAAGAGTATCACCATGTAAAATATAGTGCTAGCGCTCTGCAGCTTGCCGTAGAATTATCACAACGTTATATTCAAGGTCGTTACTTACCAGATAAGGCCATTGATTTACTTGACGAAGCTGGAGCAAAGAAAGGACTTGATGCAACCCCTAGCGATGAAGCAGGACTGAAACAGCGTATTAAAACTTTAGAAAATGACAAAAAAGTTGCTGCTCAAAATGAAGACTATGCTAAGGCCAGTGACTTAAAACAGCAGCTTGAAAAATTACGTGACCAATTAGACCATCTTGATGATGCAGATACGCCTAGGGTTACAGATCAAGATATCTATGCTCTAATTGAGGCTAAAACTAAGATTCCAATGAGTGAATTACATGCCAGTGAAGGACAGAAAAACTTAAATTTAGCGGCAAAATTAAAGGCAACAGTGATTGATCAAGACAAGGCAATTGAAGTTATTACTGATGCGATTGCTCGTAAGCAAATTTTCAAAGATAATAATCGTCCAACTGGTTCATTTTTACTTACAGGTCCAACTGGTGTTGGTAAGACAGAACTTGCTAAGCAATTAGCAATTCAATTGTTTGGGGGTGAAAATCATTTAATTCGCTTAGATATGTCGGAGTATCAAGACCAGATGGCTGTGAATAAGCTCATTGGCTCAGCTCCAGGATATGTTGGCTATGGTGAAGGTGGTCAATTGACCGAAAAAGTACGCCACCAACCATATAGCTTGATTTTATTTGATGAAATTGAAAAAGCTAATCCCCAGATTTTTAATGCTTTATTACAAATTATGGATGATGGTCGCTTAACCGATGCGCAAGGGCGAACTGTTTCCTTTAAGGATACGATTTTAATCATGACGTCAAATGCAGGTTACTCAGATAACTTACTTAAGGATGGTCAAGTTGACCATGAGCAGTTGATCAAGGCACTAGAGGCTTACTTCAGACCAGAATTTTTGAATCGCTTAGACGCAATTGTTCCGTTCAATGCACTTACGCCAACCGATATGACAAAGATTATCGATATTTACTTGAAGAAAATGACGCATGTCTTGGCTAAAAAAGACGTCAAATTGGTGGTTTCACCTGAGGCTAAAGCTTACTTTGCACAAAAAGGTTATGACAAGAAATTTGGTGCAAGACCATTACGGCGCGTGGTGGAACAGGAAATGGAAACACCAATTGCTAAACTATTAATGAAGGCGCCAGACACTAAGGAAGTTAACTTCACGGCTGATGGGGCACATGTCTACTTAAACGGGGATGCCATTATTGATATTGATGTACAATCTGTAGATAAGGATGGCCAGGCAGAAAGTAAGACAAAATAATGCTGTAAGTACAAAGCGCTAAGAAACTAAATAGCGCCTTGGTAATTACTGTGGATAACAAAAAAGAAGGCTGGTAACAACAGCCTTCTTTTTTTATGCGCGGCTTAATGGGTGAAAGTAAAAGAAAATGACTATACTGCTTACTAAAGTAGCAAAATTTAATAAATTAAATCTGTTATTATTAGCACATATGCTATAATTGTATAGTATTTAAAATGTTTGATACCCAAGAGGTAATGAGATGAAAATAAATAAGAAAATTATTTCGTTAGCCATTGCTGGTGTTGCAATGCTTGCACCTATAACTAGCCAAATTGCTGTAGTTTCAGCAGATACGGCTAATACGCAAACAGACACTAATAAGCAAAATACTAACAAGGCAGCTGTCACTTCAGCTAATCCCAAGAAAGCTGAACCAGAACCAAAGCTGCATAGCATTAGAGAGAAAGCAAACTGGTCAAAGCAACATAAACGTGCCAATCGCGCATTTAACCAGCTAGTTAAGCAAGGGCAAAAGCTATCACTACAGAAACAAGTTGTACTTTACCAAAAATGTTTAAAACACTTTGAGTTGATTAATACTAAATATACTAAGAGGTTTACTAAGCAGTTAAAGGCAGAAATTAAATGGTTAAAGCCCCAGATTTTACTAGCAAATGATCATGATGAATTCCTGCCTTATCCAGCAGTAAATAATACAAATAAGCCTGAAAAACCTAAATCAGCAAAAACATCAAAAGAAGTCATTTAAGGCAAAAGATACTTTTAATGATGGAGATGGAAGCCATCTGTATAGTTACGGTGATAGTAATTATTTGAATGACTATCCACAATATAAAAAGTAGCCAATTTATGGTAATAAAATTTTAATTGGACGAGAAATTTAAAACTTTTAAGAAACGTGGCTGCAAATTTAATGGAAATCAGGGTTACAAAGCACATAACAAAAACTTGTTGAGCGTGACGATAAACTTATTGCTGAAGGAAAATTAAATTAATTCACCTTTTGTTATAGGTCGTTTAATTAACTATCAGAATACTAATTTCACACCGCTAGGGAAACCAAGCGGTGTTTTTATTTTGTTAGCGAGGTAAAAGATAAAGTCAATATAGAATCTCAATATATTATTAAAAATAGTGATATTGCAATTGATTTACTGTCAGTTATGGGATAGTTTTATGTAAATTTCGGCTACTAATAAAAAGTTTCGTTTTATTATTTTGTAGACACACAAGTAAAATTTTAATATTTTTTACAAACGCTTCTGAGAAAAACTAATCCGTTTATGCTAACAAAGAATTAAGGCAAACCACTAAAAATGTGGTTTGCCTTTTTTAATTTTAGTTTTTGTTCATTGTGCAATTAACTATATGTCAGCGCTGTTTTGTATTTGAATCATTCCTTCGTCTTTTTTCCAATTAAATTAAAGCGAAAATTGTAATTTTAAGTTGAACATGCTACTTGACTTGATAGAGGCAATCTAATCTTTTTTCATATAATTTGGCGAAGGTATGACAAGCTAAAATTTTGCGCGGCAGGTTATTGCAATTTTATAGAAGATATAACTACCGCGTTAGATTATCAAATTAATCAATCCTGAATCCAAAAATAGTAAAAAGATCAAATCATTTGGAACTAATAAAAGCATTAATATGCTTGTACAAATCAATAATATTCCTATTACTTTATCGTTTTTTTTGCTTTCTATCTTTGTTGGCTTCAAGTAAGGTATCAATATCAATGCTATGCCTAAAAATATAAAGATTATCAAAAAACTTATGTTTCTTTTTGAACAAATAAAGTAAATTATTCCAATTAAAAATTGCAATATACCACATATTAGGTATGACATTTTAGCAGTTAACTTAAATTTATTCATATTTCAAAACTCCATTGTATGACTAGGATAAAAAAATTCATATTATTGACTAATTTATAATCTTAAATATAGATATTGAATTAGCAAAGTCTTGCATTTTAGAAAAAGGCATTGGTGTAGTGATTGCCTTTGTCATAGCAGTTTAGGCAACATAGAATGTCTATCACCGATATTTTATCACCAATTATTTAAAGAGTCTTAAAAAAGCCTAAAAAATTACTACTGATCTTTGTGCTAATAAAAACTGGCTATCTGGTATTCCACAAAAAAGAAATGTTTTTGGATTGATGACAGGTATGTCAGGAACGGCATATGAATTATTGAGAACCATATATCTCAAGAAAGTCCCTTCGATATTAGAATTAGAGCTTTATAAAAATTAATTAGAAAAAATAATATTTCAACTTTTATTTCAACTCATTTGGATTTCTTTTTTTACTTTCTAGGATACTAATTGACAGCGTTTTCTATTAGATTTATTGTATTAGATATATAGTACAAGGAAACAGGAAGCGAGGATTAATTATGACTAAAATTTTACGAGTAAATAATGTTACTAAATTTTATGAAAAGCGATACCAAGCACTAGCCGGTATTAACTTTGCAGTTGATTTTGGCGAATTTGTAGCAATCATGGGTGCGTCTGGTTCTGGCAAGACTACGTTGCTTAATATGATTTCGACATTAGATACAGCTTCTGGAGGCACAATCTATGTTGATGATCATGAAATCTCCAAATTATCTGATGATGAGGCTGCCAATTTTCGTAAGAAAAAACTAGGTTTTGTTTTTCAAAACTATCGTTTATTAAAAAGCTTAACGGTAAGACAGAATATTGCCGTTCCTATGTCATTACTCGGTAGAAATGACCAAGAAATCGATCAAAAGATTGATAAGTTAGCCGAATATTTTAGATTAAGTGATCAACTTGATAAATATCCAGTGGCTTTATCTGGTGGTCAAAAACAGCGTGTAGCGATAATTAGGGCCATCATTAAGAATCCAGCACTCTTATTGGCCGACGAGCCTACAGGTGCGTTGGATTCTCAAGCAGCTAAATTAATCATGGAATATTTAGCAAAAGTGAATCAAAAATTTAATACTTCTATCTTAATGGTTACTCATGATAGTTTAGCGGCCAGTTATGCTAACAAGGTTATTTTTCTAAAAGATGGCAAAATTGTTGACCAAATTGTTAAAAAAGATAGTAATGATGCTTTTCAACAACTATTGGCGCAAAAATTAGCCGAAGTAGAAGCTTAGGGGAGTGAAATTAATTATGAATTACAAAGTAATAGCTAAAAACAATATCAAAAACGGCTTTGGCTTATACCAAAATTATTTTATCTCGCTTTCGTTAATTCTAGGATTATTCAATACTCTGCAAATTTTCGCTAAAGACCATGTAATTGCTGATTCTTTATCAAGTTCAGCAAAAGTGGAGTTCATGTCTTATGTTACTTCGATATTATTTACCTTATTTACAATTTTCTTTATTATTTACTTTAATCATTTTTTCTTAAAGCAGCGTGCTGAAGAGCTAGGAATTTATTCAATGTTAGGCATGTCAAAGAAGAATATTACTTCAATTTTAATGATAGAAAACACCATTATTATTGGAATGGCCTGCTTTGCTGGTATCTTTCTTAGTATTTTGTTTTATAGTTTAATAAAAATACTTTTGATTGCAGCTTTAAAGCTTGATATACCGTATCTAACGCAGTTCACCTTTTTACCATTCTTAATTACAATAGCACTTTCTATTTTTATATTATTAGTTATCTTTTTTGATAATCACCATTTGATTAAGTGCTTATCCATCATAAATATCTCTAATTTAAATCAAGCTGGCGAAAAGGCTGTTAAGACCAAGTCTTGGACAGCTTACTTAGGGATAATTTCGTTATTAATAGGCTATGTCTTGGTTTTAGATCTTGTTAAACAACAATCTTTGTGGGTCAAAATCGGTTTTGTACCAATGGCACTGATTACATTAGTATTGGTAATAATTGGCACATTTTTAATTATCAAAAGTACTTTAGCTTATCTTATTAATCGTAAAATCAATAACCATCATCAGCTGTATCGACCAACGAATAATATCTTTTTGCCAGAATCGCTGTTTAAATTAAAGACTAAATCAAATCTATTAGTTGTATTGTCTTTAGTTATATCGGCTGTTATTGCTCTTACTGCAACTTGCTTTTTACTAATAAATTATCAAAAAGCTTCATTAATAAAAACAGTTCCTTCGGCTATTGAAATTGACCAGAAACTTAAGCCTGATCAAGTGACCAAGGTGAAGCAAATCACTAAAAATTACGGTGGTGATTTTAAAACGGTAAAAGTGATTAATGCGACTGCAAAACGACCAATAGTACTAAGTGAAAAAATGGCTACCAAAAAATGTAGAATTATTAATCTCAGTACTTTTAAAGGGTTATTAAAGCAACAATATAATAAACCGCAGCATAATTCCAAATTTTCTAAGAAGTTAGCGTATCTTTTTACACCATATACGATAAAGAATTCTCGTGGTACGGTAAATATTAACAAGCAAAAAGTCAGTTTGAAAGAGACCAATATCTGGCCCATATTCGCTAAAGGTAATTTTGCTTACATAGCTGTTAATGACCAACAGTTTAAAAAAATAAGTCAACATGCTAACAGTAAGACAATTTATGCAATTAATGGTGCCAACCTACGCGACAATGAGGAACTTTACAACAAAATCAAAGAGTTAAAGCTCCAATTTCTAAGTGCCTACAAAACTAATAAAGATGCACTTTCATATAATAGTGCAGCATTCTTAATGGCAACTTTTATCTCTGTATTGTTTTTTGTATTTATTGGTTGTATTCTCTATTTCACTATACTCATGGATACTTTAGGTGTGACTGATGAATTCAAATTTTTAGGTGATATCGGCTATAATAAAAAGCAGCTACGCAAAGCGGCTACTGCTAATAACTTATTGATATTCTTACCACCTATAATTATGGGCGGATTGAATGGTTTAATGGCTTTCATTGGATTCAGATTTAATTTTTTAGCTAACGACGTAATAAAATTTTTAGGCGCTTTTCAGATGGTGGGGGAACCAATCATTACAACTTGTTTATTACTTTTAATTGCTTATAGTATAATTTACTTTTTTTCATACCATAAAACTAAAGTTTTATTAGGTATCTAAGTAAGAGCTTTAGCCATAACTTGTATGTAAACAATCAACTTAGCTTAACTTCTTTGCAGATTTGCAGAAAGCCAAAATCGAGTGGAAAAAAGGCAAGAAATAGCAAAAAATATAGTTGATACAATATAAGTATATTTGTATTTATAATAATTAATACGCATAATCATGTTTTTTAGTACAATTATAAATATGATTACATGTGTACTTGTATTTGATATGATTTATACAAAATATAGATATTAGAAATTAATTTAACATATATGTAAACCAAAAAAAGATAATATGCTATAATAAAACAACTTATGTGATATTTTACTATATAAATATTAAAGGAGATAAAATGAACTCAAGAAAAAAATTAGCAACTATGGTTTGTGGAATTGCACTAACTTGCTTTGGTATATCAGCTAACAACCAAGTAACACCGGTTCATGCTGCCGTATCTTCTACACCAAGTGCAGGTAATGATACTTCTACACCAGGTGTAAGTAATGGTACCTCTACACCAGGTGCAGGTAATGATACTTCTACACCCGATGCAGGTAATGATACTTCTACACCAGGTGAACTACCAACACCAAAAATTGGACTTAAGTTATACTTAAATAGAGCCTCATATCAATATACTAAAGCAGGTAAACGTGTACCAAAAAGCAAACTTTCCAAGAAAAAGACAGTTATGAGTAATGGTAAAGTTTACACTATTAAAGGCAAAAAGTATTATTGTATTGGGCATAATAGATATATTAAAGCAGTTAACGTGCTCCCATATAGTAAAAAGCATGATGAACTACTTAAGTTATATTTAAATAGAGCGTCATATCAGTATACTAAGACAGGTAAACGTGTACTAAAAAGTCTGCTTTCCAAGAAAAAGACAGTTATGAGTAATCGTGAAGTTTACACTATTAAAGGCAAAAAATATTATCGTATTGGTCATAATAGATATATCAAAGTCGCTAACGTTGTTACCCCTTATTAATGATTAGGAAGATTAATAATTGAATTAGCAAATGTACAACTAATTGCCCAACGTAGAGCGGTATTGTAAAAATAGAAAAATACCCTAAGTTCGTTTGAACTTA
This sequence comes from Lactobacillus sp. ESL0225, assembly GCF_003692905.1. Classification (NCBI taxonomy): domain Bacteria; kingdom Bacillati; phylum Bacillota; class Bacilli; order Lactobacillales; family Lactobacillaceae; genus Lactobacillus; species Lactobacillus sp. ESL0225. The sequence goes on along the minus strand of NZ_REHK01000010.1, from coordinate 335,702 downwards.
AGGTATTTTTTATACAATTGTATTTAATTAAACTGCGCATAACAATATAGAGTTGACAGTTTATGTTGAGGTTTAGTTACTTAAATAGTGATTGGAGTAACCAATAGCGGTTATTTAAGCTAGTTTCAGCAGGCTTTGACCTTTTAGCTTTTCTAAATTTTTACATAGGAGGCTTACGATACTGATGTTTACTGATTGCTTCTTTTTTGCTATTTTTGTATCAATAAGTCTTGAACTTATACAAATAATTAATAATAGGTGGATAAAGTATGAGGCTTAACTAAGCAAATAGTCAAATTGTTTTAAGAATAATCTTTCCTGACTATTGACATTAGGAGTTTTATAGCATAAATTAATCAATAATTAAATTATGATTAAATAAAACAAGTAGGAGAACTTTTTATGAAACAACGAGTAGAAGATCTTGATTGGAAAAACTTAGGTTTTGTGTATCGCGATTTGCCATATCGCTATGAAGCAAAGTACAAAGATGGTCAATGGCAGGAAGGTAAATTAGTCGAAGCTTCAACTTTGACTCTGTCTGAAGGAGCTGAAATTTTACATTACGGCCAGGAAATCTTTGAAGGTCTAAAGGCTTATCGTAGAAAAGATGGTAAGATTAACTTATTTCGCCCGGAGCAAAATGCCCATCGCTTTACTTTGTCGGCGGAGCGCTTGGCGATGCCACCATTTCCAGAAGAACAATTTGTGGCCGCAGTTAAGCAAGTCGTTTTGGCTAACCAAGAATTTGTACCACCATATGATAGTGGCGCCACCTTATATTTACGGCCATTCATGGTAGGCACTTCTAATGTTTTGGGCGTTCAAGCCGCCAATGAATATACTTTTCGTATTTTTGCCGTACCCGTTGGCGCATACATTAAGGGGTTAAATCCGGCGGCTTATATTATCAGTGACTATGATCGGGCTGCTTATGCTGGGACAGGTCAAGCTAAGACTGCTGGCAATTATGCCAGCAGTTTATTGCCGTCAGTTGAGGCGCATCAAAAGGGTTATGCTGATTGTCTTTATCTTGATCCCCGCGAGCATAAGTATATTGATGAATTTGGCGGGGCTAATTTCTTTGGCATTACGCCAGAGGGGCAATTTGTGACACCTAAATCCCCGTCGATTTTGATTTCCATTACTAAAAAATCATTGCTGGAATTGGCTAAAAAGCAAGGCTTAAATCCAGTTGAACGTAAGATTACTTTAGCAGAGGCTTTTGAATTGAAAGAAGCAGGCGCCATGGGTACAGCAGCTGTTATTTCGCCAGTTGGGTCAATCACTTACCAGGGGCAAAAGCATGTGATTTATAGTGAAAAAGAAACCGGTCCGATTACAACCAAGCTGTATCAAGAATTGGTTGACATTCAATATGGTAACGAAGAAGGACCGGAAGGTTGGGTACAAGAAATTAGTGAATAAGGGAATAAAAAAATGGATACTCTATTGATTATTTTTCTCATTTTAGCTTTTGAACTTTTACCAATAGACTCTTGGCTTAATAAGCATAATCTAATCTATGTTACCCCTATTTGCTATAGTTTATTGCTGATTTTGATTTTACTACTTTCCGTATTTGGTTTTGCGGATGCTTTCCATTGGTACGACTATGTAATAGCAATCATTGCCCTTATTTATGAATGGTTGGTACTTTTTAAACGTATTCGAAAAAATTAGGTATCTTAATAAAAAACAAGCGGCAACGATTATGATGGTTGCCGCTTTTATTTACTGTCATAAATTGAAAAAATTAACTAGCAATTAATTTTTTAATACGGATTGATAAAGTACTTAGTTTGACGAGTAAAAATAATTCAAATAAGACAAAGAAACCTAAGCCAAAGTATCTTGCCCAGCCACTATTGCCATTACTAATATCAGTCATGAGCATTTGAATTAGTGGTAATGGAAATAGCGTTGTGAGTAATATTTGTCTGCGAATGCGTTTTAAATAGCTTAACTTGGAGTCGTTATCTGAATAAAGTTGAAAGTCTCCTTGAACTGCGGGACGCCGGAAATAGATCCATTGGCCACTTTGAGCAATTTTTTCGGCACCGGTCTCTTCAATAAAATTAATATAATCTTGTTGTTTCGTTTTAAAAGCTTGAGGATCAAGAAAATCAATGCGATAAATATACTTGGGCTTTTGATTAGTAAAATAATATAATAACCCCTTAATTTTGGTTAACTGCCAGCCAGCTGTTGCCATTTGATTAAGCCAAGTTTCTTCTTGTTTGTCACTAAAAAATAGCCGGAACTTCCTCTTTTCCAATTTAGTTATCCTCCATAATTTTGTGCCCATTATTTACTAATTCTTCTAATCGCTTAAGTTCATTGATTACAATTTCTTTCCCTTGGGAAGTAATAACGTATTGTTTTTTGTGATCAATGTTGTTTACGGGCAAGGCTTTAATCCATTGATTTTGCTCTAATTTATTTAGTGCCCCATACAATGTACCTGCAGCTAGCATGACTCTGCCGTCAGATAGCTCAGCAATTTTCTTCATAATGCCATAGCCATGTAATGGTTTAAATAATGATAATAGGATGTAGTAATAGGCTTCTGTTAAGATGATATGTTCAGGATGCAAAATTGACACGATTCTTTTTTATTATTAGTATATCGGCATCCGATATATAAGTAAAGTATAAAATAAATTTTAGTAAGTACTCGCTAGTAGCGGTTGGTTAACATACAGAAAACTAGCATTACCTAATTATGACCAAGTTATATCAAGAATTGGTTGTCATTCAATATGGTAACGAAGAAGGCTCAGAAGGTTGGGTACAAGAAGTTAGGGAATAAGGGAAAAGTGAGGTAACTTTAACCATTACCATGTTTACTTGTAATTAATTAAAAGATCAGTACAAAAGCTTAGCTACCAATGCTTTGGTAGCTTTTTTATGGTATTGAGAATATTAATTTCAAAAAAATGTTGCATATTTCAGTCGAAATATGCATAATTCACTCGTAACATATTTCAATTGAAATATAAGAAGGAGGTAAGGATGGAGAAAAAACGACAATCTGTTCTTGATATGAATTGTGATGAAGCAAGAAAATTCTTTATGAAAGAAGAAAGTTATTGCTCTTTGCAACTTCCAGAGTATTTTTCCTTTAAACAGGTTCTAGCACAGGCTGAAAAAAAATTAAGGCAAAAAAAGCCAGTATCATATGATGCTAATAAAATTAGTGACGTACAAACTAATAAAAATAGCGAGGAAAATAGTCAAGAAATAAATCACACAATTATTATAAACAAAGATGGTAAATATGATTGGCGTCCTATTAAAATTGTTCATCCAATTGCTTATGTTGACCTTGTAAATATAATAACTACTAAAAGTCATTGGAATCAGATTTTACGTAGATTTGATTATTTTAGAAAAGATAAGGCAATAAGATGTATTAGTTTACCGAGACAAGCTTTAGGAATACACAATAATAATACAAAAGAAAATATATTAAATTGGTGGGAAGAATTCGAGCAATATTCTATTGAAGTGGCTCTCAAATATTCATATTGTGTTCAAACAGATATAACCAATTGTTATGGATCAATTTATACGCATACCATTGCTTGGGCACTAGAAGGTAAAGATAAAGCAAAAGATAACCATTCTAATAAGTTATTAGGAAACATAATAGATACTAAAATAAGAAATATGCAGAATCGTCAAACCAATGGGATTCCACAAGGTGGGGCATTATTTGATTTTATTGCAGAAATTGTGTTGGGGTATTCAGACCAAGTTTTGTCTACTAAAATCAACAGTAATAGCATTACTAAAGGAAAAAAATATCAAGTTATTAGATATAAAGATGACTATAGAATATTTGCGAATTCTAAAGAAGTAGCAGATGTAATCACTAAAATGTTGGCAGATACTCTATTAGATTTAAATATGCACCTTAATTTAAGGAAAACAAAAAGCGGTGATGACTTAATTGGGATGGCGATAAAACCAGATAAGTTGTATTGGAATCATCGGAATATAAATATTTTTTCTATTGATAAATCAGCTAATGAGAAAAATAAGCAAAAATATTCGATAAATTATCATATGAATTTGCAAAAACATTTATTAGAAATATATATTTTATCAAAAAAATTTCCAAATTCAGGAAGTATTAAAAAAGCTTTTTCTGAATATCTAGATAGAATTGATAGTTTAGATGTATTACCAAGTGATTATAAACAACTAATAAGCATTATTGCTAATATAATTATTGTAAATCCTAATGCTATTCCACAAGGAGTTGCAATTATTAGTCATATTTTTGCTCTGATGAAAAAAAGTGATTCAAACGATGTACCTGAAAATTTTCGAAACTTTATTGACGAGATTCTTACCAAATTGCATACAATTCCCAATACAGATTATTTAGAAGTATGGTTGCAAAGAATAAGTGTGGCTGTTGATAAAGAATATACCAAGTATAATTCTCCACTATGCCAAAAAGTCCGTGATAATAAAAATGTTATTTGGGATTCGACTTGGCTAAAGGAAGATTTTATAGAGGATTCTGTTATAGATGTTGAAAAACTTGATAAAATTCAATTATCAATACCTAAGGATAATGTAAATCCATTTTCTGTAAGTTATTAGTTAAATCAACCAGGGAGTTTCAATTGAAATTAGAAAAAGCAGTTAATTTCTTTTCAGGGCCCAATAGTATTGAGCTTAAGAAGAAATACAATAAGTACGAAACTTATACCAATGAAGATTTAGAGTTTGATCTTTATCAAGGTTATCGTACAAATGATGTCAAAACACAAAAGTCACCAATCTTAAATGCTGGGGACCTAGTAATCAACATGATGACTAATCAAACGGCCATAGTTTCGCCCCATTCAGCGGGCAAAGTGATCCCCCAGCACATTACTAAATTAACTTTTACGAATCGTGGGGATAATTGGTATTTGTGTTACTTATTAAATGAAGCGCAATCAATGAAACGACAATTATATAGTACAATGGAAGGTACAGTCTTACGCCGCGTAACGCTAACCAGTTTTAAACAACTTGAACTTAATTTGCCAGCATTAAGTAAGCAACAAAAAATAGGAGAACTATATCGCTTATTGTTAATTAAGGAGGGCTTGCAAAAAGAGCGGCAAGAGAAAGAAAAACAAGCAATTATTAGTTTACTTAATAAAAACGATATTAATGGAGGACCAAAATGACAACTACAACTAGTCTAGAACAAGGATTGTTTAGTGCAGCTGATGCATTACGTTCAAAAATGGATGCAAGCCAATATAAAAATTACTTATTAGGAACAGTTTTCTATAAGTACTTATCTGATCGCATGCTTTATTATGTGTTGGAATTACTATCTGATCAGCCAGATGGAACATTAGAGCATGCACAACAAATTTATGAAGAAAATACTGGTGATCAAGAGCTAATCGATGAATTACGGCTATCATTAGGATATATTATTGAACCTAAATATACTTATAACAGTATTTTGCAGGCCGTTAATAATCATACTTTTCAAGTTAATCAATTAGGCGATGCCTTTAATAAACTAGAAAGTATCGCGCCAGATTTTGACGGGTTGTTTAATGATTATGATTTGTACTCCAACAGTTTAGGTAGTACTGCGCAGAAGAAAACCGATACGATTGCTAATGTGCTCCAAGCAATTGGCAAAATCGAGTTGGTCAAGACACCAGGGGACAGTTTAGGCGACGCCTATGAATACTTAATCAGTCAATTTGCTTCTGAATCTGGTAAAAAAGCCGGTGAATTTTATACCCCGCAACAAGTTTCGGAATTACTGACGCGCTTAACTTTAGTAGGTAAGGATTATCGTAATGGCATGGCGGTTTACGATCCGGCAATGGGTTCAGGTTCGTTACTTTTGAACTTTAAAAAGTATGTGTCCAATCCTGAGCGCATTACCTACTATGGCCAAGAAATCAACACCTCGACTTATAATTTAGCCAAGATGAATATGATTTTACACAATATTGATCAAGCTAACCGCCGTCTTCGTAACGGTGATACGTTAGATGAAGACTGGCCAGCTGAAGAAGTTAATAATTTTGACGCCGTAGTCATGAACCCCCCATATTCACAAAAATGGGCTGCGACAAAGGGCTTTTTAGATGATCCGCGCTTTTCCTCATTTGGAGTATTACCACCTAAATCTAAAGCTGATTATGCCTTCTTGCTTCACGGCTATTACCACTTGAAGCATAGCGGCGTGATGTCGATTGTCTTACCGCACGGAGTATTATTTCGGGGTGCTGCCGAGGGCAAAATCAGGCAAAAACTTTTGGAAAGTGGCGCCATTGATGCTGTCATTGGCTTACCAGCAAACTTGTTTTATAGTACCGGTATTCCGACCGTCATTGTGGTGCTGAAGAAAGATAAACCAGACCGGGATGTAATGTTTATTGATGCTTCCAAGGATTTTGAAAAAGTCAAAACGCAGAACAAATTGCGTGAAGCAGATATTGAACGTATTTTAGCCACTTATGCTAAACGCGCAGATGTTGATAAGTATGCTCATCTGGCTAGTTTTGACGAAATTAAAGAGAACGACTTTAACTTGAATATTCCTCGCTATGTCGATACTTTTGAAGAAGAGCCACCGGTTGATGTTAAGCAGTTAGCCGCCGAGATGCGGACTATTAAAGAAGAGGAAACTAAGGTCACAACTGAACTTAAGCAGGCAATGGCTGAATTAGTTGGTACTGATCCGGAAGCGCAGCAGTTGCTTGAGCAATTAAAAGATATTTTATAGAATATATGGTGAAATAAAATGAATGAACATCAATTAGTGCCGCATATTAGGTTCCAGGGCTTTGCGGATGAGTGGGAAAATTCTATTTTAGGTAAAATGGTAAAGTTCTTAAATGGCAGAGCGTATAAACAAAGTGAATTATTAGTTGAAGGAAAATATCCTGTATTAAGAGTTGGCAATTTTTATACTAATGATTCTTGGTATTATTCTAATTTAGAGTTACCTAAATCTGCTTATGCTAATAAAGGTGATTTGTTATATACATGGTCGGCAACTTTTGGACCACATATTTGGAATGGTAATAAAGTTATTTATCATTATCATATATGGAAGATTGAACTTTCCTCTTACTTAGATAAGAAATTCCTTTTACAGTTATTGATTGATGATAGGGCAAAATTACTGATTAACACTAATGGTTCAACAATGATTCATTTAACTAAAAGTGAAATGGAAAGAAAAATAATAAAAGTACCACAATTATCTGAACAACAAAAAATTGGCAACTTGTTTGCCAAGCTCGATCAGTTACTTGATTTGCAGCAGCAAGAACTCGACCAGCTGGACTTGCTGAAAAAGACCCTACTACAAAATTTGTTCCCGGCACAGGGTACCAAAATACCAGAACTACGTTTTCAAGGCTTTGCGGATGAGTGGGAAAAGAAAAGACTAAAAGAGATTTCAAAAATTGTAGGTGGAGGAACACCTGATACTAAAAATTGTGATTATTGGGATGGAGATATTAATTGGTATTCACCAACTGAAATAGGAAATAAGCCATATGTTTATTCAAGTAATAAAAAAATCACTAAGTTAGGTCTGAAAAAGAGTTCAGCTAAGATTCACCCATCAGACACAACAATTTTATTTACTAGTCGAGCGGGTATAGGTGATATGGCAATTTTAAAAAAACCGGCAGCGACTAATCAGGGATTTCAATCTATCGAATTAGTAAATAGTACTTATCCATATTTTATATATTCATATGGCTTTGAAATTAAGCGCCAAGCGAATACCCTAGCTTCAGGGTCCACATTTCTGGAAATATCTAAAAAAGATATGGAGAAAATCACTTTAAACTTGCCTACTTTAGATGAGCAACAAAAAATTGGCACCTTCCTTGCCAAACTTGATCACTTAATTGAACTTGAACAACAGAAATTGGACAAGATTAAACAAGTTAAAAAGGCACTTTTACAAAATATGTTTGTTGAATAACGAGAAAGAAGATTAACATGGCAGTAATATCAAGTAATGAAGCACAAATGGAAAACGCCTTGATTGAACATCTCACTCAAGGTGTTAATCAATGGCATTTGCGGGATGATTTAAGAACAATCCCCCAATTGTGGGCTAATTTCTTTAAAATTCTAGAAGCGAATAATCATAATCAACTGCATGATGTCCCTTTGACTCCTAATGAAAAAGCAACCATTCGCACGCAGATTACTCAACCTAATTTTTACCAGGCCGCTAAATTTTTGTCAGGTGCTAATCGGCAAGTACGCCACCACTTAAAGCGTGATAATTCTGCTTTACCAGATGCCGATTTGTTAATTCTAGACAATACTAATATTGCTGGGGGCTCAACTGTCTATGAGGTGGTTCATCAAGTTGAAGTTAATGCCACAAATATTTCTCCTTTGGACCAAGATCGCCGCTTTGACGTTACTTTGCTCATTAATGGTTTGCCACTGATTCAGATTGAGTTAAAGACTCCTAAATACCCTTATATGGATGCCGTTAGACAAATTCAAAAATACATTGATGAAGGTAAGTTTGGTGACATTTTTAACTTTGTGGAAATGTTTGTCGTCACTAACGGGACGAGCACGCGCTATATTTCCGCTGGACCACAGCTGAATAAGAACTTTTTAACTACTTGGCTGGATGAAACTAAAAAGCCAGTCGATGACTACTTGGATTTTGCTCATGCAGTTTTATCAATCCCTATGGCGCATCACATGATTGCTGATTATACGGTCTTAGATGATAAAGCGCAAAAACTGATTATGTTGCGGCCGTATCAAATTCAAGCGATTCAGGCTATTTTTACAGCTTCTAAAAAACGGCAATCTGGTTTTATCTGGCACGCAACAGGTTCTGGTAAGACGTTGACTTCTTATAAAGTGGCCCGTAACTTATTGCAGATTCCAGCAATTGACAAGACCATTTTTCTTATTGATCGGAAAGACTTGGATATGCAGACAACAACTGCCTTCAAGACTTATGCCAATAACGATACCATTGATATTAATGATACTGCCAATAGTTATGAATTAGCGCGCAAGCTAGGGGATGGCAATCGCAGCGTGATTGTAACAACGAAGCAGAAAATGCAAGCCCTTTTTAAGCAAATGGAAAGAGATTCTAAAAGAGCTAAGCAATATGCAAAATTAAAAGATTTACAATTGGCTTTTATTGTTGATGAATGCCACCGGGCAGTGACCCCAAAGCAAAAACGGGAATTAGATAAATTTTTCTATCGTGAACCATTATGGTATGGCTTTACCGGTACGCCAATTTTTGCAGAAAATGCTCGCGCAGAAAATGGTCAAGAAGCGCGGACGACAGAGCAATTATATGGCCCCATCTTGCATACTTATACTATTGAAGATGCTATTCATGACCATAAGGTTTTTGGTTTTAACATTGATAATCAAGGTGACAATAACTCAAGTGACAATGACGCTCGTTATTTGACTACCGGGCATATGCAAGCTGTTGTCCAACAAGTTTTAAAATTAGCTTATCGCAAACAAGGACTCAGTAACGGTCAGCGTTACGCGGCCATTTTCTCTACATCATCAATTAAGCAGGCGCAAAAATACTACTGTCTATTTCGCGAAGCTATTACCAATGGTGAAGTTCCACACCGAATTAAGAAAATTGCCCCTGATTTTCCCCGCATTGCTATTACCTATTCTATTTCGCAGAATGAAACTGAATCAAAGGCTAACCAAGAAGAAATGAAGTCGTCCTTAAACGATTATAACAACTTGTTTCAAACTAACTTCTCAATGGCAGAACTTGGCAGCTATAATCGCAACGTCAACGACCGTTTAGCCGGTAAAGAAAAGCAATATCAAAAACCAGGTCAATACCTTGATCTGGTCATTGTAGTCGACCGACTGTTAACCGGTTTTGATGCGCCGCGTCTTTCGACGCTGTATCTTGATCGACCACCAATGAATGCCCAAAACTTAATTCAGGCTTTTTCAAGGACTAATCGCATTTATACTGATAATAAAACTTGGGGTCAAGTAGTAACCTTTCAAGATCCAGAACAGTATAATGAAGCAATTGATAATGCACTTGCACTCTATGCCGCTGGTGGCAGTAATGATGTTCTGGCACCTGATTGGGCTATATCGCGCAAGCGTTATTTGAAAGCGCGAGCCAAGATGGATAAATATGTAGATGATTTGGCAGCTTTAAGTTACCTTGAGAATGCATCTGCTAAGGAGCAAAAGGAATTTATCAAAACCTTCCAAGAATATGACAAAGCTCGTGCAGCTGTTGAAACATATGATGAACTGGACCAGCAAGATAATCTACCACCAGCTGAACAAATAGATGTTGATGATCTCCCAGCAGATACATTAGCTAAACTTCAGGGAACGTATAAAAACCTTCTTGATAAAATGAAAGCAGATAACGGGCCTGACGAACCGGCTGATCTTGACCTTGATGAAGATTACGAGCTTGAATCCTTCCATACTAAAGAAGTCGATGAAGGCTACATTATGGCTTTAATCAAAAGGTATCTTTCTGATAGTATTAAGCAGTCAGCTTCTGCTCAAACTGACGATGAGTCTATTCAAGTTGATAGCTATCTTGACCAATATGAAAAAACGAACAAACCGCGAGCCGCGCACATTCGTTCACTGTGGAGCGATATTCAACGTGAACCGCAAAAATATTCGGCTGACCAAGTTGAGGATGTTCTTGAACAGTCAATTGCTAAGGAAAACGAGCAGACCTTACGCCAGCTTGCAAAACAATTTGGATTAAATTACAGCAATCTGCAATATGTTGTTAAGAATTATGATCCTGATGTTAAAACATCCAAAGGAATGAGCAATTTAACTAGCAAACAATATTTTGAAAAGTATCGAGCAAATAATCCTGCTAGTGAATTAACTAATTGGCTGAAGTGGAAGGCGGAAGTCCGTGAAAGTGTTAAAGCTGTTTATACCACTAAGATTAAACCATTAGAAACAGAAAACTAAAAAATAAGCGATGCCTATATATCGAGTATATAACTAGGTATCGCTTTTATTAATTGAGCAATTTTTTTAAAATAATTAATAATAGTATTTTCTATTTTACTATCCCCCTGACGATAACTTTTAGTAATACTTAGTATTAAGTAATTGGTATTTTAAATTAAATGATTTTTGTTTAATAATTAAAATATGCAAAGATTATGATAGGGAGAGGGATAATGAATAGTATTAAGAACCACTACTTTACAGGAGAACGAATCCTTTTTGGACTTAAAAAAACCAAATTAGCAGGCATTGTTTTTGGAGAAGGTGAGTCACCGCTCAAAGAAGCGCATAATCTGAATATTAAAAATTCAATTTTCAAATGGAAATATCCTTTGTGGTATGACACCGATATTGAAGTTGAGAATACTACGTTTGAAACCATGGCGCGCAGTGGCATCTGGTATACCCAAAATATTAAAATGACGAATTCAGCCCTTCAGGCTCCTAAGTTGTTTAGAAGGTCAGCCGGCATTAAGTTAGATTACGTTCATTTTGCTAATGCTGAAGAAACAATGTGGAACTGCCAAGATATCAAAATGACCAATTGTCAGGTTAATGGCGCTTATTTTGGTAAAGATAGTGAGAATATTTATCTTGACCAGGTAAGTATTATTGGCAACTATGCTTTTGATGGCGCAAAAAATGTTGAGGTACATCATTCCACCTTAATTTCAAAAGATGCCTTCTGGAATTGTGAAAATGTGACTGTCTATGATTCCACAATTGTTGGTGAATATTTGGCTTGGAATAGTAAAAATATTAAGTTCATCAATTGTAAAATTGAAAGCAATCAAGGTTTAAATTACATTAATCAACTTAAAATGAAAAATACTAGCTTGTTTCATACAGACTTAGCTTTTGAATATGTATCAAAGCTTGATGCTGAAGTGACGACTAAGATTGACAGTGTCAAAAATCCCATCTCTGGTAAAATTGTTGCGCCAGAAATAGGTACATTAATTATTGATCCCAATAAAGTCTCTCCAGATAAGATTCAGGTTGTATGTGATAAGATCGGTATAAGAACTGTTTGTTCAGATTTAAATCAGAAACCCGAGGATTAAATAATGGAAAATAAGTATGATTTTGTTAATGCCCCTGATCGGCGCCAAACTGATTCAGTAAAGTGGGCTGTTCAAGCTGAGGAGTTACCCATGTCGCTTGCTGATATGGACTTTAAGACAGCTCCCGAAATTATTGCAGCACTGAAAGAAAAAATTTCCTTAGGTTGCTTTGGTTATGAATGGCCAAGAGATAATTATTTTGAGGCTGTTGCTGACTGGTATGAAAAAGAACACAATCAGCGTCCTAAAACTGAGTGGATGCTGTTTACTACTGGAGTAGTGCCAGCTATTTCTGCAATTGTGCGTCGTGTATCGCAAATTGGTGACAACGTTCTAGTACAAGCGCCAGTTTACAATATTTTTTATAATTCGATTGAAAATAATGGGCGACATGTTTTGAGTAGCGATTTAAAGTTTGCTGATAATGAATATCACATTGATTGGCAGGATTTAGCAGCAAAATTAGCCCAGCCGCTGACCAGTGTAATGATTTTTTGTAATCCGCATAATCCTATTGGCAAAGTATGGACTAAGGCAGAAGTGCAACATTTAGCGGATCTTTGCTATCAAAATCATGTTATCTTACTATCAGATGAAATTCATGGCGATTTAGTCAGAAATGGTAAAGATTATACACCGGCTTTTGCAGTTAATGGCGAAAGTCTAATTCAAGTTATTTCGCTAGTCTCCCCAAGTAAAACTTTTAATGTGGCTGCGCTCCATGCTGCTACAATCATAGTGCCTGATGCTAATTTGCGAGCACAGGTTAATCGCGGAATAAATAGTGATGAAGTAGCAGAACCAAATTTATTAGCAATTCCCGGAACAATTGCTGCTTACGAGCAAGGGCATGAGTGGCGGCAAGCTTTACTTACGCAATTAAGAGCTAATTTTGCTTATGCAACAGATTTTATTGCCCGGGAAATATCTAGTATACAAGTTGTTTCAGGGTCAGCAACCTACCTACTTTGGTTAAATGTTGGACAGTTAAGTAGCAATTCTTCAGAATTAGCGGCTTATTTACGGCAAGAAACAGGATTAGTTTTAGCATCAGGCAATGTTTATCGTGGAAATGGCAGTCAGTTTTTGCGCATAAACTTGGCGTGTCCGTTAACCATGCTTCAAGATGGCTTGAACCGTTTAAAAACAGGGATTAATTCTTGGATAACTTTATGTAATACGAAAAAATAGAAAAAGCCTTGTTCTTTTAAGAACAAGGCTTTTTTATTAAGTAGAAGTATTATTTGTGTTGGCTATTTTGAAATTTTTTAGCTAAATCAATAGCGGTTAATACATAATCCAAACCAGAAACAACTGAGACAACTGCCTTTTTAGTGCTAAAAGTGCCTTTGAAAATCAATGGTGCTTGCGTACTAAGTGCAATAAAAAGGACAATAATTAATAAATTAGTTGCTGAAAATGGACCGCTTTTTTGATCAAAACGATTTAATAAGTTTTTAATTATGTTAATTGTTTTGGGTGAAAGTTTCATTTTGTCAGCTAGTAATCTTAAAAAAGTTTGATTTTTAAAAATAGGTACTAATTCAGCATTTGCTTTATGTGACAATTGAGTTAATTGCTGTTGTACATGTTTGTGGCTTTTAGCAAAATTAAGTAGTAATTTTTCCACTTGTTCTAAGCCTGATTGAGTCCAAGCGTAATTACGATTGAGTAATTTTTGCCAAATTTTAGGAAAATGGTTAGATGTTTTTTTTACTTGATCAAGTAGTTCTAAAGGAAAATCAACAAAATATTTTTTGATGTCCATAACTCTACCTCCTAGATGGGCACATTATAACAGGGATATTAGTTAAATGAATTAAATATACTTAGTATATATTATAATAGTTAATGTAAAATAGCCTTAGTATTAAACTTAGTTTGGCCATGGTTAAGTTAGTTGCACGTATTACTTTAGATCAAAGCCATTTTTTATTAATTTTGAGCCATTAATTAAAGTTTGAAATACCGATATAATTCATATGTACCACTTGGGCAAATCTTTGCACAATTTTTGTTACAGGCGTAATTGTGTCGCTACCTTGTATGAAGACTGAAAGTTTTTTCCCTGTTAAGCTGTCAAGTTCAGGTTAATCTGATAGATTTTATAATCAACTAAATTGATTTGGTCAAATTTTTTCCCTTGGAGCTAAGCTGCGCCCATTCGACTAGTATTTCCTGCTTGGTTAATTCCAGTACGTGCTCGATTGCTTGTTTTCCTCTTTCTGATACGATATCGGTTGCACCAAATTCTAGCGCCAATCTTTGCCGTTCTTCATGCCGGCCATAGCAATAATTTTTTTAGCTCCTAGTAATTTGGCAGCATGGTAACCGGTGACCATAACATCAGATAAAGTTAATAAATCATTTAATTGATCATCTGTATAGTCTTGTGGTTTTCCAGGAATTTTAACTAATACCCAGTTAGCGTTATGAAACGCTAACTGTTCCCCCTGCTAACCACCATTTGGCTAATTTCCTTTATTAAGACAATCGCCGTCAAATCCAGCTAAACAAGCAGCAATGAGTAAATGGCGCAATTACAAAGTCTCCAGGCTTTAGTTCAGTGCCGGTTTCTTCGACTTGTTCAACGACTGCAATTGCTTCATGGTCAGTTGTGGTATTAGGTTCACGCTGTGCGCGTCCTCTGAACTACCATAAATCTGATCCACAGACTGAGGTACGAACTATTTTTAAAAGAGCATCAGCTGGTGATTTGAGCTTCGGATAATCTTTTGCAACTATCAGTCCGGGTTTAATAAATGTTCCTACTTCCATCTCCTGTTAATTTATAACTTAATTAAAAGTATATTCCCCTAAAGCTACTCTAAGTCAAATATTTGTCAAGGCAAATAAATTGTTAGTTGGAATTTTAGGTATAGGCATATATATTGCTTTATTATTGTAAGCGCTATAAATTAAAGATAGGTTAGTGAAAGGAGATTATAATGATGGACAACAACTTAATAAATCCGTTAACTCGTTATCATGCTGATGATTTTTCCAAACAGTCACAAAAATATCCGGGAATTCAAAGTAAGATGGATCCGTTACCTAATGGTGATATGCGCGACTATGAGGGGCATAATTTACTTACTGGGCGACATGCCTTAATTACTGGAGGTGATTCAGGTATTGGCCGAGCAGTAGCGATTGGATTTGCCAAAGAAGGTGCCGATGTTGCTATTCAGTATCTGCCAGAAGAAGCTGATGATGCCAAAGAAGTTGCAAAGCTAATTGAACAAGAAGGACAAAAGGCAGTGCTGATACCGGCCGATTTTCGCAAGCGTGGTGAAGCGTCTCGGGTGAGTGAACAGGCAATTAAAGAGTTTGGCAGTATAGAATTATTGGTAATGAATTCAGCAATCCAGCAAAACTCTGCTAGCTTGGCAGATTTATCAATGGACCAAGTTCACGATACGTTTGAAGTTAACATTATTTCAATGTATGAAATGGTTAAAACCGTGGTACCAAAGATGAAACCAGGTAGTGTGATCTTGACGACGACTTCACTGCAGGCATTTAGTCCAACACCAATTTTACTTGATTATGCTGCAACTAAAGCAGCTATTGCTAACTTTTCAATCAACTTGGCGCAGGAATTGGCACCTAAGGGGATCAGGGTCAATAGTGTTTCACCCGGTCCCGTTTGGACACCACTTCAAGTGGCCGGGGGACAGCCGACCGACGCTTTAGAGAAATTTGGTCAAGAAGAACCATTGAATCGGGCGGGTCAGCCCGATGAATTAGCCCCAGTCTATATTTTCTTAGCTTCTAATATGGCTAGTTATATCACGGGACAAGTTTATGGTGTGACTGGTGGTCAATCAATTAATTAGCTTAAAAGTTATCTTGAAGCTCCAATGCTATTTGAAATCTATCAAGTAACATTTGGGGCTTTATTTTTATTTAATTTTTTGATAAATTATATTTAATAAAATAGCAAAAATAAGACAAGACGATTTTAATAAAAACTTTCATTTTGTTTTGCCAGCATTTTGGCGGCAAATTTAACAAACTTGCATTGCAAGTATATTAAAAGGGTCAGAGCGATTGACTTAGAAAAAGTCCACAAATAGCTCTATTATTTAGCAAAGAAGCTGGAAGGAGCAAAAAATGGACCAGCAATGGCAAGAAATGTTTGCGGCAGCAAAGAAAGTCCAAGGCTTGCGCTTAATTGGTAATCACATGGAAGTTGGCGGTGTAGCAGCCACTGTTTTAGCGGAGTCCGGTAAAATTTATACTGGTGTTTGCGTTGATACTGCCTGTTGGTTGGGTTTATGTGCGGAAAGAAACGCCTTAATGAGTATGCTTACTCAAGGCGAAACAAGAATTACTAGAGTGTTAGCGATTATGTCAAATGGGCAAAATGGCGCCCCCTGTGGCGCTTGCCGTGAATTTATTGTTCAATTAATGGAAAAAGATTATTAAAAAGTTGAAGTAATGCTAGATTATAAGCAAGCAAATGTAATGACAATGGGTGAATTAACACCACACTGGAGGCTCTAATGAATGAAGAAACAATTAAATATTGGCAAGACTTTTGTCAAAAACATCAATTACCTCAAAATACGCCAGTTACGGCCTGGTCGTTTGGCACTACTAGTGATAAATTAGCTAATTTAGTAAAGCAAGGGCTTAAAACGGCGACGACTTCTGCATATGAACTTTACACAAAAGATGAGCCATTGCCACAAGTTGGGGATTGGAATATCATCCTTGATCAGGATGCTAGGCCAGTTTGTGTAGTTCAAGATAAAGTAGTTGAAATAATTCCCTATGAGCAAATTTCAGCTGAGCATGCCTATCATGAAGGTGATGGTAGTTATCAAAATTGGCGCCGAATTCATGATGAGTATTTTACTAAAGAATATCAAGAAGAAGGAAATAAGGAATTTTATCCGCAAGCACCAATGGTTTGTGAGGTTTTTGAAAAGATTGATTAGTTTTTATTTAATCTTTTAACAAATATGATATAATAATTAAAAGATGAAGAAAGAGAGACTACTACTAAAATGAAAAATTAATTTCTGAAATATTATTATGCGAAAAAGATTGATAACCCATACATTTCGGTGTGTGTTTCTTTGCTGATAATCAGAAATTAGTATTGAATTTAGCTTAGGTAGTCGTATTTGACACTGGCTTTTTTGTGCACTGCTAATTTAGGTTGGAAGCAACTGTTATCAGTGCTTTTTCTTTACCCGAGAAAGCGAGTTATTAGGTATGGAATATCTCAAAATTAATCAATTGCAACTTGAATACCAAGGAGAAAAACTATTATACGTTGACAAACTAAATGTACAAGATGGGCAGAGGATTGGCCTGATTGGTAAAAACGGTACGGGTAAAACGACTTTGTTTAATGTAATCAGCCAAAAGCCGGTGATATTTAGCGTTACGGGACAAATTCAACGTAATTGTCAATTGGCAACGGTAGCACAGATTATAAGTTACGGTAAACAAAGTGGTGGTGAAAGGGAGCGACAGGAAATTATGACGGCAATTGCGCAAATGCGCCATAGTAAGAATACTTTACTATTATTGGATGAACCTACATCGAATTTAGATATTGGTCAACAGCAATGGCTCATTGAAATTTTAAATCACCTCGAAACCCCATATATTGTAATTAGTCATGATCGCCATTTTTTAACACAAACTGTCAATACAATTTGGTATTTGAATGATAAAAAAGTTATTGCGTACAAAGAATCATTTTTAAATTTTGAACAAGATCTCAAAAAAAGAAGAGAAAATGAGAAAATACAGTATCATAATCAAATAAAGCAAATTCAAAAATTAAAAAAGGCGCAGCAACGAAAGCAACAACAAGTCAATCGTGCCAATCGTAAGAAAAAACCTTTATCTTGGTCAGAATGGAAAAATCGAGATTATGGTGGTAAAGAAAAACATTTGGCGCATACACAAAAGATAATTAAGCAACGGATTAAAGAAGAAACTACAAACATAGCAAGACCATATATTCATAAACCAATGACATTAAATAATTTGAAGTGGCAATCTTCAGCTATTTCTATAAAAGATAACTTACTCCGCATTGAGCCACAAAAAATAACTATTGCCCAGCGTGAATTATTTACAATCGCAACGCAACTAAAGCTTAAAACTGGCCAAAAAGTTGCTTTAACGGGTCCTAATGGTTGCGGCAAGTCTGTTTTTTTAAGTCAGTTAGTTGCGAAAACTTTGGTTGAATGGCTTAATCCTCAAGCTAAAATTGGCTTTTTTCGGCAAGATTTTCGGCAAGAAACTAAAAATAAGAAGACTGTTCTAAGTGAAATAATGCAACTTAGTTTATTTGATAAAACAGCAACGCTTCAATTTTTAGGTGATTTACATTTACAACCCTTTTTAAAAACAACAATATGTTCTCTGAGTGGGGGACAATTAGTTTGTTATAAATTGGCACGGGTGTTATTGGGGCAACATGATTTATTAATTCTGGATGAACCGAATAATTTCTTAGATCTTGCTGCAATTAAAGCGGTAGAGAATTTTTTGAATAACTATCCTTTTGCAGTAATCTTGGTTTCACATGATCAACAATTTTTAACTAATTTGAATTTTCCAACTTGGAAAATCAAAAAGCAGCAATTGCTTCTACCAGAAAGCGATTTTAGCCAAAAAAGTATACAAAATAATGAATTAGAATTATTAAAGTTTAAGTTAGCTAAAGCTATTTCCGACCCTAATGTGGCAATCGCTAAAGTCCAGCAACTAAAGCAAAAAATAACTGACTTAACGCGGACAAAATAGTTAAAAGAGATAAGGAAGAAGGCAAATAACCCCCTAAATAAACGGATTACTATTATAATGTTATTAGTAAGAAAATGAATTGTGTAGCAAAAGAAGTGAGATAAAAAATGAAAAAACCAATTATAGGAATTTCCGGTTCAATCATAATTGATTCTGGTGGAATGTTTCCTGGCTATCGGCGCAGTTATGTTAATGATGATTATATTGATTCAGTAGTGCAAAATGGTGGTGTGCCTTTTATTATTCCATATTCAGCTGATGAGGAAGTAATTAAAGCACAAATGGAACATGTTCAAGGTTTAATCTTGTCTGGTGGGCACGATGTTGATCCGCATTTATACGGTGAAGAGTTATTGCCACAAATTGGCGAAATTTGGCCAATGCGTGATCATTTTGACATGTTATTATTGAAAATAGCAGAAAAAATGGGTAAACCAATTCTTGGCATTTGTCGTGGGGCACAAATTATTAATGTTGCCCACGGTGGTAGTCTTTATCAGGATATTACATATCGGTCAGAAAAAACTTTTAAGCATGAACAAGGGCATACGCCAGATTTACCAACGCATCGGGTAAAAGTTGAAGCAGCTAGTTTATTGGCACAGACTTTAGGTGAGACAGACTTTTTAACTAATTCTTTTCACCATCAATTAATTAAAACAGTTGCTCCTGATTTAAAAGCAGTTGCAAAAACGGACGATGGTGTAGTTGAAGGATTAGAAAATCAAACTGGTAATCTTTTAGCAGTGCAGTGGCATCCAGAAATGTTACATCGCAATCAACATGTTAAGTTTATGAATAATTTATTTAAATTTGTGATTGAGAAGGCTAGGTGATTGGATGCAAGGAAATAAAACTGTAAATGATAAATTAGGCTTTTGGTCAATTGTTTTTTTAGCAATTAATTCAATTATTGGTTCAGGTATCTTTTTAACGCCAGGCAGTGTGGTTAAACAAGCAGGTAGTAAGGCATTACTTATTTATTTGATTGCGGCAACTTTTGCGGCCATTTTAGCTATTTCATTTTCGGCAGCGGCTAAGTATGTGACCAAATCAGGGGCATCATATGCCTATGCTAAAGCAGCATTTGGGGATAACATTGGCTTTTATGTTGGTATTTTACGTTATTTTTCGGCTAGTGTTGCTTGGGGCGTAATGGCAGTAGGGGTAATTAAATCAGCTATTTCTATTTTTGGTGGCAATCCAGATAATATTAGTGCAGTGACCCTTGGCTTTGTAATTTTGATGGTAGCAATTACGGTCATTAATATATTCGGGCAAAAATTTGTTAAATTTGTAATGAATCTTGCTACAGCTGGAAAGTTAGCTGCTTTAGTTTTGATTATCGTTGCAGGTGTGACACTCTTGATCACAAGTGGTGCATCCCATAATTTAGCAGAAGTTGATCAAATTACACAAAATGGTCAAAAAATTGTCCCAACATTAACAACCACTAGTTTTGTAATGGCAATTGTATCTGCTTTTTATGCTTTTACCGGGTTTGAATCAGTTGCTTCAGGTTCAGACGATATGCAAGCACCCGAAAAAAATCTACCGCGGGCGATTCCCTTGGCAATTTTTGTGATTGCAGCAATTTACATTGGCGTTGTAGCGGTAGCGATGGTACTGAATCCGCGAGCACTGATGACGACTAATCAGGTAGTCGCAATTAGTGCAATCTTTAATAATGAAATTTTACGAGATGTAATTTTAGTAGGTGCCTTAATTTCAATGTTGGGTATTAATGTTGCTTCTAGTTTCAATGCGCCCCGCATTTTAGAGGCCATGGCCCGTGAACATCAATTACCAATCTCGTTGACTAAAAGAACGCAAAATAATTTTCCAATTAGAACATTTTTCATTTCCGCAGCTTTAGCTCTTTTAGTACCGTTGGCTTTTCAATATAATATGGGCAACTTAATTACCTTGAGCGCCATGGTACGTTTTCTGGGTTTTATCATTGTTCCATTGGCCGTTATTTGTTTTTATTATGGTAAAAATAAAGAGGCAATTTTACCTGCTGCTAAAAATCTTTTAACCGACATTATTGTGCCTGTTTTATCAATTATCTTAGTTATCTTCTTATTGATTAATTATAATTGGCAAGCACAGTTTGGTATTATTGCAAATGGAAAAGTTATCGGGATTAATTGGTACGCAATCTTGATGATGATTTTTGGTTTTGTTATTTTACCATTATTTATGTTCTGGTTTTCCAGAAAAGAACGGCGGCAACAGTAATTTATAGATAAATATTATGTAATTAAATAATCTTATCTTTAATTACAATATACCCCCTTTGAGAGTAGTAGCTCAAAGGGGGTATTTATTGTGGACTCATAAAATATATTTTAGAAAGTAATTAACTGTTGTTATTAGTTAAACCGTTAGTACCTAATAACTAATGCTTATTTTTAGTTTGTAGATAATGAACGCCACTATAACAAAATAAGATTGTCATACCTAAACTAGCAATTATTATATCGGTACGTGCGGATCCATTACCTAGAGTATTACCTAGCCAATTAATAATTGTTGGTGAAACAGCACAACCTATATTAACTAAAATTAAAGTAATCGTTGTTGCAAAATTAATTGAGTTTTTGGGGGCAACATTACCTAGCCAGTTGAAGATATAGGGAACCGATAGACCAAATCCGGTACCTAAGACAATAGCAGCAAATATTAACATTAGAAGATTTGCTGAAACAGCAATTGCTAATAAGCCAACAACTTGTAAAAATAAACCAATTGGTAAAATCAAATCTTGCAATTTCTTTTTTAAATAGCCATAAGCTAACCCGACCGGAATGCCGATAAGAGTTATCATTGAAGAAACAAAAGCAACTTGACTAACATCAGCTATTTTTTGACTAATTGCTAATTGTGGTAATTTAAAAGTCATTGGCATGAAGAAGATGTACATAAAAAACATTAGTAAAGCAATTTTTATTACCTGAATATTTAATCTATTATCATTTTTAGTCATCTGATTTTGTGATGCAGCTATTTGATTTTGCTCACGAGGCAGTGGCACTAACCAACTGAATAAAACTAAAATTGGTAATGCAGCTAAATAAATTAAAAATGTAGTGTGCCAACCCTGTCCAGCTAAACATCCTACACAGAATGAAAAAAGTGCCGCACCAATGCTTCCCATTGAATTTTGAAATCCTAGCATGGTTGATAATTCATTACCCTGATAAAATTTTGCTAATAGGCTAACCGCTAATGAATTAAATAAACCAATGCCTAAACCTAATAAGAAACGGGAAATTAGAATCATGTAATAATTTGTAGAGTATATAGGATAAGTACCTGCTAATAAAATAATTAATAATCCAGATATAATTGTCGGTTTACTGCCAACTAGTCTTATTAAAAATGGGCTTAGCATTAAGCCGATAACAATTCCAATATTAGGAATAGTACTTAAGGTTTCGACGCCGGCTCTAGAAATAGTAGGAAAGGACGAATACATTAAAGGCAATACTGGTGAAATTTGGGGAGCAATCATTAATAATAGTGAAATTGATAATAGGGCAATCTTGAATAATCCAGATTGGGGATTTGCTTTTTTCATATAATTCCTCTTTTCTAAAATAGATACACTGTTATTTTGATTTTTAGTAACTTAGATATGGCGTTGAGTAACTCTTTTTATTTGCATACTTGTTTTTCCATAATTAGCAACTAGTGCTCGATTCATTGAGCGGACGCCGCTAAAACCAGTATTGCTTGCAATAGTAGTTAATGTATGGGAGGTATTACAAAGTTCATGATAAGCTTTTTGTGCTCGATATTTTTTAAGATATTTTCCTAAAGTAATCCCCATATTTTGCCTAAAAATTTTTTGTAGATATTGGCGTGCTAAATGGCAATTATCTGCAATGTCTTGTAGTGAAATTTGTTCTTGATAATGAGTTTGAATAAAATCTAATGCATTACGTAAATGACCAGTAATAATTAAGTTATCAGATAGGCGACTGTTATTATCTCGCGGCTCTAGGAAATATTTGAGTAAAATTTCGAGAACTTGGTAGCTCAGGATAGTTAGTTCTAAATTTTTAAATGTGTCACTATTATTTAAACTGATGGTTATCATTTGACTAAGCAGAGTTTGTAGGCGGTAATACTGGCTTAGCTGATTAAATGCTAACTCTGATACATTTTTTAAAACAATCAGATAATGATTTATTTCGGGAAACATACTCAAAACTAGTGAATAAGGGAAAAGTATCGTTAACATCAAATCTGTTTGTTTATTGTTAATGTTTTGTATACTGTGAACGATTTGTGTATTAATAACTAGAATTTCACCTGGGTGTGTTTGGTAATCTAGACCTTCAATTATAAAATGATCAATTTTACCTCTCATGGTAAAGCTTAATTCAATGCTTTGATGCCAATGAGGTGGAACTTCAGTTTTTCCTGGCTTTTGATGCACTTTAATATAAATTGGTAATTTATCTAGTTGGACTAATTCGTGTATATCAGTGTTCATATTTTCTACCTTTATAAAAAATGATTAAACACTTAGCTCCTATGTCAACCATTATTTCGTTAGCTTGCTCATGCATTAATTTATGTATTTTCGGAAAAAGTTTAATTCGTCTAAATTGCATTGTCTGGCTAAATCATCTTTTTGATTAATGTGAAATACATGTCCACGCAGATGGTCAGTATCACCATAGAAATGCATTTCATGAAAAATATTTTTAGCAGATAGATACCCAGAAAGTGTAAAGGCACTGTTTCGTAAAAAATCACCATTACTAGTCATTAAAAAAATTGGTGGTAACGCTTGAGTTAAGTAGCGTTCTACGTTCAATTGATCATGCTTAGTTAAACGAATTTCTGGACGAAAGTAAGCTTCTGGGGCACCAACTATTAAGTTAGTTTCTGTTAAAAAGTACAGACCACAATTTAGTGCGGCTGCTTTAATGGTTAGATTGGGTAAAGCATAGCCAAAATATTTACGATACTCATTATTAGTATAAATTGCTAAAATCTGTTCTGCCATCTGTCCGCCAGCACTGTCGCCGACAATGAAGACATTATTAAGATCAAACTGGTAGTTGTTGGCATTTGTACTGTCTGCTATCCAATGAAAAACTAAATTTAGATCATCAAGTTCATCAGGATAGACTACATCGGGCGCTAAACGATAATTGGCGTTGACTACGGCAAAGCCCGCTTTAGCTAAAGCAAGACAGTAGAATTGATATGTTTCTTTTGTACCATAAACCCAACCGCCACCATGGATATTAACAATTACAGGCAATTTTTGGTCGGTTCTTTTTTTGGGTAGATAAACATCAAGCGACTGAAATTGCGGTACGACCCCGTAGGATAGATTGTCAAAGCGCTCAACTTCAGGAATTTGTGTTGGTAATCCTGCATCGCGTTTATCATCTCCTTGTTTAAATTCAGTACGCATTTTATTAACTAATTTTTGATAGTCTGGTTCAGTCATTTTTTACTCCTTTATGAAATCGCTTTATTTAATTTTAATCCATTGCAAGCAAAAAAAAAGTGCATAAAGGCACTTTAAAATGGCAAATAGTAATAAATTTAATCAAGAATGTTTAGTAATAAATTCTTGATACGCCTGATTTTCAACTGTCGATTTAACTTTAAATTTAGTAAAATCAATTACATTTTGATGCAGCTCATTTTCAGCAACTTCGATGTAGTGAGTAAAAGTGGCATTACCAATTAGTTCAATCCAATAATGATTATTATCCTGATGAACAATAGTTTGTACAAAGCCTCCTGGATTAGTGACAGTAATTAGGTTATTAAATAGGCAGTTTTGGGGATAAGTTAGGGCATGAATTAGACTAGCTGCCGACATGCCAGTTCCGCAGGCATTGGTAAAACCAACGCCACGTTCAAAGGTGCGGACAAAAAGGCGTTGAGGATTAATAATTTGGGCAAAACTAACATTAACGCCATCAGGGAAATAAGGATTAGATCGATTAAGCTGGGTTCCCAATTGTTTTAATAAATCTGTTTGCATCAGATCGGCTGATACTATGCTAATCAGATGAGGATTAGGAACAGCAACTGCCGTAAATTTCAAGTTAGCAGCAAATTCGGGAACGGGTTGATTAATTAGCTCTTTTTTGCCTAAATTGCTGAAGGGTAAGTCTTGCTGCTGAAAACTAACCGGGCTAATTTCCACACTAACTGCTTTGACGTGTGGTGCCCAATCTGGCTGACAACTAACTCTTAAATTAGCTTGGGCAGTTTCGACGATTAAATTTTGCTGCTGATATTTTTCTGCTAAATAGCGCCCGACTGTTCGTAATCCATTGCCACACATTGAGGCAATAGAACCGTCAGCGTTAATTACCTGCATTTTGCCACAAGCACTAGGTTGAGAAGATGGGCTCACGACTAAAAGACCATCAGCCCCATTTAAAAGATTGTGCGAATTAGTTAATTGCTTTGTTAAATTGACTAGTTCCAGTTGGGTAAATGCTTGATTAAGTTGTGTTTGATCAAGTAAAAAAAAGCTATTTTGTGAACCATGAACCTTTAATAGTTGTACCATTTTTACTCCTCCGGAAATTAATTGAAAAATTGTTGATAAATTTGTTTAACGGCTATCGGGGCATCAGCTTTTTTAGTGCCTAACATGATTGATATACGCGAAGCACCTTGATTAATCATATGGATTGCAACCTTCTTTTTGGCTAATGGTGCAGTAATGCTTCTCATGGCGCCAATTTTATTTCTCATTCCTTCTCCCACTACCATAATGATGGCATAATCATCAATCCATTCAAGATAGTCAGGTTTTAGAACTTTTTGGATTTCATCACACATATTTTGCTGAATTGCTGCTGTAAATTGCCGTTTATCAAAAATAACCGTTAAATCATCAATTCCAGAAGGCATATGCTCGTATGAAATTTTAAACTTGTAAAATATTTGGAGTAATTTAAGCGTAAAACCCAATTCTTTATTCAATAAATATTTATGTAAGTATAAAGCGGCAAAATGATTAGAACTAGCTACGCCTGTAACTATATTTTGTGCTAGGAAATTTTTTGCGGGTACAATTTTAGTCCCAGGTAATTCAGGATAATTAGTATTTTTAACATTAATTGGTATTTGACCTTGAATGGCTGGTATAAGAGCTTCATCATGAAAGACAGAAAATCCAGCATAGGATAATTCTCTTAATTCGCGATAAGTCATAACTTTAATAGCGCAAGGATTATTAACAATATGGGGGTCGGCTGCATAGATTGCATTAACATCAGTAAAATTCTCGTATAAATCGGCTTGTACTCCACGCGCCCAAATTGCTCCAGTAATGTCTGAACCACCACGAGAAAAAGTGGCAATATCCCCTTTTTTTGTAATACCATAAAAGCCTGGAAAAATTAATAATTGATTAGTGTGATGCCATTCATATAAATTGTGATAGGTCTGAGGTAAGATTTGAGCATCATTGGCACTATCAGTGACCATGAATTTAATATTTTGAGGATCTAAAAAGCAGGCTGGTAGCTTTTCTTGTTGCAAAATTAAGGCTAATAACTCAGCACTTAATTTTTCTCCTTGAGCTTTAAAAGCAGCAATTAGAAAATCAGAATTACGATAATTATTTTTTGGTAAATCAAATAGTTGCTGTTTTAGCGGTTGTAGTAAGGCAGGTGTTATTTTAAAATAAGCTGCTATTTCTTGGTATCTTGCCCAAATTTCTTTAATTACAGGCTGATAATTTTTTTGGGTTAAATATTGTTTAGCATATTTTATTAATAAATCTGTTACTTTAAAATCATCAGCAAATCTTTTACCAGGAGCAGAGGTAATAATAATTTTACGTGCAGGATCGGCCTTGATAATATTAATAACTTTTTGAAATTGTGTTCCATTAGCTAGCGAACTACCACCAAATTTAACGACTTTCATTCCTAATCCCTTTCTTAAATTAAATTAATTTTAGTTTTATTAGTTTTGCATTTTAACATTCTAATTTAAATATGCAACAATGACTTAGTTAATTGCTAATTATATTTTTAAATATTAAATCTTGCTGAAATGTATTGACATTAATATTAATTAATAATAATATTCTTAATAAATCGAAGAGGTTGAATCGAAGAGGTTGCAACTAACATGAGTAGCTAGCCGAGTTTCTGCATAAACAATGAAACTAGTAAAAGGGGAAGTTGCCGAAGCATTAATTATTGCAGTGATTAATTAGCTGGGACGTAATTTAATAGATTACGGACTGTCGCAAATGTAAGTTTGCGGAGCGCTATCGGCCAAAATTGAATCCAATTATAATTTCAATCTGAGGACTCTTTTGTGTACTGTGCGCACAAAAGAGTCCTTTTTACATAGAGAGGATTTTACGCATGAATAATTATTACCAAACCAATAACCAAGGACATTTAATAATTGGTGGGGTTGATGCTTTAGAGCTAGCTAAAAATTATGGTACGCCATTAGTAGTCTATGATGTTGCCCAAATTAGGCAACAATTTCAAGCATTTCAGCAAGCTTTTACCAACCTAAAAGTAAATTCCGTAATAAGTTATGCTAGTAAAGCTTTCTCTGCCATCGCTATGTATCAACTGATTAATCAGTTAAAAGGACATATTGATGTGGTTTCTGGGGGGGAATTGTATACCGCGCTTAAAGCAAATTTTCCGACAGATAGAATCAGCTTTCATGGCAATAATAAAACTAAAGAAGAATTAGCATTGGCTGTTGAAAATCAAGTTGGTGTAATTATTCTTGATAATTTTCATGAAATTGAACTACTTGAGCAGATTCTGAATAATACGTCTAAGCGTGTGTCAGTTATGCTTAGGGTAACGCCCGGTATTACAGCTCATACTCATCAATATGTACAGACAGGTCAAGAAGATAGCAAATTTGGGTTTGATATTTCTTCGGGTCAAGCTGAACAAGCATTGCTTAAAGTACAAGCTAATAAACAATTGAAATTAATTGGTATTCATGCCCACATTGGTTCACAAATTTTAGCGGTAGGCGGTTTTAAATTAGAAGTAAAAAAGCTCATGCATTTAATACATGAGTGGGCCCAAAAATATGCTTATCAACCACAAATTTTAAATTTAGGTGGCGGCTTTGGTATCCGTTACACTGCGCAAGATCAAGTTTTAGCACCGGACATCTTTATTAAAGAAATTGTCCAGACAATGCGTGCTTATGCGCAAAAATATCACTTGGAACTGCCTGAAATTTGGATTGAACCGGGGCGCTCAATTGTAGGCCAAGCAGGCTATAGCTTATATACGATTGGCTCAAGTAAAACAGTTCCCGGCCTTATGCCGTATATAACGGTAGATGGTGGTATGGGTGATAATATCAGACCGGCGCTTTATCAAGCTGAGTATGAGACAGTACTAGCGCGCTGTCCACAAGCTGAACCCAAGCAGGTAGTGCACCTAGCTGGTCGCTATTGTGAATCTGGTGATATTTTGATTAAGCAAGCTTCCTTGCCACAAGTTGAAGCAGGTGATGTAGTGGCAGTCTTAGCTACTGGTGCTTATGGCTATAGTATGGCATCTAATTATAATCGTGTACCGCGTCCAGCAGTGATTTTTGCAGAAGCTGGACATGCTCAAGAAGTAATTAGGCGGGAGACTTATGCTGATTTAGTTAGTCATGATTGTTTTTATTAGGTAAAAGGAGATTTTAGTATGGAGAATATGTCAGCAAGCGAAATAATTGATTTTATTGCTCAAGCACCTAAGCAAACTGCAGTTAAAATTTATCTTAAAGGTGAACTAGATAAATTGACCTGGCCTGATAAAGTAAAAACTTTTATTGAAGGTCATATGGGAGTTGTTTTTGGCGATTGGCAAGAAATTGCTCCTTTTTTAAGAGATAATGCTGATTTGATTACTGATTATCAAGTAGAAAATGCCAGTCGTAATTCCGCTATTCCACTATTAGATTTAAAAAATATCTCTGCTCGAATTGAGCCTGGAGCTTTAATAAGAGAGCAAGTAAGTATTGGTGATAATGCAGTGATTATGATGGGCGCGGTAATTAATATTGGAGCGCAAGTGGGTTCTGGAACCATGATTGATATGAATGCTGTTTTAGGTGGCCGCGCAATTGTGGGAGCAAATAGTCACATTGGGGCTGGAGCAGTCCTAGCTGGTGTTATAGAACCAGCATCTGCCCAACCAGTTAGAGTGGGAAATGGCGTGTTAGTTGGAGCTAATGCGGTTGTTTTAGAGGGGGTTAAAATTGGCGATAATGCAGTAATTGCAGCCGGAGCTGTGGTAACTAAGGACGTACCAGAAAATGCAGTCGTTGCGGGCGTTCCTGCAAAAATCATTAAACAAAAAACACAAAAAACTACTGCTAAAACAAAGATTGAAGCAGATTTAAGAAGGTTGTGATTTTATGCTATCAGTAAATGAACTAAATGAGATAAGACGTAACTTACATCAAATTCCTGAAGTGGCTCTACAGGAATTTAAAACGCAAGCATATTTAGCTAAGATAATCAGCCGCTTTAACCAGCAATATTTACAAATTAAAACTTGTCCAGCAATGCCCACAGCATTATTAGTCCATGTTCAAGGCAGCAATCCTAAAAAAACAATTGGTTATCGGGCCGATATTGATGCTTTACCGATTCAAGAAAAAACAGCCCTGTCCTTTTCTTCACAAAATCCGGGTCAGATGCATGCATGTGGCCATGACATACATATGACGGTAGCTTTAGGAATTTTAAGTTATTATAGCGAGCATCAACCTCAAGATAATTTATTATTTTTTTTTCAACCAGCAGAAGAGAGTAAAAATGGCGGTAAACTTGCTTATGAACAAGGAATTTTTACCGGTCAATGGCGCCCAGATGAATTTTTTGCCTTGCATGTTACTCCGGATTTACCGGTGGGCACAATTGGCTGTTGTTTAGGAACTTTATTTGCTGGGGCAGCTGAAGTAAATATTGATCTTTATGGTCAAGATGGGCATGCGGCCTATCCCCAAAGGGGTAATGATATGGTTGTTGCAGCAGCTGCTATGATTGGGCAAATTCAGACGATTGTTTCACGTAGCATTGACCCAATTGAAGGTGGCGTAATTACTATTGGCAAGCTACGAGCGGGGAAAATTAGGAATGCAATCGCTGGTCATGCTAGATTAGAAGGAACTATTCGCGGTTTAACTCAAACAATGATTGAGCAAATTGAACAACGATTACAAGATGTTACACAAGGAATTGCGCAAAGCTTTGGGGCAAAAGTAGAAATTGAATTTAATCAAGGTGGTTATTGGCCGGTAGAAAATAATTCAGAAATTACGACTGAATTTATTGATTATCTGAAAAAAAACCCCGAAGCGAACTATCAAGCAACTCCACCAGCAATGACGGGAGAAGATTTTGGCTATTTATTAGCCAAAATTCCCGGAACTATGTTTTGGTTGGGAGTAGGAGATACCTCACAGCTGCATTCAGCAACATTTTCCCCCCAAGAAAAAGCAATTATGACTGGAGTTAAAACAATGATAGGTTTTTTACAGGAACATATGTAAGTAATTAAAAGGAGCACTTGCAATGATAGATTTGACACACGCAGACATTTTAACAGCACTAATTACGCCGTTTGATCGGCAGGGAAAGATTGATTATCCTGGCTTAGAAGAGCTGGCGGAGCATTTAATTGAAACGGGTACTAAAGGTTTTGTAATTGGAGGCACAACTGGCGAAGCAGCAACAATGACACATGATGAAAAAATTGAACTGTATACTCGTTTTGCCCAGATAATTAATAAGCGGGTACCATTGATTGCAGGCACTGGCAGTAATGATACCGCTCAAACAATCCAATTTACGCAAGAGGTGGCGCAGATACCTGGAATTGATGCTGCCCTAGTAGTTGCTCCTTATTATAACAAGCCTAATCAGCGGGGAATTAAAGCTCATTTTGAAGCTATTACAAGTCACGTTAAGTTGCCAGTATTAATTTATAACATTCCGAGTCGAACGGGAATAAAGATTGCTAAAGAAACTTTGGTAGATTTAGCGCGTAATTCACAAATTATTGGCGTTAAACAATGCACTAATTTAGAAGACTTAGAATACATAGTTGAGCATACTGATGATGACTTTTTAGTTTATACAGGGGAAGACTTACAGGCTTTAGCGGCTAAAGCTTTGGGTGCACAAGGTGTGATTTCAGTAGCTTCGCATATTTATGGTAAAGCGATGCGTCAAATGTATGACAATTTAGCGCAAGGTAATTTAGCAGAAGCGGGTAAATTACAACGACAGTTAATGCCTAAAATGCAAGCCTTATTTATGTATCCTTCGCCAGCCCCAGTTAAAGCAGTTTTAACTGCGCAAGGACTAGCAGCCGGTGGGTGTCGGCTACCAATAGTTGAATTAAATAATGAAGAAAAGCAGCAACTAGCCTTAGGCTTGGGCTTGAATAAAACTGCTTTGTTACATCCACTGGCAAGTATTTAGGAGAAGATTAATGAAGAAAATTATAGTAGCTGGTGCTACCGGATCAATGGGGCAGCAAGTAGTGAAATTGATTGAAAATCAGTCTGACTGTGAATTGGTAGCTGTTTTAGCGCCAAGCATGGCGAGTAACTCAAATTTTAAGCAGTCAGTTAAATGTTATAAAAGTTTAAGTGATATTAATAACCTGATAGCTGATATTTGGATAGACTTTACGACCCCAGTGGCGGTCTTTGAAAATACTAAATTTGCGATTGAGCATCAGATACGTCCACTGATTGGTACTAGTGGCTTGACGACAGAGCAGATTACGCAATTGCGAAAAAGGGCGCAGGAACAAAAAATTGGTGGTCTGATTGCGCCTAACTTTGGCTTATCTGCTGTATTGTTAATGAAATTTGCCCAAGAAGCTGCTCGTTATTTTCCCGATGCAGAAGTGATAGAAATGCATCATGCTGATAAATTAGACGCACCCTCGGCAACGGCAATTGCTACAGCGCGTTTGATTGCTGCTAACCAAGAGCAAGCAATTGACCAAAATAGCAGCAATGAGTCAAGGGCAAGAGGGGAAAATTATGCTGGGATTCCGATACATTCAGTTCGCCTGCCAGGCTATGTTGCGCATGAACAAGTATTATTTGGTGGATTAGGCGAAGCCCTTACGCTTAGACAAGATTCTTTTGACCGGTCTTCTTTTATGTCAGGGGTGAAGCTAGCTTTGGAACATATTATGGAATTACCAGAATTAGTGGTTGGTTTAGAAAAAATATTATAAATAGAAGGAGAAAAAATGCCTCAATTAGCTGCTGATTTAGCTGAAATTATTAATACGCCACTTGAAAAAATTCCCCCGTCGGGTATTCGCGCATTTGCCCAAAAGATTAATGATATTCCTGATTTAATTAAGTTAACTTTAGGTGAACCAGATTTAGATACACCTGAACATGTTAAACAAGCGGCAATTAAAAGTATTATTACTAACGATTCCCATTATTCAGCGCAAAAAGGTACATTAGAGTTGCGGCAAGCGATTAGTAATTACCTAAAGCGCAAACAGAACTTAATTTATGATTGTAATAGTGAAATTATTGTCACTGTTGGTGCTACCGAAGCAATAGCAGCTAGTATGCTATCTTTATTTCAACCAGGAGATGAAATTATTGTTCCTACGCCATCATATGCACTATATTTTCCCTTAATTAAATATACTAAGGCTCATTTAATACCGATTAATACAGCGACTAGTGATTTTGTTTTAACTCCTAGTCTTTTAGAACAGACTTTACAACAATATCCACAGGCTAAAGCGATTTTATTGAATTACCCAACTAATCCAACTGGAAGGACATATTCAAAGGAACAATTAAAAGGCTTAGCAAAAATCATTGCCCGTTACCATCTTTATGTGATTGCTGATGAAATTTATAGTGAACTGACTTATGATTTTCAACATGTTTCTATTGCTCGCTATTTGCCTGAACGTACTTTAATAATTAATGGTCTGTCTAAATCACATGCAATGACTGGCTATCGGATTGGCTATCTAGCAGGGCCTAAAAAAATAATTAATTTAGTTGCTAAAATGCATGCCTTTATGGTAACTGCACCGTCTAATCCAGCCCAAGCAGCAGCAACTGAAGCCTTAGAACATGGCGATCAGGATCCGGTAATAGCAAGAGAAATTTATCGCCACAGGCGTGACTACGTGCGATCAAGTCTTAATAAAATGGGCTTAAAAACAATAGCTAATGAAGGTACGTTTTATGTTTTTGTGAAAATTCCTGAGCGGTACGGCAAAGATGATTTAAGATTTGCCTTGGACTTAGCTGATCAAGCTAAAGTTGGTGGTACTCCTGGTAGTGCTTTTGGCGTTGGAGGTCAAGGGTACATTCGCTTTTCTTATGCAGCTAGTGAGACTGAGTTACAACTTGCGATGTTACGTATCCAAAATTTTTTAGTTAAGGAGAATTAGAATGAAAGAGTATGTAGTGGCAATTCTGGGGGCTACTGGTGCCGTTGGCCAACGCTTGATCAAAGAATTAGCTCAAGCAAATATCCCAATTAAACAAGTTAAGTTACTTGCTTCGAAAAAGTCGGTTGGTAAAAGGCTAAAATTTAAGAACCAAGAAATAGTAGTGGAGCAGGCGCAACCAGATTCTTTTACTGGCGTTGACATAGTTTTATCATCTGCTGGTGGAGCAATTTCGAAAAAATTATTACCCGAAGCAGTCAAACGGGGAGCAGTTTGTGTAGATAATACTAGTGCTTTTCGGATGGCAGAAAACGTCCCGTTAGTAATTCCAGGTGTCAATGACCAGCAATTAGCCCAGCATCAAGGAATTGTTGCCAATCCTAACTGCTCTACTATTCAAATGGTTGCTGCATTATATCCGCTTCATAGATGTTGGGGTATCAAGCAGATTGTAGTTTCAACCTATCAAGCAGTATCAGGAGCAGGTAAAAAAGCTTGGGATGAAATGCTGGGGCAGGCCCAAGCTAGGCTAGACAATCAGCAGGTGGCAGCGGCTATTTTACCTACTCCAGCAGCTAAGAAGCACTATCCGTTAGCTTTTAATCTTTTGCCCCAAATCGATATTTTTGAAGCTGATGGCTATACTCATGAAGAATGGAAAATGATTCATGAAACTAAAAAAATTTTGTTTAATGACCAAGATTCGAATCAAATTAAAGTAACGGCTACTTGTGTTCGAGTTCCAGTAGAAATTGGTCATGGCGAGGCGGTTTATTTTATACTGCAAGATAAACAGGTGACGGTTAAGGAAATCCAAGCTGAAATTCAAAAAACAGCTGGGCTAATTTTACAGGATGATTTTAAAAAACAACTTTATCCGCAACCATTGCAGATTGCAGGTAAGAGGGAGACCTTCGTTGGTCGGATTCGAGCAGATCAGGAAAACTTGGGTGCTTTTCATATGTGGGTCGTAGCCGACAATTTATTAAGAGGAGCTGCGACTAATACAGTTGAAATCGCGGAATGTTTAGTACGTAAAAATTTAGTAAGAGTCCCTAATATATAGCTAAAAATGGTATTAAAAAAGCGTTCATTTTTAAAATGAATGCTTTTTTAATTACTTATGTAGCCATTCAGTGATTAATTTTTTATACTCACTAACTTTTAAAGAACTTGCGGTTCCGGTATCTGCAGCATTAAAAACATCGACATATCCCTTACCGTTTGGAATCATATGCGCCATGCCCATGATACAATGATTCTTGTTCACTAAGTTTAAATAATGCCCTGACTCTTTATAACCATTAGCGCCATAAACGGCATATCCATATTTATTGTTCTTCCAGTTAGGAGAAAATTCGTAAGGTGCTAAGCTTGGTGTTTTAGTGACATTTGCTTTCCAATTAGCTTGTTCACTTAGCCATTTTTTGACGGGATCAGTTCCACTAGCTAAGTTTTCTAAATTATTCGTATATTCATAATATTGTGGTTCAGTTAAGGTGCCACGCTTTTGATAATCTGCATCAATCATTGAAAGTGCGGTTAAAATGGGCGAAATTCTTAATTGTTTTTCTTTAAGCTGAGCGCGTACTTTATTAACATTGCTCAAATTTTTAAGGGTAGCCTGAATGTTACTAATGCTGGTAGCATCTTTTGCGCTATTCAAGTCAACGTAAGCTTTAAACCAAACAGGAGCTGATTTATTACCTAATTTACCAGTTCTGAGCAGAGTAGCAGCTGTTTTAGCAGCTGCTTTTTGGGCGGCAGTCAGTGAATTATTAGTAGAAAGAAAGTCCATAAAGGTAGCAGCATTGTTATTTTGCTTTGGCTTTTTATTAGGTGTTTTATTTTTCTTTGACTTAGAAGGGGTAGTTTTATTCGATTGCTTATTAGTTTTTGAATCGTCAAAATATTTACCATATGAAGGTTTTAATATATCAAATATCTTCTTAATTTGCTCATCAGTTATATATTTATTTTCTTTTTTGGCTACATTTGCCTTGACGTCACTTTTGGTAGCTGCAGTTACTTTCGGGGTAAAGCCAACTAATCCAATTGTTAATAAAAAAATAAAATTAACAGCTAAAAATTCTAAAGCTTTTTTTGTAGTTTTCATATCTGTCAAATCTTTCTATACTTAAACTTGTTGTGTATATTTTAGCAAATGAATTTAATGAAAACAATAACATATATAAGTATAATTTTGGCAGGGTGGTTTTATTGCTACGTTGTTATTTATAGATTTTAATTAAAAACTGCAAAAAAAATCTCAGTACTGACTACCTAACAATACTGAGATAAATATTATTTTAACGGAATTTTTTTTATATTACCACATTAAAATAAAAGTTTATCAAAAAAATATTTTGAGAGTTATTTATCGCCATTTAAAATTGTATTTTTTACAATAACGTAATCGACTAATCTAATGGAATTAAGATTGTTGCCACCTGCATAAGAAATCGCGGACTGTAAATCTTCTTGCATTTCCTTCAAGGTATTAGTAATTGATTCGCGAAACGGAACTAGCATTTGCTTACCTTCAACGTTACGATAAGCGCCCTTTTGAACTTCAGAAGCTGATCCCCAATATTGTTTGTATGTTTTACCATTAATTTTAATAACATTGCCCGGTGATTCTTCATGACCAGCAAGCATTGAACCAATCATGACCATTGTTGCGCCAAAGCGGATTGATTTGGCAATATCACCATTATAACGAATACCGCCGTCAGCAATGATTGGCTTGCTGGCAACTTTACTACACATTCTAAGCGCTGCTAGTTGCCAACCGCCAGTTCCAAATCCAGTCTTTAGTTTGGTGATACAGGCTCGACCAGGTCCAACGCCAACTTTGGTGGCATCAGCACCAGCATTTTCTAGTTCACGTACAGCTTCAGGCGTGGCAATATTACCAGCAGTCAAAAAGGTATCTGGTAATTTGGCTTTAATGTACTTAATCATTTCAATTACAAAATTAGAATGTCCATGTGCGACATCGATAGTAATGTATTCAGGGATAATATCTTTTTCAGCTAATTGATCAATAAAAGAATATTCTTCTTTTTTGATACCCACGGAAATAGATGCAAATAAGCCCATGTGATGCATCATTTCAATAAAGCTAAGCCGCTTTTCTGGTTGAAAGCGATGCATTACATAATAGTAGTTATTTTTAGCGAGCCAGATTGCTAAATCTTCATTAATCACACTTTCCATATTTGCTGGAACCACTGGTATTTTAAATGTTCGGTTTCCAAATTTAACACTAGTATCAGCATCGTGACGACTTTTGATGATTCCTTTATTTGGTACTAACTGAATATCATCATAATCAAAGGCTTCCATGCCAAAATAATTACTCATAAAAAATATGCTCCTAAATAAATATCTATTAACCAAAGCAACTATAATAAATTTATTTAATTTTGTCAATTAAAAATCGAACTATTTATAATTAACAATCTATAATAATTCGTGTTTATATTTGACTATCATAAAGTAAATTGCTAAACTATTCATGTTATATTGGTATATTTTTGTATGAGGTGGATAAAAATGACAGCAATTGCAGTAGTTGGTAGTCAATGGGGCGATGAAGGAAAAGGGAAAATTACGGATTTTCTAAGTAAAGAAGCTTCATATGCAGTTCGTTCCAATGGTGGCAATAATGCAGGGCATACAATCGAAATTAATGATAAGTCTTTTAAAATGCGTTTACTCCCGTCCGGAATTTTTGCAGCAGATAAAGGAGCCATTATTGGTAATGGGGTAGTTATTAATCCAGAAGTTTTATTAGCAGAATTAGAAAATTTAACTGAAAATGGCATTGATACTGGTAAACTGCGAATTTCTAACCGTGCACATGTCATTATGCCCTATCATATTAAGCAAGATGAATACCAAGAAGAATCAAAAGGAGCCAATAAAATTGGTACAACTAAAAATGGAATTGGTCCAGCCTATATGGATAAGGCTTCTAGAATTGGAATTCGCGTCTGTGATTTACTTGAAAAAGCTACTTTTGCCACAAAATTAAGTGCTAATTTAAAGGAAAAGAACGCCTTATTTACGCAAATTTATCACAAGCCAGAACTTAACTTTGATGATATTTTTGCTACTTATTATGAATATGGACAAAAAATTAAAAAATATGTAACTGACACCTCAGTTTTAGTCAATCAAGCACTTGATCAAAATGAAAAAGTCCTTTTTGAAGGAGCACAAGGAATTATGCTTGATCTTGATGAAGGGACCTATCCTTTTGTAACATCTTCAAATACAATTTCAGGTGGTTTAACTAGTGGCATTGGTGTTGGTGCTAATCGTTTAGATACCGTAATTGGTGTATGTAAGGCTTACACTACAAGAGTCGGAGCCGGTCCATTTCCTACCGAATTATTTGACCAGACTGGTGATCGCATTCGCGAAACGGCGCATGAATATGGTACAGTTACTGGTCGACCACGCCGTATTGGCTGGTTTGATGCAGTTGCCTTGCGTCATGCAAAGCGAGTTGCGGGCATTAATGCCTTAAGTTTGAACTTATTAGATATTTTTAGTGACTTTGATAAAGTTAAGATTGCTATTGCATATGAATTGGACGGCAAGCAAATTGACTATTATCCAGCAAGCTTAAAAGAACTGGCGCGCTGCAAGCCAGTTTATGAAGAGCTACCAGCATGGCAAGAAGATATTACCAACGTCAAAACTTGGCAAGATTTGCCAGAAAATGCCCAAAAATTTTTGCAACGGATAACAGAAGTGGTGGGGGTTCCTTTAGTAACAGTCTCGGTCGGACCAGAGCGGGAACAAACTATTGTTTTACAAAATCCTTGGGAAAAATAAATTATGTTAGAACGTTATACACGCCCAGAAATGGGTAAAATTTGGTCAACTAAAAACAAGTATGCAGCCTGGTTAAAGGTAGAAATTGCTGCTACTAATGCATGGAGTGAAGTTGGTACGATACCTAAAAATGAGGCAACTAAAATTGCTCAAAATGCTAATTTTACTGTTGAACGAGTGCATGAATTGGAACAAGTTACTCATCATGATGTGGTTGCCTTTACGCGGGCAGTTTCCGAGAGTCTTGGACCAGAAAAAAAGTGGGTCCATTATGGGCTGACCTCTACTGATGTAGTAGATACGGCTCAAGGTTACCTTTTAAAACAAGCTGATGAATTGATCCGGCAAGATTTACTACTGTTACGGCAAACAATTGCCCAAAAAGCTATTAAATATAAAAATACAGTTGAAATGGGACGGACTCACGGGGTTCAGGCTGAGCCGACAACTTTTGGTTTAAAATTAGCACGGTGGTATGCTGAAATTAACCGAGATATTGAACGTTTTGAACATGCTGCCCATGGCGTTGAATCGGGGAAAATTTCTGGTGCAGTTGGTACTTTTGCTAATGTTTTACCTGCGGTTGAGACCAGTGTTTTAAAACAGTTAGATTTGACGCAGCAACCAATTACAAGCCAAATTTTACCACGTGACTTACATGCAGAATATATTGCAACGTTGGCCTTGATTGCAACTAGTATTGAAAATTGGGCCACGGAAATACGCGGTTTACAAAGATCAGAAATTCATGAAGTTGAAGAACATTTTCGTGCTGGTCAAAAGGGGTCTTCGGCAATGCCACATAAACGTAATCCGATTGGTTCAGAAAATCTATGTGGGATGGCTCGAGTTTTAAGAGGGCAAATGCTTACTGCTTACGAAGATGTTGCTCTTTGGCATGAACGTGATATCTCCCATTCTAGTGCTGAGCGAATTATTTTACCTGATGCAACAAGTGGCATTGACTATATGCTAACTAGATTCAATCGTATCTTAACTAACCTGGATGTTTTTCCCAACACTATGCGTCAGAATATGGATAAAACTTATGGCTTGATATATTCTCAAAGATTATTACTTAAATTAATTGATGAAGCAGGATTATCACGTGAAACAGCTTATGACATGGTGCAAAGATTGACGGCTAAGTCTTGGGATAAAGGTCTTTCATTTAAAAAGCTAGTTGAAGATAGTCAAATTATGAATTATCTTTCACAAGAAGACGTGAACGATGCGTTTGATTATCATTATCATTTACGTCATGTCGATGAAATTTTTCAAAAGCTGGGACTGGATAAATAGTAATTAACTAAACAAGTACCTTAACTTAGTTTATTTGCTGTAGCTATTAGACGATAACTAAAAATATTAAATGGATTCCTAAATTATTAAATTTAGGAATCCATTTTTGTATAAGTATTTATTATTTCATTAATTTTAGGAAAAAATAAGTGCAACGTGTCAAAAATTTCCAATTAAAATAGCAATTGAGAATTTTTCTTTATTAGGTATGCCTGAGTATGGCAAAGAATTAGAACGATTTTTTAAAAAACAAAATGGTTAATTATTAGCTGGTTATCTTTCTTAGCAGGATCTTTTCAATTACTTGTGAAAAAATTCTAACTATGATATTTACTTATTAAAATTGACCGCTTACTTAGATAAAGGAACCACTTGCACCATGTTGCTGGCTTTTACGTTTAAATTAGGGTTTAATTAAAATTACCAATTGAGAGGCAGGTGAGAGTTTTGAAAGTTAAAATTGATTTGAATGCGGATACTGCTGAAACAATGGTTACTATTCAGGCACCAGAATTAACAGCCGAAGTAGAAGAAATCTATCGGCAACTGCAAGAACTAAGCGAACGACCCAATCAACTAGAATGTTACAAAAATGAGCTGACATACTATTTAAATTTAGATGATATTCTCTTTTTGGAAACGGAAGGTCGTCAAGTAGTTGCGCATACAAAAGGTAATTCTTTTAGCGTTAATTATAAATTATATGAATTAGAGAAATTGCTTAGCTGGCAGTTTATGCGTGTTTCTAAATCGACTATTTTAAATTTAAAACAGGTTTATGCATTGACTAGATCAATTTCTAATTGCCAAGTACATTTTCGAGATTCTTACAAAGTTGTTTACGTTTCGCGCCGTTATTATCATAATTTGAGTGATAAATTAAATGAGAGAAGGTCCTTATCATGAGAAAACAAAAGATTAAAGAAATTTTGTGGGGCATTGGTTTAGTGGCAGCAGCCGTTTTCTTAATTCTTAATCAATTACAGCTTTTATCTTTTCATTTAGGCTTGGCCACTATTTTTTGGACAGTAATTTTTGCAGTAAGCTTAATCAATAGCCTCGTTAATCATAATTTGTTTGGTACAGTATTTTCAGTCGCCTTTTTATTGATTGTTTATGCTGAACCACTACACATCACTAGTATTGTTCCGTGGACGTTACTTTTAGCAACTTGTTTAGTGTATGCGGGATTACATTTGATTTTTGCAAAAAGCTGGCATCACTATCACACATCTTATTTTTTCAATAAGCGTCAAAGCAGAGGTTGGACGGAGGGCGAATTCACCTCTACCAAAAGTGATTTTGGTGATGACAACAGTGAAAATGATGAACGTCATATCGTGATTAACCAAAAATTATCGGAAATTTCGCGCTACGTTCATTCACAAAACTTAGAAACGGTCACTATTAATTCAACAATGGGTACAACTAGTGTTTATCTAGATTCTGCTAAACCGGCTGGCGATACGGTGATAATTAATGTCAATGCTTTAATGAGTGAGGTTGCAATCTACTTGCCATTGTCATGGCAACTTAAGGACAATTTAGCTACTATTTTGGGTGAAGTAGAAATTAATGGTACAGCAAAAGGCAATGGTCCAACGGTAATTCTGCGAGGATCAAGTAGATTTGTCTCAATTTCGATTAATTATATTTAAAAGAGCCGTAACAATGCACCTAGCCGTATTAAAAACCTCCTAGTATTGAAAAAATTTGAAGCAAAGTAAAGACTACTCTTATGAAGTATATTTAAAGAAGTAAAAAAGACAGTACTGAAGATAGTACTGCCTTTTTTGAAGTTAGCTAAGACTTTAAATAACGAGGAAGAAGCTAACTGTTCTTATTGTCGCTGCCAATTGGTGGTAAGCATTGCTGCAACCGTTTTTTTAATATCTTTACTTTGGGAAATCATTGAAATGACCGCTGCGCCAGCTACATTAGTTTGGGCAATTGCTGGTAAATCTGTAACCTTAATGCCACCAATTGCAACGATTGGTCTACGAGTGCGCTTGACTAGTTTAGCTAAACCAGTAAGACCTATTTCTGGATCAGCATCGTCTTTTGATTGTGTGGTAAAAATTGGACCACTGCCATAATAATCAATGCCAGCAATAAGGTCGCCTTTGGCAATTTCTGTCATAGTAGAACACGAGTAGCCCACAATCATCTGGCCGGCTACTTCATTTATTACCTGGGCAATATCTTCATCATCTTGACCAACATGGATTCCTTCAGCGTGAACTTTTTTGGCTAAAGCAACATCGTCATCGATAAAAAATGGCACATCATATTTTTGACAAAGCTGATGTAGTTCTTCAGCCATTGATAAGCGGTCACTTTGTTTCAAAGTTGATTTAGGACCCTTATCACGGAATTGATAAGCAGTAATGCCAGCTTTGAGAGCTTCTTCTACTAATTCTGGTAGACTTTTGTTTGCGGGCAGGTCTTGTGTTCCACAGACAAAATATGCGGTTAACTGTGTGGAATCAAATTTTTGCATAATTTCTCCTAGTTTATTTTTACCCAATGATTAAGTGGTCCGTGACCATGGCCAACTTGGATGGTTTCTGCGATAGCTTTGGCTACGTATTGTTTACCAAGTTTAATTGCAGCACTTAAAGTTTGACCGTGAGCGAGCTGAGCTGTAATTGTTGCAGCTAAAGTGTCACCGGTGCCATGAGTTCTTTTGGTGTGGATACGTGGACTGCTAATCCAAAAATCGGTACCATCGGCTAAGAGGGCATAGTCGCGTACTAGTTCATTTTCAGCATGACCACCTTTGATTAGAATATTTTTCACACCCATCTCTTGTAAGGCATGAGCTAATGCGGGATACTGTTTTTCGCTGCTTGCCTTAATTCCCGTCAGTACTTCAGCTTCGGGCAAGTTGGGTGTTACTAAATCTGCAAGTGGTAAAAGTTCCTCTTTGACAGTTTTAACAGCATCCTTACTTAGCAGGGGTGCACCGCCTTTAGCTACCATTACGGGATCAATTGTAATGGGACCAAAATCATACTTTTTTAGGTTAAGAGCAACTTGATGCACGTGAGCTGCATCGCCAAGCATTCCTGTTTTGCAGGCACGGATCTTAAAATCAGCGGCAAGTGAAGTAAATTGTGCGTCAATTAGTTCTAATGGTATTAAAAAAGAGTCTTGTACACCAAGGGTATTTTGTGCGGTAACAGCTACCACCACTGCTGTACCAAAAACTTTTTGCATTTGAAAAGTCTTAAGATCGGCCATAATACCAGCACCACCACCAGAATCGGTTCCAGCGATTGTTAATACTTGGGGGAAAGAATTAATTTTTTCAGTCATAAAAAGCCGTCCTTTAGTCAAATTTTGCTATTTTTTCAATATCGGCAACTTGAACTTTAGCCAAGTAGTCTATCAGATGCATACCGAACGTGCCAGGGCCAATTTTTGGATGGTCTTTAGCTAGTAATTCGCCAGTAGCTGCAAATACCAAGGTGGCAGTTTGAGCTGCTTCAAATGGATCAGCCCCAACTGATGCAAAAGCTGCCACAATACTAGATAGTACATCACCTGAGCCAACATGGGCTTGAAATAGCGGGGTGCCGTTGTAAACATGTGCAATCTTCTTGCCATTGCTGATTGTGTCTGTTGCACCACTAGCAATAACAACACAGTCCAATTTTTGAGCCGTTTTTTGGGTGATTTGGTCAAGATTACCTGAACCCGAACCGGCATCAATTCCTCGGGCATTCCATTCAAAACCCCCTAAAGCTGCAATTTCGCCAGCATTACCACGGATTATGCTAACTGGAAATCTGTGGAGGAGGTCCTGCGCTGTTTGCAGACGATAATTAACCGCTCCTACAGCGACAGGGTCAAATACGATAGGCTTTTTATCTTGGGTAGCTAAAGCGCCTATTTTTTTCATTTGGGCAATTTGCAACTGGGTTAAGGTGCCGAGATTAAGGGTAACGCTTGAAGCCATCTTAACCATTTCTTCGGCTTCGGCAATTTCCTTACTCATAATTGGTGAAGCACCAATAGCATTTAAACTATTAGCAACATCTTGAACGGTGACAAAATTAGCAGCATTTAAAACAACCGGATTTTTTTCTCGTAATTCATTGAGAATATTTAACTTCATTTCAACCTCCAACAATTGCACTAGCCTACTTGCGTAAATAAAAAGCTTTGACACTATCATGTGTCAAAGCTTAACGGTTATTGACACGTTCCTACGCAAGAATTAGCTTACAGGTTCAAAGGGTCTAGAACGTAGTTCCATCTCAGCCGCGATGGGGGCTCCCCTCGTGTTATCGCTTTCTATTATAATGATTTTTTCTGTTTAATACAATTAAAAATAGGCATAAAATAAGAATAAAATTAATAAAGTAGAAAAGAGGCAAATTAATGAGTTTCACGCAGCAATTGCATCAAGTAGTACAAAATATATGGCAAAAAAGTCTGGTGCATCCTTTCATTACAGAATTACAAAGTGGCCAACTACCGTTAACAAAATTTCGGTTTTATTTACTGCAGGATCGATATTATTTAGTTGAATTTAGTAAGTTCCATCATCTATTAGCTGAACAAGCAGGTAATCCGCAAATCAAACAATTTTTATTGCAGAGTGAAGCAGAT
The DNA here is from genome assembly GCF_003692905.1 of Lactobacillus sp. ESL0225. Lineage (NCBI taxonomy): Bacteria > Bacillati > Bacillota > Bacilli > Lactobacillales > Lactobacillaceae > Lactobacillus > Lactobacillus sp. ESL0225. Next base: position 291,604 of record NZ_REHK01000010.1, on the reverse strand, counting down.
CTTAAGGCTTGCGAATGGTCTGTCCGCAGTGATTTTTTTACGGAATTAAAAATTACTCCAATGGAAATTAGACAAACAGCGGTTGCGCCTACGGCGTATAATTATGTCAATCATATGTATCTGACACTCGAACGTGATGGCTTTGCCCCAGCAATCGCTGCAATTGTTCCTTGTTATTGGTTGTATCAAGAAATTGGGCAAAAATTAGCTGAAGTTGGCTCACCCGTAGCACTCTATCAAACATGGATAGATACTTATGATAGTGACTGGTATAAGGTCAATGTGACACATATTTTGCAATTAATAAATATTTTGGCTAGTCAAGCCACCGCAACTGATCGTCAAATGATGCAAACAGCTTTTATTCGCAGTAGCTACTACGAATTACAGTTTTGGCAAATGGCTTACGCAAAAGAGCAGTGGAAATAAAATATGTGCATTATTTATAATAAATTTTGGCAACTCGTTCAATTAAATTAGTTCCATATTCAAATCCATCAGCTGAAATCTCTAGTGATTTTTGAGTATAGTTTTGTTTAAAGCTTAATTTTTTATTATTATCTAACCAAACAATATGACTAATTTTTTGATTATTTGGCCAATTATTAAAAACAAGTTGACGAGCTTTTTCACCGCCTAAAATAACATTACTATTACCAATATTACCAAGATTATCAACGAAGAGATAACGACCTTTGATAAAATCATGAATGTTTGATGTTGAAGGATATGTTGGGTATTCATAATTAGCAGTACCGTAAATTGCTTCGTGATTTATTTTCATCCAATGACTTACAATTTCAAGTAATGATTGGCAATGAACATTCAATGAACCATCAAATTCTGGTCCAACATTAATTAATAAATTTGCGCCAACTTTGCGTGTATGGCATATTTGTTCAATTAATTGCTTAGCTGAGATATAGTTGAGATCATTTTTAGCATTTCCCCAGTGTTTATTTAGAGTTAATGATGTTTCTGCCGCTAAATAACGATTATCTTGAACATGGTGAACTATTTTTGGATTACCGCGTTCAAAAGTTATGACATCAACTTTTTTCCCTTCACTTTGCCCTTGCTTTTCTAGTCCGGTATTATTGATAATAATTGCCTGTGGCTGTAATTTTCTGATTTCTTGATATAATGTTTCTTCTTGCCAATTTGCTTGTGGTTTATTCCAATTACCATCAAACCAGAAACCACCGATTTGTCCATAGTTAGTACAAATCAGCCTGATTAATTTACGTAATTCTATTAAATACTCACTGAAGTTTTCATGATATTTAGTATTATTCCAGTCATATGTAGCGTAATAAATAAATGGTGCTATACCTTGTTTATGGCATTCATCAGTAAAAATTTTAATAATATCTTTTTTAAATGGGGTGTGGACACAATCAAAAGAATTAATACCTTTTGTATCGAATAAGTAGAAACCATCATGATGTTTAGCTGTCAGTACAATATATTTAAAACCAGCTTTTTTTGCTAATTTAACTAAATCTGTAATATTTTTTTCAATTGGTTTAAATTCTTGAAATGCAGATTGATAATTTTTGATTTTTAGGATATTTTGAGACCATTCACCTTGAGAGAATTTCGAATATAGTCCCCAATGAATAAATAACCCAATTCCCATTTTTTCAAAATTTTTAATTTTGGTTTCTATATGCATTATTTTTCCTTTAGTCAACTTAAATTATTAAACTACAGGATAGTTTACTTATTTACAAGTTCCTGTTTTAGTTTGATTAATTCTAAATTGGTTTTAATTAATTCTGTTGCAAAATCAAGGAAACTTTCAGCCGTAATCATTTGGTCTTCTGCATGCATGTATAAAGGATCTATTTTGTTTTCACCTGTTTTAGCAAAAGACGATAAAACTTTAAAGTGAGCTTCTTGAGCCTGTTTTAACTCATTTTTAGCTAAATCTAATAAAGGTTGTGGATTTTCATCGCTATGTCGCGATTTAGTAATTGCTTCCATAATATTAGATTTTGCCTGTCCCGAGTGACTAATAATTTCAAAACTAATTTCTTCTAAATTTTCCATAAATTACTTCCTGATTCTTTAATAACTGTCAATATCAACAAATTTAAATTTATCCCATGGTTTGATAAAGTCGATAAATTGTAAGTCACGAGTTAATATATGTGCAACTACATTTTTTAAATGATCCTGATTATTCATTTCTTGTTTTACAATATTTAATTCGCCTTTGTACTGTTTAAAGTCATTATTTCCAATCGTAATCATACCGCGCCGCAACTTATCGACTGGATTATTAATTGGTAAATCATATTGGTTATATTTTAGTTTGACAAAAGTAGAACGTATGGCATAACTGTTAATATCCCCACGATTAAAATGTAGGTTATTTAACACAATTTCTTTTTCCAATTCAGTTGCTGTTGAACTAAATTTAATAAAAAATTGGGGAATATTTGAATCTAATTTTGCTATTTTTTCTAATTCAGCATCACTTGCAAATGAATTACCTATAATAATATCATCAATTAATTGAGTATTAATTAAGTACTGTGCCTGTTGTTCAATTGGTAAGTCTCTATGAATTTCCAAAGTTGGTAATCCAGCATTGTAGGGATGAGGACCAATTTCAGCTGTTGGTGAGGAAATAAAAGCAGCTGTGCGTATTCCTAAATCATGATATTTTTTAGTTGTATGTAAGAAATATTTCGTGTCCAATCCGGTATAACGTTGTGGGTAAAAATTATGACAGCCAATAATTCTTTTTTTAACAGGGCTATAACTTATAATATTTGCTAAATTACCTGTGTCATTACTAATATTTACTTCTATTGTTAGCTTTTCGGGATTGTAAGTCATGACTGATTCAGGCATGCCATCAAAGTTTGAATCTAGTCGAACTATATCAGCACCTAATTCTTTAAAAAAAGAAAGGTCATTGTAGCTGACATTTAATTGGTCGAATAGCCCTGGATTAACATCTAAGCTAACCCACATTTTCTGTTTTTTAGCATGAGATAAAACTATTTTAAATCGATTTAGAATTTCACTGCAATCACCAGTCAATTCTAGTAGACTAGTAAAAATACGCTTGTATCCTAAAGTAGCAGCGCGATCAATATAATGAATGCAATCATCAACGTTACTTTTATTTGGGTAAACCGAGATTCCCTTCATTAATTTTCTCCTTGTTCTAATTTTAATTGATTATTGTCAAACATTTTAAAGAAGGGATAATAGATGACTAGTGAAATTAAAATATTAATAATACATAGAACGATTGCCCGCCAGTCAAATCCTGTAGCCATCCATGCACCGATTGGTCCAGGTAAAGTCCATGGTGCAACTGCAGTAGTATAAGCAACTAAGTGAAGTTTCATTGCTACATAGGTTACAGCTGCCATTGCTGTAGGTGCTAAAACAAATGGAATTGCAAAATAGGGATTCATAATAATAGGGATGCCAAATATTAGGGGCTCATTAATATTAAAAATTGAAGGAACAATGGTCACTGCCCCCATTGTTTTACTAAATTTTGATTTACCAAATAAAAGTAAGAGTATGGCTAATGACAGTGTTGCCCCTGCTCCGCCAACCCAGACAAACCACTGGAAAAATTGTTCAGTCATAAAGTGTACTGGCGCCTGGTTATGAGCAACTGCAGTTACGTTAGCATTAAGGTTCGCATACCAATATGGATAAAGAATCGGTGTAGCGATAACCATTCCGTGTACACCAAAAAGCCAAATTAAAGTTATCAAAAGAACCGGAACAATGGCTGATAAGAAAGTATCCCGACCAAAATAGCCAATTGGGGAAAAGATCCAAGTCAAAATGCCATTGATATCTAATTTAAAGATTTCTTTGAGAACAAATGAAATAACTATGATTACAATGCCTGGGAATAGTGCACTAAAGGATTTTCCCACAGCTGCTGGTACACCATCTGGCATGGTAATCACTAAATTTTTTTCATTAAAAAAGCGGACAATTTCAACAGTAAAAATTGCGCAAAGTATAGCAGTAAATAACCCTTGTGCGCCCATGTTTGCAATTGATACATAAGTACCTGGAGCTATTCCACCCTTAGGCTTATCCAAAACAAGAGGTTGAATTGCTAGGATGAAAAAGGACATTTCAGCCAGTACTCCAGTAGAGATTGGATCAATTTTATAGTATTTAGATAAATGTGCTGTAATAGAAAAAACACAATAAATAGCCATCAAATTAATTGAGTAGTACATTGGTACTGACAAAATTGAGGAATATGGTTGAATGAAAGTTTTCCAGGAATCAATAGGTAAGTTAAGTAGTATTGTAAAAAATGAACCAATGATTGAAACAGGAATGATGACGGACATACCGTCTCTAATAGCAGTCAAATAACGATTATTTGCTATACTTCCCATTTTTTCTGAAATAGAATCAAAATTCATTATTCTGTCTCCTTAGCAATTAAATCATATAATTTACCTACTCTCGCAGGGTTATACATGGTCATAGGAATTAGAATGAATTTGGTATGATGGCGCTCTGCCTCTGCTTCAAAATCCTTCTTTTTAAAAGATACTTGTGGAGCCAGTAGTATAAATTGATAATCTGTACTATTTAAGTTATCAGTAACTTTGTCAATACTAGTTTCTTGAACATTCCATTTTTGATTGTGTTTAGCTGCCTCTTTGGTTAAAGTAGTTGCAAGAAGTGATGAGCTCATTCCGCCACCACAAGCTAATAAAATATTCATAATTTTTCCTCCTTTTAAATAAAATGAATCGTTTCAAATTACAATCAAATTATAAGCGCTTGCTTCTATAAAAGCAAGCGCTTTCTAAGTGTGTCTAAAAAAATTGTTACAATAAACTATTTGATAGTCCTTATTAGTAGTCAGGCTTTCTAGACGGTTTATTAATAACTTACCCGCTGTTACCCCTATTTTTTCAACTGGTTGTTCGATTGAATTTACATCTGGATAAAAGATGTCATTAACAAAAAAATGATCATAGACTAGGAATTCAATTTTTGGTTGCTTCTTAATTTTGAGATAAGCTTTCATAGCTCCTAAAGACATATAGTAATTAATAATAAATATTGCGTCTAAGTTAACCGTGTTTATTAGTTGAGTAAAGCCTTCGTAGCCTGACTGAATTGTATAATCTCCTTGCCAAATATATTCAGATTTAATTGTTATACCATTTTGTTTTAACGCACTCTCGTATCCTCTTTGCCTTTTTTGTGAAATATAATTTTTGGGTGATCCAGCAATGATACCAATATTCTTATAACCCTTGTTAATCAGGTAGTTTACGCCAGTCTTAGAAGAATCATAATTATTAACTACAACTACATCGGAATTAATTCCTTGAATTGGAGCATCAATAGCAACAATTGGAATATTATTTTCAACAACCTTTTGAAGCATGGGAGTAGAGTGGTCTTGATGAAAAACTATTATTGCATCAATAGAGCGGTTGAGTAGAAAATCTATTTTTTGCTCAAAACGTTCTTTATCATCATGATAGTCACAAACAATAATACTATAACCAAATTTTTCAACATAAGTTTCGATTGCAGAAACAATCGACATTGAGAAAAAATCAGTTAACTGATTTATTACAATACCAATTGACATTGTTTTATTTTTTTTAAGGCCACTAGCAATGATGTTTTGATGATAATTTAATTGCTTCATTGCTTTCTTTATTCGTTTAGAAGTGCTCTCTCGCTGCTGTTTGCCATTTAAGTAATTTGAAACAGACCCAATTGAGACTCCTGCTAAAGCTGCAACATCTTTTATTGTAGACATTATAAATCCTTCTTTGGAGATACATAATAAAAATACCCGAATATTTAAATGCAGGTATTATTTTAATATACAGAATTTTTTAAAATTAAACTTTATTTTAACTTATTGAGCCGCAAGTCGTTTTTCATGCCGAGCCAAAATCATATCAACAATTGCTTGGGCGACATTAAGGTTTTTTAATAATGGTCCATGAGAATAAGTACCAATAAAGTTATGATAACGTAGCCCTTCGACTTTATCTTGGGGGTTATTACCATAACCTTCAATCATTTTGCCTAAAGGATGCAGTTTTTCTTTATCATCAAAATATGTTTGTCCTGAATGGTTTTCAAAGGCACTAACTTCACCCCAGTCGCTCAGATACCTAGTATCACCAATCATTCGCTTATCTGACTTAAAAACGGTGTGGAAGGGTAAGATATCTAGTCCTTTAATTGTAATGCCAGAATTAGTTTTGTAATAAGTACCAACTAATTGATAGCCCCCACAAACACCTAACATTGGGCCGTCACTATTGATATAGTTGGTTAAAGTATCTTTATGACGTGGTAAGTCTTTGGCAACTACAGTTTGTTCAAAATCTTGGCCACCACCAAAAAAAACAAAGTCATAGTCAAAAGCGTCAAAGTTATCGTTTAAAGAAATATTATCTATTTGAGTTGTATAATTTTGTTTTTTTAGTAAATAGCGAATAATTTTGACATCACCAGAATCACCATAGGTATTCATTAGGTCTTCGTATAAGTATGCAATTTTAATTGATTTATCTGCCATTTTATCTCTACCTCTATTCTTTGGTTAAAGTATATCCTAAAGGTAAAGCGTGAGCAAAAGATAATTATTCAATATCTTCTTGGGCAGCGAAATGATTAATTGGACCATATTTTGAGCCAACTTCAATTGGATGAGCGATTGCTTCATAAGTAAAATCTTTAGCAATTTTAACACTGTCAATAATTGACATTTTTTTGGCAAGTTCAGCAGCAATAACTGCTGATAGGGTATCGCCTGTGCCGTTAATTCGTTCAGTATTAATAAACGGTTTAGTAAATTCATAAACCTGACCGTCAGCAGCCAGCAGTAGATCGGTTACTTGGGTTTGGTAAGGACTATCGTGGCGCCCCTTCATTAAAACATTCTTCGCTCCCATTGCTTGTAACATTTTTGCCCCCATCAGCACTTCTTCTTTTGAATCCAAAGAAAGCCCTGTTAATTTTTGTTGTTCATAAAAATTAGGTGTAATGATATCAGCAAGTGGTAGTAGTTCATCTAAGAAAGCTTGGTAAGCGTCATCGTCAAGCAGGGTATTGCCATGTTTAGTCATAATAACAGGATCAATGACAATCTTACCCATATCATATTTACGCAAGTTAGCTGCAACGCAAGTAATAATTTCTTTATTAGCCAGCATTCCAGTTTTAAGAGCTGAAATTGCAAAGTCATCATTTAGAACATCAAATTGCTTTTGAATAAATGAAATGGGCATTACTTCTTGGGCGTAGATTCCCGTGGTGTTTCCAGCAACAGCGGCAGTTAAAAGCCCCATACCATATACTTTTCGGGCATAAAATGAATGTAAATCTGCAGTCATTCCAGCACTACCATCACTATCATTCCCTGCAATTGTCAGAGTAATAATTTCTTTTTTCATTATTATGTAATCCTCTTTTAAATAAAAGTTTTATGTTCACAGTATAACTTAAAAAATAAGGACAATGCTATAATTATTTCTTGTAAAAGCAAGGTGGGGTAGTAAAATTATGATGAACCGCTTTCTTATAGAAAGGACAATTTATGGCGAAAAATTACATTATGGCAATTGATGAAGGAACAACCTCAACGCGGGCAATGATTATTGACCATCAAGGTCGAAAAGTTGCTTCTTCACAAAAGGAATTTCCGCAATATTTTCCACAACCAGGTTGGGTTGAGCACAAAGCAGAGGAAATCTGGCATGCAGTTCAAACTACAATTGCTAATGCGATTATTAATTCAGGAATTCGTCCAGAACAGATTAAAGGTATTGGCATTACTAATCAAAGAGAAACAACGGTAATTTGGGATAAAAAGACTGGTAAACCAATTTATAATGCAATTGTGTGGCAATCTCGTCAGACAACTAAGTTGGCTGAAAAATTGAAAAATGCTGGGTATAGCAAATTAATCCATAAAAAAACCGGTCTAATTATTGATCCGTATTTTAGTGCTACCAAAATTCGTTGGATTTTAGATAATGTTGCAGGTGCACAGCAAAAAGCGGAACAGGGTGACTTGCTTTTTGGGACGATTGACAGTTGGTTGTTGTGGAAATTAACGGACGGTGCAGTTCATGTGACCGACTATACGAATGCTTCCAGAACAATGTTATTTAATATCCATGATTTAAAATGGGATGAAGATATACTTGAATTGTTAAATATTCCTAAAAAAATGTTGCCAGAGGTTAAATCTAATTCTGAAATATATGGTTACACTAATTCGTATACTTTTTTTGGTGGCAAAGTACCAATTTGTGGTATTGCTGGTGACCAGCAGGCGGCTCTTTTTGGTCAATTGGCTTTGAAAAAAGGAATGGTAAAAAACACTTATGGAACTGGTTCATTCATTGTAATGAATACTGGTGAAGAACCGACTGAATCGGATAATAATTTATTGACGACTATTGCTTATGGACTTAATGGTCAAATTAACTATGCTCTTGAAGGCTCTATTTTCGTTTCAGGGAGTGCTATTCAATGGTTGCGCGATTCAATGAAAATGGTTAAAACAGCAGCTGAATCTGAAACAGCAGCTAAGTTATCCAAATCTGAAAATGAAGTTTATGTTGTGCCAGCATTTACTGGCTTAGGTGCTCCATATTGGGATTCGGCAGCCCGTGGGGCAGTTTTTGGGGTTACACGTGGAACAAATCGTAATGATTTTATTAAGGCCACACTGCAGTCATTAGCCTATCAAACCCGTGATGTAGTTGATACAATGCAGATAGATTCAGGAATCAAAATTCCAACTTTACGTGTAGATGGAGGCGCATCAAATAATGATTATCTTCTACAATTTCAAGCTGATTTATTAGGAATTAAAATTGAACGTGCTCAAACATTAGAAACAACTGCTTTAGGCGCAGCCTTTTTAGCAGGGCTGGCAGTAGGATATTGGAAAGATCTTGATGAATTAAAAGATATATTTGTTGTGGGCAAAACTTTTGAATGTCAAATGGTAGAGGAAGAACGCAATCGCTTGTATCAAGGATGGAAAAGGGCGGTTAAAGCTACGCAAGTTTTTGCTCATGGTGAAGAAGCATTGAACAAGTAGGAAAGAGTGAGTAAGTTGGCACACAAACGAATCATTAAATTAGATGGACCACTAAATTTTAGAGATATTGGTGGCTATCAAAATGAAAATGGACAAACAGTTAAATGGAATAAAATTTATCGCTCAGATTCGCTCAGCTTTTTAAGCGCAAGTGATCAAAAAAAATTAGCCCAATTGCGGATTACTACTGATTGTGATTTGCGTTCGCAATACGAAAAAAATGCTGCGCCAGATATTTTATGGGCAAATGTCAAGTTGATTGATATCCCTGTATATGCTGAAGTCGGGGCCGATAAATCAAAGGAACATTATAATTCTCAGTTTTTGGGTCAACTACTCAGTCTAAATAACAATTTTATGGGTCGAATTTACCAGCAAACTTTACTTAATGCACATAGTCAGACGATGTTTGCTAAAGTATTTGCTGAACTTTTAACCTTACCCGAAGAGGAAGCCTTAGTATATCATTGCAGTGCTGGTAAAGATCGAACCGGTATGGTGTCAGTCTTAGTGTTAATGGCTTTGGGAATTGCGGATGACACAATTGCCCGCGATTATCTGTTAACTAACCAGCTTTACGATTTCGCGGTTTCGCGTCAGCTGCCCAGTAATGATGAGATTTCCCAAATGGTCGCTAAGATGAATGTAACTAAGGGGGAAGGAATTGCAATTAAAGGCATTACCGAAACCATTCGTCAGGGCTGGGGTGACTTTGCTACCTTTTTCAAAAAAGAATTAGGCTTTAGTATCATGGATTACCAGCAGTTACGAAAAATGTATTTAGTATAGAGTTAGTTTTAATATAAAAAAACTTCTAATTATAAATTAGTGAAGTATACTGCAATTAAAACCAAATCTTGCTTAGCGCTGCAATTATGATTAATAAGAACAGAATTGTTAAGCAAATAATAATTGTGCTTAATGTCCTAGTATTTTGAAAAAAACTAGGCTGTGTAATTAAGCTAGTTTGTTTTTGAGGGGCAATTGTTTTATGACCTTTATCAGTTACTAGGGTTATTTTTCTTGTTTGCTTAGATTCCTGCTTTCCGGTAAGTTCTGCTGCCAATAGATTCTTGCTAGTCGCCTTTGCTTTGCCGATTAGTTCTCCTTGAGCCACTGTACGGTGAGCACCATAACCATATTTAGAAGTATTGAAATCAGAACAAGTAATTAGGGTAAGTAGTCGCTTTTTTTGTACATTATTTTCTACTTCGACTTGGGTGGGTTTAATAGTAAAAGATATGTTTTGAATACGATAAGCATAAATATGATGTAAGTCGGTCACGTAGACTATGTCGCCCGCTTTAGCGAGGTGTAAGTTGTCTAAAACAGCTCCACCATAAGTTCCCATATAGTGCCCAGCCAGAACGTAATTATTCTGTCCCCCCATAATTCGCTCAGGTAGACAAGTTACTACGCCATAAGCTAAATTTTGATTATGACTACCATAGCCTGCAAATAAAGGGGTATGGATGTTAACGGCCGGTATTGCAATTTGGCCAATGGCATATGCTTTTTTGTGTCTAGAAGTAAGTAAACGCTTAGTAGTAATTGATTCAGTCTTACTAGCATCATAAGTTGTTTTATGTTGTTTATTTTGATCTGCTTTTTTAGCTGTTAGCTTGGAACTGGCCTGTTCAGCATTTAATTGAACCAAGTATGAGTTTCCTAAACCAGAACCAAAAAAGATTAGAGCAACTCCTGAATAAAATAGTAGCCCACTAACTAATAAGCGGATGGAGGCCCATAGTTTATTTTTAGCTGAATAATTTTGCTTTTTTTTAGTCATATAATTATCCTTTTTTAAAAAATAAATTTCTTTGCATGTACTTTATATTAAAATAGATACTTTGACAAACTACAAGACTATAAGTAATTGTAATGCCAAAAATCCAAACTTTAAATAACAAATAATTGTTGAAATCGCTTTAACAATGATGTATAATCTTTTAAGTAAATAAGTGTGTTACTGATTCGATCAGGCATTAACCTATGAACAACAAGTTTTTCATGCTGCTCATAGGTTTTTTTATTGAAGTAGGAGTAAGCTGAGTGAAATTTATTAAAAATTTTAACAACAATGCTGCTTTAGTGTCAGATGAATTTGATGTTGATTGGGTAGTAATTGGTAATGGAATTGGTTTTGGCAAAAAGCCGGGCGATTTTGTTGATGAACAAAAAATAACGCGACGTTTTGTTGCTGTTGAAAAGAACATTAAAATGATTGATAGTGTTAAAGATATCGATTCGCGGACTTTGGCACTAACTACTGATGTTATCAATTTAGTATCAATCAAATTAAAAGTAAAATTTTCTGATTACCAATATTTAGTTTTAGCTGATCACATTGATTTTATGCTTAAAAGGACAGACGAAGGCTTTACTTTGGGTCCGGATACGCTCAGCTGGGAAATAAGGAAACTTTTTCCTAAAGAATATACTGTTGCAAAAGAGGCTTTAGCTTTAATTGAACAAAAAACTAACTCTTCTTTTCCTAAATCAGAAGTAGCCTATCTTGCTTATCACTTTATTAATGCCAGTTCTAAGCAGACGAGACTCCAAGATACTGTCAAAATTACTAAACTAATTAGTGGCGTAGTTGAAATAATTGAGTATCAATATGGTATGCAATTAGATACGGAGTCTTTCAATTTTAATCGCTTTATGACCCATTTACGTTCGTTTATGGTGCGTCACCTTTATCAAATTAATGATGAAGATAATGGTAGTGAATTAGATCAGTCTCTATTAGAATTGATGAAGGTAAAGTACAAAAAGTCATACGAAACAGTTTTGAAAATTGGCACTTATTTACTTAAACAGGCCGGTTGGAAATTACAACCTGATGATGAAGTTTATTTAACACTCCATGTTTGGCGGGTAACGCATCGACAAGGAGACAGTAAAGCTAAGGAATCAGAGTAATTTTAAATATTAGTTTGTACGGTGTGTTACTGTTTACAGGCATTAACCCGAGAACGTAAAGAAAAGTCTATTGCAATGATGCAAGGGGTCTTCTTTAGGTTTGCGGGTTTTTATTTTGTTGTTTTTATTAGGAGGATCAGATGGCTTACGAAGAATTAAGTCGAGAAATTATCGCCAATGTTGGTGGTAAAGATAATGTCGCTAGCGTGGTGCATTGTACGACACGTTTGCGTTTCAAATTGAAAGATGAGAAAAAGGCAAATGACGAAAAGATGAAAGCGACTGATGGAGTACTTTCATTAGTTAAATCTGGGGGGCAATACCAGGTAGTTATTGGTAATAATGTTGCCGATGTTTATGATACTTTAATTAAAGTCGGTGGCTTTAGCGATGGCGGTGCAGTTAGTGATGATTATGTTGATAACAGTAACATGAGCATCGCTGATCGTTTTATTGATTTGATTTCTGGTATCTTTAACCCTATTTTAGGACCACTTTGTGCAGCCGGAATGATTAAGGGTTTCAATGCAATGTTTTTGTCTTTTGGCTTAGTAACAGCCAATTCTGGGACTTACATGATCTTGAATGCCATTGGTGACAGTTTATTCTACTTCTTGCCAATCATTTTAGGTATTTCTGCAGCTAAAAAGTTTGGGATTAATGAGTATCTAGGAGCGACAATAGGAGCTGCTTTGTGTTACCCAACTATCGTAGCTATGGCTGGTAGTAAAACAGCACTCTTTACGGTTTTCAAGGGCACAATTTTGCAAGCTCCAGTCCACATGACTTTCCTTGGAATTCCTGTTATTTCGATGAATTATACTTCATCAGTTATCCCAATAATTTTAGCAATTTGGTTTGCTTCAAAAGTACAAAAAATTGCGCGTAAGATTATTCCTGATGTGGTTAAAACTTTCTTAGTACCATTTGTTGTTCTTTTGATTACTGTACCGGTTACTTTTTTAGTCATTGGACCAGTGGCTACGTGGGCAGGTAATGCAATTGCTGCAGTTATTAGTGCTATTTACAACTTTAGTCCAATTTTAGCTGGTATTTTAATGGGTGCTTTCTGGCAAGTCTTTGTAATCTTTGGTGTGCACTGGGGCTTTGTTGCGGTGATGATGACTAACATTGCCGCTATGGGCTTTGATCCAATTGTTGGTCTATCGCTGGCAGCTTCATTTGCGCAAACTGGTGTTGTTTTAGCAATGATTTTCCAAACTAAGAATGAAAAAACTCGTAGTATCGCTATTCCAGCTTTTGTATCTGGTATTTTTGGGGTAACTGAACCAGCTATTTATGGACTAACACTTCCACGTAAAAAGCCATTTATTATCAGTTGTATTGCCTCTGGTATTGGCGGTGGACTAATTGGTATGTTTGGTACAAAGCTCTATATCATGGCTGGAATGGGCATCTTCTCAATTCCAGGTGCAATTGGTAAAAATGGTGTTGATGGGACAGTTTACGGCTTAATGATTGCTATGGCTGTGGCAACTGTCTTAGGGTTCTTATTACAAATGCTCTTTGGAAAAAATAGTGTTGATGCTCCAAGTGATGGTCAAGCTGCAAACAATACTGATTTAGCAGCTTCAGCAGCTCAAACTGAACCAGTTGTCAAAACTAGCGCTACAGCGATGAACCAAGCTGAAACTTTAGTTGCGCCTTTAGCAGGTACAATTGTGCCGTTAAATGAAGTTAAGGATGAAGTTTTTGCTAGTGGTTCAATGGGTAAAGGAGTCGCTATTGAGCCTAAGGAAGGTAAAGTTTGTGCACCATTTGATTGTGAAGTAGCAATGGTGTTCCCAACCGGACATGCAATTGGTCTTAAATCAGCAAAAGGCGCTGAGGTAATGATTCATATTGGAATGGATACGGTTGAATTAGATGGAAAAGGTTTTAAAATATTAGTTAAGAAGGATCAAGCTGTTAAGGCAGGTGAACCTTTGATTGAATTTGATATGGCGGCAATTAAGAAGGCTGGCTATCCGGTAACAACACCAATTGTTGTTACTAATTCAAATAGCTATCAAGATGTTACAGTTCTAACTAGTGGTAATGTGACCTTTGGCGATCAACTACTAGATTTGAAATAATTAGTAAAGAAAGAAGTAAAAGAAGTATATGATGACTACAAATAATTTTCCTAAAGACTTTTTATGGGGCGGTGCTACTGCAGCTAACCAATTAGAAGGTGCTTATCAAGAAGACGGTAAAGGTCTATCCGTAGCTGATGTTTTACCTGGTGGTAAGGATCGAATGAAGATAATCGCTTCACCAGATTTTGACTTTTCAATTGATGCAAAGCAAGTCTATCCTAACCACATTGGTATAGATCATTACCATCATTTTAAAGAAGATATTGAATTGTTTGGTGAAATGGGCTTTAAGTGCTACCGTTTTTCAATTGCCTGGTCCCGAATTTTTCCTAATGGGGATGAAGAAACACCTAACGAAGCAGGTTTGAAGTTTTATGATGCCGTAATTGATGAATGTTTAAAGAATCATATTGAACCAGTTATTACTATTTCGCATTATGAAATGCCGCTACATTTAATTAAAGAATATGGTGGCTGGAAGAATAAGAAGTTAATTGGTTTCTTTGAAAACTTTGCTCGAACTGTTTTAACTCGTTATCAGGATAAAGTTAAATATTGGATGACTTTTAATGAAATCAACAGTGCAGCTCATTTTCCAATCATGAGTCAGGGCTTAACTGTAAGTAATGGTGCCTTAGATAAGAAGAACGTTTATCAAGCCTGGCACAATCAATTTGTTGCTAGCTCAAAAGCAGTTAAAATTGGTCATGAATTGGATCCAGAAATGAAAATAGGTTGCATGATTCTTTATGCGACAACTTATAGCTACGATTCAAATCCTAAGAACCAATTGGCTACTTTGCAAACTAATCAAGCTAATAATTTCTTCTGTGCTGATGTGCAAGTACGTGGCCATTACCCAGCATATACGAAGAGTTTGCTAGCCCGTCAAGGGGTTCAATTATCTGATATTGACTACACTGACGAGGAACTAGAATTATTAGCCAAATATCCAGTTGATTATATTGGCTTTAGCTACTACATGTCATCTGTTGTTGATGTAACACATGAAAATCAAGAAACGGCTAACGGCAACTTAATGGGTGGTGTTAAGAATCCATTCTTAGAGTCAAGCGACTGGGGTTGGCAGATTGACCCAGCTGGTTTAAGAATTGCGCTTAACCAATTATCTGATCGTTATGAAAAGCCATTATTTATTGTGGAAAATGGTTTAGGAGCAGTCGATAAACCTGATGAAAATCATTATGTAGCTGATGATTACCGCATTGATTATTTGCGTGAACACATCGAAGCTATTTCTGCAGCAATTGCTGATGGTGCTGATGTAATGGGTTATACCCCTTGGGGCTGTATTGACTTAGTCAGTGCTTCAACAGGTGAAATGTCCAAGCGTTATGGCTTTATCTATGTTGATGAGGATGATGAAGGTCAAGGAACGTTTAACCGTTTCAAGAAGAAGTCATTCGATTGGTATAAGCAAGTTATCTCCACTAATGGAGCAGATTTAAGCTAAAATTTATAATTTAGGAGTAAGAAAATGAAACATAAATTGTCCCATTTTTTAGTACTATTAATTAGTGTAGTCAGTGCATTTTCATTTAGTGTACATCCAGTTAGCGCTAAAGGTAAAAGCAATAAGCCAGTAACAATTTATTTAACTCGTCATGGAGAAACTACTGCTAATGTGATGCATTTAGCGCAAGGTTGGAGCGACTTTACGTTAACTGAAAACGGCATTAAGGGTGCAGAATATCTAGGGAAGGGCTTAAAAGGTATTAAGTTTAGTGCTGCTTATTCGGGCGACTTATCTCGGCAAGAAAAAACGGCTAAAGGGGCCTTGAAATATTCTGGTAACAAAAAAGTGCAACTGAAAGTAGATCCACGTTTGCGTGAGTGTAATTATGGCAGTTACGAAGGTCGACCAGATATTGCTAAAAATGTACCGGAAATTGCAGAATATTTAGGTTATACTAGCCTCGAAGATTTTCAAGCAAAAACCGGTAAAATGTTGCAAAACAAGATGCAAGATGGTTATTATGGTTTAGATCAACAAAACAAGTTGAATACTAATCTTCCAGCGCAATATCGCGCAGAAAGCTCAGGGACGGTTGAAAAACGTATGACTGAAGTTTTGACCATGATTGCTAAGAAGCAACAGAAAAAAGGTGGCAATGTCTTGGTAGTTAGTTCAGGTATGTCCATTAACTTGTTCTTATCGACACAAAACTATCCAGAATATCAAGGAACTGGAATGGCCAATGATGCGGTTACTAAATTAGTTTATAAGGATGGCAAGTTTAAGCTTGCTGGTGAAATCGGCAGTTTGAAATACTTTGATGCTGGTAAAGCAGCAAGTAAGTAATACTAACTCTAATTATTTATCAATAAAAAGCGTGATATTTAAAATCACGCTTTTTTTATTGAATAATTTTAGTAAGTAATTATTTGTATCAATCTTAATAATCACATATAAAATAAATTGAAATTCAGTTAAGTTTTTAGTTATTAGAGGTTTCAGCGCAATATAAGGATTTAAGTGCAAAACTTCTAATCACTAAGTTGATATTATTTATTGTTGCTTTTAAGACTAAATAGGATAATTAAGACGAAGTTAATTGCTAGCATCAGTCCGGTCGTCCAAAAGACGGTTGCATAATTGAACACACCAGAAATTGCAGAACCCATTAATGAGCCAAAGACAGAACCTACGGCTTGGAAAGACTGATTATAACTAAAGATACGGCCAAAACTTTCAGATGGTGTATTTAAAGTTAAGACTGTTTGTGCAGCGGGAAGCATTGCGGCACTGGCAATTCCAAGCAAGAAGCGCAAACCAGCTAAGATCCAAGGTGAATGTGTAAGTGCCATAGGAATAAAAAGAATAGCACCAACAATTAACCCAACACGTAAAATTTTAAGTGGACCAATTTCATCCATTTTGTGGCCAATCTTAGATGCAGCCAATAGGGTGCCAAGACCAGGAGTTGCAGCAACAATTCCAGCGACAAAAGCGATATTTTTACTATTAGGCATCATTGATTTAACATAAAGCGAAACGATGGGATCAATTGACATGTTAGCAGCTTGGACTAGTAAAGTGGTGACAAACATAGCAGCAATTAATTTTACATGTGGTAAAGTATGCATAATTTCGCTCATTGGTTTCATTTCTGCTCGCGAAACGGGAGTAAAATCTTCTTTAACTAAAAAAGTTGATCCTAAGAAAACTAGTACCATCAAAAATCCTGTAATAAAGAAAGGAATTCGATAGCCCCAAGCACCTCCAAGCCAGTTACCAAAAAAGTTTGAGAGAACACCACCTAAAAGGGGTCCTACTAAGTTACCAGCGGTTCCAGCGGTCATCATCTGGCTCATAACCCAACCACTTTTTTGGTGTGGGGTTTCTCCAGCAATTAAAGCAGTTGCATTGTTAATATAACCTGAAAAAGCGCCCTGAATAAAACGCATTACAATAATGTAGATCGCGTTAGGTGCAAAACCGGTTGCTGTGATTGTTAAAGCCATTACCCCAGATGCCCGCATACACATTAATTTGCGGCCCTTACGATCAGCTAAATTTCCCCAATAAGGTGAAACTATTGCCTGGGCAATAAAAGTCATTGCAAAAGCTAGTCCGGAATAAAGGCTAACTTGTAATTGCGTGTAGTGACCTAAGTCAGCAATAAATAATGAGATAAAAGGCATTGTCATTGAATAGCCCATGCCGGTAATAAAGCAGCCTAACCACAAGGTATAAAAAGCTTTGTGCCAATTAGCTGGTAATTTAGTCGATTGTGTCAAAATTCCCTCATCTTTCTTTTTTTAATTTATTAAAAATTATCGTCTTTTTTATTCTAGCACAATAAATTTAATAAGAATTTACTAAACCATAAAAATTATACTTAAAACGTGTTAGGATAGTACTTTTGAAAGGAAGATTGTTCTATGGGTAAGCAGTCACATATTACTAGAAATGAGTACCGTAAAAAATACATGACAAATAATGAAAAAGCCGGTAGTTCTTCCCCAACGGTGCGCACATCTCAAACTGAAAAAGCGCGTACTAACTATCGTCATCTCAAATTGAATTTTTGGGAAATATTTTCTGATCGGCCTTATTTAGCAGTTACAGTTATAGTATTAGCGATTTTCTTTATAATGGCTAAATTATGGTTACTATTAGTTTTATTACTATTATTGGTGATAGTAGGTGTGTTGG
Organism: Lactobacillus sp. ESL0225; assembly: GCF_003692905.1. NCBI lineage: Bacteria > Bacillati > Bacillota > Bacilli > Lactobacillales > Lactobacillaceae > Lactobacillus > Lactobacillus sp. ESL0225. The sequence goes on along the minus strand of NZ_REHK01000010.1, from coordinate 273,297 downwards.
TGATTGCGCGTAGCCATCATCCCAATCAAGTATTGAGTTTAGAATTTAAATTAAAAGCGCAACGAAAATTAAGTATGCTACGTTCGCTACAATTTGGTGGCTCAATTATTATGTTTTTAGCAACTTATATGAAAAAAGTTGTAACGGTTAATTTTTCAACTGCAGGCTCAACTGATGGGTTACAAGTAATTCAAGGAATTTTATCAAATCGTGCGGGTATTTATGGACAACAAGGGTCATATTTCTTAAGTTTACTTAATACCTTAACTGGGGGACAATTATGGGGGAAGTACCGCTATGCCACTAATAGTGCGCAAATGATGAATAGTAATGCAGGTCGTTTAATTATTATATGGGTTTTACTTTTAATGTTGGCACCAGCATTCTGTGTATTGGCTCAATTTTTTCGTGAACCACATGCTCGTAATGCCACTTTAGTTGCGTCATTGATTGCTACGGTGGATTTATTACTAACCCCTTATTTAATGCGTAAATGGATTGTGGCTTATGCGATGGAAAATAGATTAGCGCATGAGCAGGCGATGGCGGCTATCAGTATAGGACCTATGGCATATATTGCAATGTTATGTTCAATTTTAGTTTTAATGATTTCTATTTATCGGATAATTAAACAAGATAAATTTAACTAATATAAACCGTTTCCACTATGGAATGCGGTTTTATTTTTTTAAAACAATTAAGTATTAATTAAATATACTTATTGAAAGCGCTTGCTTATTAGAATCTTAAGAAATATAATTTGTAGCATATACTGAAACCGTCATGCTTACAGAAAAGGAGAAAAGTAAATGAAAAAGGAAAAAATAATCACATTAATTACGGCCATGGGGCTATCCTTAGCAGGAGTAGCTACGGTTGCTGTGCACCCTGAACAAACTATTCAAGCTACCGCCACCACCCAAGGTAATAAATACGGCCTTGGCAAATGCTATACCTTACCGCAAAGTTTACGCGGGACATGGTTTACCCAAGTTTCAAATATGTCACCAATGAAGATTACCAAGCATTCTTTTTCAAGACCTGGGACTAATGGCAAAAAGCTTTACGCCGTTGTCTATGTTGTTGGCAAAGTTAAGGGAACGAATAAATATCCTTGGCAAATGACAGGTAAGTTCGACAAGTATTATGAAAAAGCGCTGAGAATTGGAAAAACACGCAAGATGCGGGGATTAAAGTGGACCGTGATTGGACCAGTGGATGACCATGCTCCCAAGATGGCCACAGCTTATACCATGCATGAAGAAAACATAGATGGGCAAACCGTTAAAGTTGTCTTTGAAGCAGATTATACAGGTAAAGTAGTCAATCAGTACTTTACAACGTTAGAATTAGCTCAAAAATATAGTAAGCAAAAATTCACTGATATGACTTATTTTAATTTAGACAAGTTACCACAATAATAATTCTTAAACAAAAAGTCTAAGTTCTCAAATTCGAGAACTTAGACTTTTTAGTATATTATTTTTTAGCGCGATAAAAGAAAATTTCACGTGCAGCAACTAGTGAACCAGATGATTGATAAATAAAAGGGAAAACCATATCTTTTTTGAGATATGGCTTTTGCTTAGCTGTAGTTAAGTATAGTACCAATTAAGAATTTTGAAAAATATTTCTTAAAATGAAACAAATAATTCAAGTTATGAAATACGTGTCTTCTTTTAAAGAAAGCGCATACAAAAAGTAGAAAAAATGTTATAAATAAACTTGTAAGCTAGCTACAAAAATAATACTGCTCCATATGGATATATGAACTAAAGGAGAAAACAAATGTCTAAAAATGATAAACGTTATTCGGTTGTGATTGCTGGTGGAGGAAGTACCTTCACACCTGGCTTTGTATTAAGTTTAATTGCTAATGAGGATAGGTTTCCATTAAGAAAACTGAAGTTTTATGATAATGATGCAAACAGACAAAAGAAAATTGGTGACGCGTGTGCAATTATTATGAAAGAGCGTGCACCAGAAATTGAGTTTTCATATACTACTGATCCGGAAGAGGCATTTACTGATGTTGATTTTGTAATGGGGTCAATCAGAGTAGGTAAATATGAAATGAGAGACCATGACGAAAAAATACCATTAAAATATGGAGTTAATGGTCAAGAAACAACAGGACCCGGTGGAATGGCATATGGTTTGAGATCAATTCCTGCAATTATACAGATTATTGATTGGATGGAAAAATATTCACCTAATGCTTGGATGATTAATTATTCTAATACAATTGCTATTGTTGCAGAGGCTTGTCGTAGATTTAGACCAAATTCAAGAGTCATTAACATTTGTGATATGCCAGTAGCAATTATGACTAGAATGGCACAAATTTGTGGATTAAATGATTACCATGATCTTGATGTTAATTACTACGGACTTAATCATTTTGGTTGGTGGAAAGAAGTTAGAGATAAAAATACGGGTAAAGATTTGACTCCACTATTAAAAGAACATCTTTCAAAAAATGGTTACTGGATTGGGGGTGAATTTGATAAAGATACAGAGGAAAGTTGGGCTGAAACTTTTAAGAAAGCTAAGGACTGTTTTGCCCTTGATCCTGAAGCATTACCAAATACATATTTGCAATATTACTATTATCCACAATATGAAGTTTCCAATGCAGATCCAAATCATACACGAACTGATGAAATTCGAGAATATCGTGAAAAATTGGTTTTTGAAGAATGTGCAAGAATTGTTAAAGCTGGTACAGCAAAAGGTAATTTATGGGAAGCAAGTGTTGAGCATTCAAATTATATTGTTGATATTTGTCATGCTATAGCTTATAACACCCATGAGAAATTTTTTGCTAATATTGCTAACAATGGTGCTATTTCTAATATTGATCCTGATTCAATTGTTGAGGTGCCTTGTTGGTTTGGTTCTGATGGTGTTCAAGCAATGGCAACTGGTGAAGCTGGAGTATTTGAGCGTGGAATGATTATGGAACAACAAACATGTGAAAAACTAGTTGTTGATGCCTATGAACAAAAGTCATATACCAAGATGTGGCAAGCTTTTGCACTTAATAAAACAGTTCCTGATGCATTGGTGGCAAAAAAGATTCTTGATGATATGATCCCCGTTAATAAGCCATATTGGCCAGAACTTAAGTAATTGCTAGGGAGGATAGTTACTTATGATGCAAAAGTTTCAAAAATTTGGTGCCGCAATGTTTGTACCTGTGCTTCTATTCTCTTTTGCAGGAATTGTTGTTGCGCTAGGTAGTTTATTTACAAATCAACAAGTCTTAGGATCACTAGCTAATCCTGGAACTACTTGGAATTCTATTTGGGATACAATTTCAGCAGGCGGCTGGACAGTTTTTAAGCAAGAAGCACTACTTTTTGTTGTTGGACTCCCAATTGGGCTGGCTAACAAGGCAAAAGGCAGAGCGGCAATGGAATCTGTAATCACTTACATGACCTATAATTATTTTATTGGCGCAATTTTAACTCACTGGGGTAAAAATTTTGGTATTCCTAATTTTGCTAAAGTTCAACTTGTTGAAAATTCAACTAATTATGGATTAACTGAAATAGCGGGAATTAAAACATTGGATACCAGTATAATTGGAGCTTTAATTGTTGCGGGAATTGTAATATGGCTTCACAATCGTTATTTTGATAAAAAATTACCTGAGTGGTTAGGGACATTTCAAGGATCGACATATGTTTATATTTTAGGCTTTTTTATCATGATACCAGTAGCCGTATTAACCTGTTGGGGTTGGCCTAAGGTTCAGTTAGGAATTGGTGGAATACAGCAATTTATTGTGAAGAGTGGCGTTATTGGAGTATGGATTTACAATTTTTTAAATAGAGTTTTAATTCCAACCGGACTACATCACTTGGTGTATATTCCATTTCAATACGGTCCGGCAGTGGTTGCTGGTGGACTGCAACCATACTGGTTACAACATTTATCACAATTTGCTTTAAGTACTCATCCTTTGAAACAATTAGCACCAGCAATGGGTTTCCAATTGTATGGCAATGAAAAAGTTTTTCTTGCTCCAATCATTTGTTTAGCGTTTTATGCAACAGCAAAGAAGAGTAAGAAAAAACAAACCTCAGCATTACTTATTCCTGCTGCTTTGACATCATTTTTTGCTGGAATTACTGAGCCAATTGATTTTACTTATTTATTTGCAGCTCCAATATTATGGATAATTTACTCAATTATTGCTGCAACTATGAATACAGTAATGTTTAGTTTGGGAGTTGTTGGTAATTTTTCTGGCGGTGCAATTGATATGGCTGCTGAAAATTGGATTCCCTTATGGAACCATCACTGGCAAACATTTTTAATTCAATTTATAGTTGGTATTATTTTTGCAATTATTACTTTCTTTATTTTCAAATTCATGATTAAAAAATTTAATTATATTACTCCTGGTCGTGAGGATGATGATCAAGAAGTTCAGCTACTAAATAAGAAGGAATATCAAAATAGAAAAAATTTACAATCACAAAATTTTGATAATAATAAAACAGAGAGTAATCCTTACATTGATAGAGCAATAGCATTTCTTGACTTACTTGGTGGGGATGAAAATATTAAAGAGTTGAGTTCATGTGCAACTAGGTTAAGAGTTTCCGTTAAGGATCCAGAAAAATTAGGAACTGATGCTCAGTTTAAGGCTGCCAAAGCAATCAGTGTAGTTCATCATGGTAAGGCAATTCAAGTTATTGTTGGTCTTGATGTTGCTCAAGTACTTGAAGCGATGCAAGAATTGCGAAAGAAAAATCAAGACAATAGTAGTCACAATTAGCATATTTAATGCAATAGAGCGCTTTAATAAATAAAAAGCAAGTTATAAAATGTAAGTAACTACTTTATATGGAGCGTATATTTACTAATGTCAATATTAAAATCTTTAGTTTATCAAAATAGTAGCAAATTAAATGATTCCGAAATTAGAATAATTCAATTTGTTCTAGATAATGCCAAAATATGTAAAACATTAAGTCTTTCGGAACTTGCAGAAAAATTATTTGTTTCGAAATCCGCTATTTTTCGATTATGCAAACATTTAGGATTAAGTGGATATAGTGAACTAAAGTTTTATCTAAATGAGGTTTATATAGAAAATAAACAAAAATTGAGCAATATAGATATATCGAATAATTTTGGTCCAGATTTAACAAAAGAAACGGCAAATTTATTGAAATATTTTCAATCGCTTGACCTAAAAAATTTTTATACAGATTTGAGTAATGCTAAAAACATATATATATATTCAACTGGTTGGATTCAACAAATGCTATCAAATTTTCTTTCGCATGAATTATTAATTTTTGGGATTTCTTCCATTGTTTTACCTGCTGCTGTGAGTGAATTACAAGGAGTAGGTAAGATAGCTAAAAAGGGTGATATGCTTTTTATTATTTCTTATACAGGTGATAATAAAGAAATAAATGATGAATTAGGGAAATTTGAGTTAGTTAATAATAAATTGCGTTATGTGTCATTTACGGACTTGAAGAAAAATAAATTAGCTTCGCTTGCTAATTATAATTTTTATTATCCAACTGTTAATTTTAGTACAGATAATAATGTATCATTTATACTCGCATATTTATTAATTGACTTATTAGTTAATAATTTTGGTATCTGGCAAAATAGAAAAAGTGAAAATAATGATATCTAATATAAATAATTATATTTTAATATTTTTAAATAAAAGCAATTTAAATGCAAAAAGAATCTTAACTTTGTATATCGATGCATTACTTTTAATACCACTATGTTTCGGAAGTTTCTTATTCTTTGAATTAACTATTATGAAACAGAATATGCCAGTGATTTTAGCTAAATTTCCAATTATTAGTATTGAAATAATTATCGCAATTACAGATTTTTTATTAGGCTATTATTTATGGTTGAAAAAAGATGAACTTATAGCAAATCCTAAAAACTATCATTTTTTCATGTTATGTCAAGCAGTTAGTCAATTAATGGTTGGCAATATTTTATGTTTGATTTTAGCGATTTTTGGTCTGTTACGCATAAGTAGTTTCAAAGAGAAATATCAAGCAGAGAATAAACTTATTAAAAATATATCGGTAATTTGTTTAATAGCTTTTAGCCTTTGTTTCGTGCTATTTATTTGCTTAGATATAAAAAATAGTAGGTATTAAAATGTTTAACTTATTTAAAAAAAATAAATTTATTGTTGAGGCGGTTTGTGATGGGGATTTAATTCCAATTACAGCTGTGGAAGATGATGTTTTTTCAACCAAAATGTTAGGTGATGGATATGCTATTAAGCCTAACAACGGAAAAATATATTCTCCAGTTGCAGGGACTATTACAACTGTTTTTCCAACTATGCATGCTATAGGTATTACGGTAGCAAACGGTTTAGAAATCTTAATTCATTTAGGACTAGAGACTGTTGCTTTGGCAGGCGAACCATTTGAAGTATTTGTCCATGAAGGTAATCTAGTTAAAAAAGGTGATCTTTTAGTGAAGATGGATTTAGAGATGATCAAGACCAAGCAATACGATAGCACTATAATAGTTGTCTACACCAATATGGACATTATTAATTCTGTTTCAGAAGTTGACGCAGGCGCAGTGAAACATGGCCAAGAAATTCAAGTAATAGAATTTAATAATTAAAAAATCATAATCAAAAACTGCAAAATATTATTAATATTTTGCAGTTTTTGATTATTTAAATGTAAATAATTTATTTTTTAGCGCGATAAAAGAAAATTTCACGTGCAGCAACTAGCGAACCAGATGATTGATAAATAACAAGTTCTATTGCTTTAGCAGTTACGTCACGTAAGCCTACTACTTTATTTTTGCTATCTGCTTTCCATTGTAAGTGATCGATGTAACTGGTGAAGTTCTTGCCATCTGGTGATACTAAAATGGAAACATCAACTGGATTTGCTTTGTGATCAATATTGCGTGGCACAAAAACCATCCGGCTCAAATTTTCTACTTTATCAAAAGTAAAAGTTAATTTGAGTGGGTTATCCTGCAAGCTAACTTGGTTAGTCTGCCATTCGCTAGCTAATTTTAAATCAGTTAAGTAAGTTAGTGGGTGATGAGAGTTACTTTCACAATTGCTAGTGACTAGAATATCAGCAATTGCGTTTTCGATTGCTTCGTGTTTAGTAATTACTCCAAAAAGATCAGACCACTCGGATACCTTATTTCCAGCTACATAGCGCATACGGATAATATAACGATTATTGGGGGTCAATTCATGAAAAGTGAAACTTTTACCGGAAATTCCTTCATAAATAAGATGATTAATTTCAACTTCAACATTGCCAGGGCGAGACCAAGTAAGTTCAAATGAATGGGCTGAAATTTTATTTGAATCAACTGACGGTAATTTGGGAGATGGGAGAAGCCCATTAGTAACAGCAGGTACCATGACTTTGCTATTATAAGAAAAATTATTAATGGTAATTTCAATTTTGGCATCGGTTATATTCCGATTTGCTAGTTTAATTTGAAAAGCAGTTTGTCCTTGTTGCAGATATGGAGCAAATTCTGGTAAAGCATAATTAGTATTATAAAAGATTCCTTCGCGTGCATGATTAAAGGCATCAATTGTACCGTATTGCTGTATTTGTATAACTTGATCATTGATCTTTACTGTAACTTGATCAGAATACGAATCACACATTATGGTTAATTGGGTTTCTTGGTCAGTTTTTAATGAGGAGTAGTCGCCTTTAATTGGATCAATTGTAATGGTCAGCTTTTCACCTTTAACTATGCTTTTAATATGTGTTTCGTAATGATGCTCGCTAAAAGCAGTTAAATCATCATCATTATAAATGACAGTTTCGCTTTCTCCTTGGGGATAAAAGAAGAAATTACGGTGACCAAAGTCAAAAATACTCCCCCCACGCACAAATACTGGCAAATGCCATAGGGGAAATGACAGGTTATTGTAGACGCGGTTACCAGCATATTTTTTTCCAGTAAGTAGATCAATCCACATTATATGTTTGCCGGGTAAATATAAATTATCTTTACGTGAATCGCAATTAGCATCTTCGCGTCCGTTTGTGATAGGCGCAATTAAAAAATTATTACCTAACATAAATTCGCTGTTGAATTGCTCAGTATAATTTATTCGTTCGTCAGGAAATGCCATAAATAATGGTTGCATAATAGGATTTCCAGTTCGAGCTTGAGCATTTAGCGTGTATAAATAGCTTTGTAACTGTTGATGTAATGCTAGATATGCACGATTTATATTGGTTATTTTATTATTATAGGAAAATGGTGTTTTACTATAATTACTTTGATCATCGATATTAAATAAGAAGGGCGTAAAGGTTTTCCATTGAAAATCACGAACATAAATTTGAGCATTTCCGCCACCTTGAGCACCGTCAATTGCTGCTCCTACTAAAGGTTGACCTGATAAATTGGCTCCAATCATTCCCGCAACTTGGGTGGTGATGTTTTCCCAATTTCCACCAACATCACCAAAAATTAAGGCTGCTTTATTTTGCATCCCCATAAAACCGCCATCCCGCAGTATTAATGGACGTTTAGGTTGTAAAATACTTTGCAATTGCTCCTGGTCGGTACCGATTGCAGTTTCATTACGTGCATAGCTAAAGCTACTTTTAGATGGTAAAGTAGGCTGGCCCTCATACCAAAATCCTGGTTGAACTCCTTGGTCGATAGCATAATCATTGAAAAAATTAAATCTTTGGTAATCAACAGCTGATACACCATGGTTGGGGATAAGCCAGGCTAAGTTGAAGTTCATTGCTTTATAACGATCAATAAGACCACGAGCAGAAAATTGATAGTCTTCCTCACCATTAAGCGAAGCTTTACCAGAGGCAACAGTGGGGTCATTAGTACGAGTATAATAACTATTGTCAAAACGACTGGCATTGCGTTCCTTGGCCTGACTTGGTTGCCAAAGAGTGGTAATAAAATTGCCAATATGTCCCAAGCCCAACGCATATTTAGGCAATAGCTGGGGTTGGCCAGTTAAAGAATAGTATTTTTTTAAGATAGAGTGGGGTGTTTCGCCCATTATATAAAAACTATCAAAAATCACGTCTTGATGTTTGATCAATGTTAGTTCGGGATTTTGCTGTCCAAAATCATATATACCTTCTTGGGCAGTATTACGGATCTCACCGTAACCAGCATTTGACCAAAAAAATGGTACCTGTAGCGGAATGCCGCCTTTTCCAGTAATTTGATCATGCTTAATCATAATTTTGCGTCCTTTATGACTAAAATAGCCATTTTGTAAGCCGCCACCAAAATAAAATTCATTTTTTTTCTGAATGAGAGCTTCACTTGTAGCTTCATTTGATAGTTCTAGTGGTTTGGCCTGGGCCATACGAATGCGATGTAGTTTTTCATCAAAGATGCTCATTAATACAGGATTTTGCCCAAAAATAATTTGATAATTACCTGCATGAATAATTAATGAATCGTTGGTTGCATGGACACGTGAAAGTTTAAATGCACTTTCGTCAAAATTATTTAATTGAATATAAGTTGTACGGTTTTCATTGAAGTTTTGTTCTGGATCAAGTAAAAAGCGAAAAATACCATCTGCTAAAATGTAAAAATGTGCTACTTCTCCGGTAGCAAAGTGTAATTCGTAAAAGTTTTCACATCTGTTAGCACCAGTTAACGCTCCTAATTGATGTTTGCTTGTTTTTTGTATCATAATTATTGCTTTCCTGTTAACTATTCTTACTACTATTATAACTAAAAAATAGAAACTTTCTGTAGTATTTGTGATTGAACTGGTAAAGGTAAATTTATTAAGCTAAAATGAAGATGAAAATATTAAGCTGAATTTTGTAAAGAAAGGTAAAATAATGACTTATTATATCCATGCAGATAAATTTTTTCTTGAAAATGTAACTGAAGATGGTGGTTACTTAGAAATTCAAGATAATGGTAAATTTGGCTTTTACTATTCTGAAAATGAAAAACCTCAAGGTAAAATTATTGACTACAGTGGCAAGTGGATTGCTCCAGGTTTAGTTGACACACATGTTCATGGCTCTCTTAATGAAGATATAATGCGTAGCGACTGGGCCGGGGTTAATCGGCTGTCAGAAGGTTTTTTACAATCAGGTGTAACTAGTTGGTTGCCGACCACATATACTGCTAGCGCAAGAACTTTAACTGAAATTTGCCGAATGTTTGGTGAGCATAAAGGTGAAGAAACTGGTGCTAAAATTCAAGGGCTCCATTTTGAAGGACCATATTTTACTGCCGAGCATGCTGGGGCAGAGAATCCTAAGTATTTGCTTGATCCGGATATTGATCAATTTAAGCAGTGGCGTGAGGATTCGCAAGGCTTACTAAATAAAATTTCACTTGCACCAGAAAGAAAGGGTGCCAAAGAATTTATTCGGGCAGTTGTTAAAGAAGGAGTAGTTGTTGCTTTAGGACACTCTAGTGCCGATTATACCCAAGCCAAGGCTGGTATTGAGGCAGGGGCTTCAATGTTTACTCATACTTTTAATGGCATGCCTGATCCGGCTCATCATGATACTTCCATTTCTAATGCAGCAATGGCCTTAAATAATGTAACTGCCGAATTAATCTGTGATGGGCACCATGTGAATAAGGAAATGGTCCGTGCCTTGATTAAGGCTAAGGGACCAGAACACATTTGTTTGATAACAGATTGTATGGAAGCTGGAATGATGCCAGATGGAGATTATATGCTTGGCGAATTACCAGTTTATGTTAAAGCTGGGATGGCCCGCCTTAAAACAGGTGATAACCTAGCTGGTAGTATTTTGCAACTTAATACTGCTTTAAAGAATGTTGTTGATTGGAATGTGGCCACACCAGAAGAAGCAGTAATGATGGCTGCTTATGTACCTGCTAAAAGTGCCCATGTTTTAGATAAGTGTGGTTCAATTGCTCCTGACAAGGCGGCTGATTTTTTAGTATTAAATCAAGATATGACTTTGAGTGAAACTTACTTAGAAGGAGAGTCACGGTATCAGGCTTAAAATTGAGACATAAAAAAACCGCTTCACATCTTGTGAAACGGTTTTTGTTTTAGTTTAGTAGACACCACCATCATAAAAATTGAAAGTTGGTTTGTTAAAATCAAAATTTTTTAACTCGCTAATTTTGATGGCATTATCACACACCCCCCAGCTCATCAAGTTAATTGATTTGCCAAAATCTTCATCAGGAATTACTAAAACAATATACTTACCTTGGGACATCGCATAGCCCAGTTCCATGCCCAGGCCTACATCTTCTTCATCAGGAAGATAAACGCCAATCATGACGTCATTTGCTTTAATACCAGTTAAGTCACCCCGATAAGTAGCATTTGCCCATTCTCGATCATGTAAGTATTCGGGATGCTCTGCCACGTTAATACCCTTATATTGGTGGTCTAATGGAACATAACTGTTTTCAAGGTCAATTGTTGGATTTTGTGCTAAAGCTGACATTGCTTCTTGATATGCCTTATTTTGTTTTTCGTTAAACCAGCCTGCGCCAAAATAAACAGTCTTTGTTTTACCCATTTTTCTCTCCTTATCATTTTAATCTAGATAAATTTTGCGTAATTGAGCAATTTTATCATCAGTTAGTCTCATAATATCATGCAAATAGTTTTCTAGACTACCATAATTTTTATTTATAGTATTGATAACGTAATCAAAATACTCTGGGCAAACAGTTTGTAAGTCTTTTAAATTACTAATTGCTACATCATTGGCACCCTTGTCTTTGGCCTTTTGCAAAAAGTTATTAACGAAATCTTCAGTGGCAGTGTTGGTAAATAAATAGTCTGCTCTAATGGTTGCAAGCGGCACATTCAAAGCAGATAAAATTAAAATTGCCGCTAAGCCAGTCCGGTCTTTACCAGCAGTACAGTGAAATAGTACACTTTTATCGGATTCTGTGTTAGCCAATAAGATGTCAAAAAACTTACGATATGCCTTTTGAGCTGATTCACTTTTAATCATATCATCGTAGGCAATAAACATGTGGTTAAAGCCGGCTTTAGGATCATCATTTTCTTGACTAATAATTTCATCAATTCCCTTAGAAGAGTTAGTTAAATCTTCACTGAAAACCGGGTCGAACTTGTATGTTACCCCTTCAGGAACACGATCAGGTTCTTGGTTTACTTCGTCTTTACTTCTAAAATCAACGATATATTTAGCACCATAATCTTGTAGAAATTGAAGGTCAGCCTTATCTAGTGTCGCCCAATTAGCTGTTCTAAGTAGTTTATGCTTTTTGATGGTTTTACCATCTATGGTTTTATAGCCGCCAAGTTCGCGAAAATTACGGCCATTCTTGATTGGGATAAGTTGATTTGTTAAATTTTTAGTCATTAAATTCTCCACCTTTTACACTTTGAGTTCCAATATCATTTTAGCAATAAACTAAAGTACAAACAATTCTAAGAAATTCCAAAAAAATTGCTAAGCCCAAAATATGTTAAAATATAGGAAATTAACGATTGTACATTATAAAGGGTGAATTATGACTATGAAAAAAGAACAGATTTTAGTGCCGGTTGATGGTTCTGAAGCAGCCGAACGTGCTTTTGACAAGGCAGTAAAAATAGCAATGACTGAAGATGCTCATCTTGATCTGTTAAATGTAATTGATACTAGACAATTTTTGGGCGAAATCCAAGATACTGTAATTACAGGTGATACTATTTATCAAATGACTCAAGATGCAGAAAAATATTTAAAAAGTTTAAAAGATTGGGCTCATGATAGCCTTGGTTTTGACAATCTTGATTATCACATTCGTTATGGTAGTCCCAAGGCCATTATTTCTTATGACTTTATTCAAGATCATCATGACGATTTAATTATTATGAGTTCAACTGGTTTAAACGCTGTTGAAAGAATGTTGATGGGCTCAGTAACTGAATACGTCAATCAACATGCATTAGCAGATGTCTTAATTGTTAGAACGGATATTAACAATAAGCCAATTAAGTAATTTAAAGAGCAATCCGAACTATAGTTAAAGCAAAATAAAAACAATAATTAATTGGAACATACGAGTAAATCGTATGTTTTTTATTTACGAAAAGCATAAACTAAATGTTCGTATTTAGCGATAGCGTAAACGTACATAAAAAAATTAATAATATTATCCTATAAATTTGCGAATATTAATGATAATATTTAAATGTATTGAACGTAATTTAACTGAAATTGATTAACTGAATTTGCTATTTTAATCAAAAAGTTTCAGTTTGTACATGGAATATAGGAGTATTATAGAAATGAAAAAAGTCAAACAATTTCTTGTAACGATGATGGCCTTATTATTTGCAGTTAGTTTAACGGCGTGTGCAAATAAAAAGACTTCTTCAAGTAGTAATGAACCCAAGTCACTTAATGTCCAATTTGTTCCTAGTTCTGCTGCTAATAAATTAGAAGCGCGGGCAAAGCCAATGGAAAAACTACTTTCTAAGCGGTTAGGTATTCCAGTACATGTTTCAATGTCAACTGATTACAGCGGGCTAGTTGAGGCAATGAAGTCTAAGAAAGTTGATGTGGGTTTTTTGCCTTCTGATGCTTATATCATGGCACATAAGCAAAAAGCAGCTGATTTGCTCTTACAAGCAGTTCGCTATGGTATAAAGCAACCCGGTGGAGTGACAACTAAAAAGTTAGTCAACTTTTATCGTGGTGAAATTTTAGTTAAAAAAGATTCTGCTATTAAAACCTGGAAAGATCTTAAAGGTAAATCAATTTCTGTTCAGGACATTACCTCAGACTCAGGTTATGTTTTCCCCGTCGCTGAATTAAAACAAAAGGGGTTAGATATCACTAAGAGCTGTAAAGTTGTTTCTGTTAAAGGCGCTGACCAAGGGGTATTGAATGTTTTAAATGGTGATACGGATGCAGCCTTCGTTTTTGAGGATGCGCGCAATATTGTTAAACATGATGAACCTGATATTATGACTAAAGTTGTGCCTATTTACTTCACCAAACCAATTCCCAACGATACGATTTCAGTTATTTCCAGTATGCCTAAAAATTTCCGAAAAAAATTAGCTAAAGCGTTTATTGCTATTGGTAAGTCTAAAGCAGGTAAGAAAATTATAGAGAGCGTCTATAGTCATGAAGGCTATGTTTACGCTAAAGATAGTGACTATGATACCATTAGACAATATAATAAAATTATGGACACAATCAAAAAATAATTTTTAATTTATATGAGCTATTTTTATATATTTTACTTTGCTAAATAAAGTATTTCTGTTATTATTTGATAGAATAATTACCGAAGCATCGAAAAGGGGGCAAAGGCTGATGCAAAATGAAGTATCCATTAGAGATTTTGCAGTTAAGCTTTTTTGTTTCTTTAAAAATGATGTTATTGTTCGCTTTTTAAATAATATTGTTGGTAAAAGACTTAGTATGATTCACGTTTGTGTTCTTAGCTAAAGTCTTTTTTTATGTCTGGGAGGGCATGATGAATAAATTTAAAAAAATACTTGCTGGTTTTGCGGTGATGCTGGTAGCTGTGATGGCGACTGCTTGTTCAGGTAACTCAAGTAAAAGTAAGAGTACAGATAATGCTGCACCTAAATCTTTAAATGTTCAGTTTGTACCAAGTCAAGCGGCAACTAAACTAGAATCAAGGGCCAAGCCGCTAGAAAAAATGCTATCTGACCGCTTAGGCATTCCAGTCCATGTTTCAATGTCAACGGACTATAACACAGTAGTTGAAGCAATGAAGTCTAAAAAAGTTGATGTAGGCTTTTTGCCACCAAATGGATATGTTTTAGCACATAAGCAAAAGGCAGCAGATGTTTTACTGCAAGCTCAAAGATATGGCGTTAAGCAACCTGATGGTCGGCCAACTAAAGAGTTAGTTAACTATTATCGTGCAGAAATTTTAGTTAAAAAGGGTTCTAAGATTAAAACTTGGAAAGATTTAAAAGGGAAATCAATTTCCATTCAAAGTCCGACCTCTTCAGCTGGTTACGTATATCCAATTGCTGAATTAAAGGAAAAAGGGCTTGATGTAAGAAAGAGTTGCAAATTAGTAACTGTTACAGGTCAAGATCAATCTGTTTTAAATGTTTTAAACGGTGATACGGATGCAGCTTTTGTTTTCGAAGATGCACGGACAATCGTTAAAGATGATAATCCTAATATTATGAAACAAGTTGTGCCAATTTACTTTACCAAGCCAATTCCTAATGACACAATTTCGGTTGTTCCAAGTATGCCTAAAGCATTTCGGAAAAAGTTAGCTAATGCCTTTATTGATATTGGTAAATCAAAGAAAGGTAAGAAGATTATCGAAAGTATTTATACGCACGAAGGGTATGTCAATAGTAAAGACAGCGATTTTAATACAGTTCGTAAATATGAAGAGATTATCGAATCAACTAAAAAATAAAAAAGGAAGTATATAATGGCAGATTCTGCAGTTAAACCAATAATTGAATTAAAAAATGTAAATAAAATTTATGGTAAAGATATTGTTGGTTTAAAAGATATCAATTTAACTATTAATAAGGGTGAATTTGTCGTTATTGTTGGCTTATCTGGTGCAGGAAAATCAACTTTGCTGCGTTCAATCAACCGCTTAATCGACATTAGTGCCGGTGATATTTTAATTGCCGGTGAATCAATTACTAAGGCTAAAGGTAAAGAGCTTAGAATGTTGCGCCGTAATATTGGAATGATTTTTCAAAGCTTTAATTTAGTTAAGCGTTCGAGTGTCTTACGTAATGTTTTAACTGGGCGGGTAGCATATTATCCAACTTGGAAGAGTACCCTAAATCTATT
This sequence comes from Lactobacillus sp. ESL0225, assembly GCF_003692905.1. Classification (NCBI taxonomy): domain Bacteria; kingdom Bacillati; phylum Bacillota; class Bacilli; order Lactobacillales; family Lactobacillaceae; genus Lactobacillus; species Lactobacillus sp. ESL0225. The sequence goes on along the minus strand of NZ_REHK01000010.1, from coordinate 257,497 downwards.
TACTAAAGAGGATAAACAAAGGGCATATGATGCTCTGCAACAGGTTGATTTGGCTGATAAAGTATATAGCCGAGCTGATGAACTTTCAGGAGGTCAGCAGCAACGTGTAGCCATTGCTCGGGTTTTAACTCAGAATCCTGATATTATTTTAGCTGATGAGCCTACAGCGTCACTTGATCCCCAAACTTCACGGCGGGTAATGCAAGATTTAAAGATGCTCAATGAAAAGCATGGTATGACAGTTATTATTAATTTACATAGCGTGCAATTGGCAAAAGAATTTGGTAAGCGAGTAATCGGCGTACGTGCTGGTGAAATCATTTATGATGGCAAAATGAGTGAAACGCCAGAGTCCACCTTTGACCAAATATACAGTGGTGGTGAAAAAGATGAATAGCACTGATCCAGAAAAATTAATGACATTGCCTAAGAAAAAATTCAAATTCTGGAACTTAATTTGGGTGATTATTTTTATTGGCGGTTTGTTTATTTCAACTGGTGTTACTAAAACAAGTTTAGGTGCTTTTTTTAGTAACTTTGGGCAATTTGCTGATATTTTCTTACAAATGCTTCATCCGAATTGGGCATATCTTGGCGCAGTGATTCCGCTTCTGCTGGAGACGATTAAGATGGCTGTTTTGGGAACTGTAATTGGTTCAGTCTTAGCCTTTATCTATGCATTATTAATTGCACGTAATATTGTTAAGAATAAAACAGTAACTGGTATTCTAAGGGTAATTATGAATATTATTAGAACGATACCTGACTTACTCCTGGGAGCAATTTTTGTGGCAATTGTGGGTATTGGTCCGGTAGCAGGTATCTTGGCATTGGCGATTTGTACGTTTGGAATAGTGGTTAAATTATTTTATGAAGCCATTGAAACAATTGACCCAGGTCCCATTGAAGCTTTAACTGCTGTAGGTGCTAATAAATTGCAAATTATTGTTTTTGCAGTTTTACCTCAAGTTATCACTTACTTCATTTCATATTGCCTATATGCCTTTGAAATCAATGTGCGGGCTTCAACAGTCCTTGGTTATATCGGTGCTGGTGGGATTGGTTTGTATTTGCAACAAACACTTCAAGTCTTTGACTATGCAAAAACCGGGACAATTATTATTGTAATTATTTTGGTTGTGGTACTAATTGATTACATTTCATCTAAATCACGGGAGGCGTTGATGAACTAATGGATACTACTATGAAAAAATTGCCTCCTAAGCCAATTGAATGGAAAAAACGCATCTTACATTGGGCTATAGCAATAATTACAGTTTTCTTAATTATTTGGTCTTGTACAGGGATTGATTTTGGTGGTATTAAGGAAACTGCTGGCCAAATTGCTGGTGCAATATTTACAGGTATTTTTAATCCTGATTGGTCCTACATTTATAATGGAACCGGTGAAGATTTAGTTTCTCAATTATGGGAAACTGTTTGTATTGCATTCTTAGGGACCTTTATCTCAGCAATTATTTCCTTACCATTTGCTTTTTGGGCAGCACATACAAAGCATAAAAAATGGTACATATCACGTTTAGGTAAGATTGTTTTAGCAATTATTCGGTCATTCCCTGAAATAGTTTTGGCTTTAATGTTTATTAAAGCGGTTGGCCCCGGTTCAGCAGCTGGTGTTTTAGCCTTAGGTTTTCACTCAGTGGGAATGTTAGCTAAATTGTTTTCAGAAGCAATTGAAAATTTAGATGATGGTCCCAATGAAGCAGTAACTGCGGCTGGTGGATCAAAAATGAATATAATCATGTTTTCAATCCTACCTAACTTAATGCCTGCCCTGATTTCTAATACCTTATACCGGTTTGATGTTTCAATTAGATCAGCTTCAATTCTTGGTCTTGTTGGCGCTGGTGGTATTGGCTATCCTTTAATAATTGCTTTACAGTATCGGCAATGGAATCGAGTGGGAATTATTTTACTCGGTATTATTGTCATGGTAATTGTTATTGATGCAATTTCTGGTTGGATTCGTAAAAAATTAGTATAAATAAAAAGTAGTGCAGGTAAAACTGCATTACTTTTTTTATTATCGGGATGTCATATTTACCGTTAGTTTTTGCTGTGCTGTCGATGAAATTAATAAAATTTATATTTTTAGATAAAAATAAACAAATTGTAGTCCGTTTTAATTAAAAACATTATTCTAATTATTAATTCTTTGTTAACAGAGTAAAAATTTATTTCGAAAAAGTGCAATAGTAGTTTTTTTGGTATAATATAGAATGAACTTTAGGAGGATATCATGGAAAAGTTAGCTATAGTGACTTTGGCCGATGATTTGGCCATGAACCAAGAAAGTATTTTAAACCAAGAAATAGATTTTGATGCCGAGGCTGTTTATCGTGTAATTGACAGCTTGCAAGTACTGCATAAGCCAGTCAAAGAATACTTTGCAATGACACAAGAACAGTATTATGAAACCGAGAGTGATCATAAATTAACTTTGATTAATTTATCAGCAAACTTGACTGACCTGCATGATCGCATCTTAACTAATCATGTAGATGGTTTTGTGGATCAACATGAGATTAATCTGACTTATAATCATGAAAATCCTTTCGAAGATGATTTTTATAATAATGTAGTCGATTTTCATGTTGTTAGCTATAGTTTGAAGGTAATTGGTGCCGTTCAAGCAGTAGCAGCTCAAGAATTACAAACAGTATTGTCTAAAGATGCAGTTTTGTCAATTGGGTTAGCAGCATACGCATTGGCAAATAATAAATAAAAATTAAGGCTGTGGCTAATGCCCAGCTTTTTCTTTAGCTTGAGGCAGAATAATGGAATTTTTTAGATATGCTAAAGGATTAGTTAATCGGATTAGTAGTGTAAGAGAGCAGAAACTATCGCAAAATAAAAATGTCTCACTTGATCCGATGCAGGATTACTTAACCGTAGGAGAATACCGGGTTGATGAGGAACAACATACGCCGCATAATCAGCCATATAAATTAACGGTTTATAAAGATGATGAAGGTGTTTTACATCAAGCACTTAGTTTAGAAAGTACAACTAAGTTAGAACCGGAATATGTCCGTGATTTTAATCAAGAATTAGGCTGCTATCGTGCCTTTGCTAATCGGAATACCGGTCGCCGCTACGTGGTTGAAGAATATTTAGAACAATTTGTTGAACGAGTAAAAAAGCATGTCCGCCAAGGAGAAAACTCGGTAAATGTCAGTGTGATTACTGATACCCATTATAAAGATGCCAACAGTATCGATTTTTATGGTTGGAATGGGCTAACCCATGTTAGTGAGTTTTCCTATTTAGATAATTTAGGTTTATTAGATTTAAAAGTTCACCTAGGAGACTGGATTGATGGGTCAGATACCGGATTTTTAGGTGAGAGGGAACTTATTAAATTACGTGATGCTTTTAAGTCAAACTGCATTCCATATATAATGATTAAAGGAAATCATGATGAAAATGATAAATATGATGAGCATCATGACTTAAAAGCATCGTTTCCAGAAAATGAATTCGAACATATTATGTGGCCGCAGATGTACGCACAAGATGAGATTAACTATATTTCGCGCCAGCACGGGGTTTGTTACTATGATATAGATAATGTTCGCTTTATTGCGGTTAATACTTCAGACTTACCCTATTATTTGGATGCGCAAGGCCGTAAAAAATATGATGCCAAAATTACCTTAGGTGTTAGAGAAGATCAAATTGAAGAAATTATTGAAATTTTGGAGCAGTCTTCGAATAAAAATATTATTTTTATGAGCCATGCTAATCCAATTAATCGTAAAGCTTCTAATGCTTTGAAATATAATGGACGTTCTCTTCATGAATTATTAGTAGCCTTTAATCAAGGTGAAAAAGGACGAATGCATTCTAGCTATGGTATTCCTGCGGAATTTCGCTTAGCTAATGATTTTGATTTCACTAATGTCAAAAATGCCCGAATTATCGCCTATTTTTGTGGACATCGGCACCGTGAAGACCAATATCGAATTAATGGTATTCAATATATTTTATTTAATTGTTCGGCTTTGATGGGTCCTAAACATGTTTTAACTACTAAGTATAATAAAAATTGGAAACGACAGATTGATCATCAAGCAGAATTTGCGGGTTATGTTGTGAATATTGATTTACATCGACACTTAATTCAAGTATTTGGCTATGGTGCTGCAAGTAAGAGACGATTTTTTTATATTTAGTAAAAATTCACAAGTAGTTTGGTAAATATGTGATTTTTAGCATATAATAGAGCGACTAGACTAAAAAATAAATTACTGAAAATAAGGGAAGATAAACTATGTGCGGAATTGTCGCGTTTTATAATCCAGAAATAAACGATAAACAAGCTGCAATTGGCAAAATGATGGCAGCAATTAAGCACCGTGGTCCAGACTCAGATGGACTTTACACTAATGATAAAGTGGCGCTTGGCTTTAGACGATTATCAATTATTGATTTGCGTGGTGGAAGTCAACCGATTTTTAATGAAGATAAGACGCGGGCAATTGTTTTTAATGGTGAAATTTATAATTTCAAGCCGTTAAGAGAAGAATTGATTGAAAAGGGTCATACCTTTACTACTAAGGCTGATACTGAAGTTTTACTTCATGGCTATGAGGAATGGGGAATGGCTGAGTTACTTAAGCGCATACGAGGCATGTTTGCCTTTATTATTTGGGATGATAATACACAAACAATGTATGGTGCACGTGACTTTTTTGGCATTAAACCATTATATTATAGTGATGACAATGGTCAGCTACTTATGGGCTCCGAAATTAAGAGCTTTTTGCAATTTCCAGGTTTTAAACGTCGTTTAAATACTGAAGCAGTTAAGCCATATTTGATGAATCAATACAATGATTTGGCTGAAACCTTTTTTAAAGGGATTCATCGTTTCCCGGCTGGACATTGGTTTGAGTATAAAGCTGGCAAAATGAAGATGCATCAATATTGGGATGCGGAATATAAAGCGAATAATTTAAGCTTTGAAGAAACTGTTAATAAGATTGATGAAGATTTACGTGAAACAGTTGAGCTCTACCATAATGCTGATGTTCCAGTAGGTGCCTTTTTGTCAGAGGGAGTCGATTCCAGCTATATTACTAGTATTTTAAATCCGGATGATGTTTTTTCGATTTCTTTTGATGATGCTACTTATGATGAATCATCTAAGGCTAAGGCACTAGCTGATATTAAAGGTTGGCAATTTTTCTCAGATAAGGTAAATGCTGATGAAGCAATGCATGACTTTGCTGAGATGCAATATCATATGGATGAGCCTGATGCTAATCCATCCATTATCCCTTTATGGTACTTGTGTAAGATGGCACGTAAGCATGTTACGGTAGCATTATCAGGTGAAGGTGCAGATGAACTGTTTGCAGGTTATGTTAATTATGGTATGCACACACATAACAATGTGATCAAAGCATTTACAAATCAATGCAAAAAATTACCTAAGAAGACTAAAGTTAAGTTAGCCCATAAAATTAAAAAAATGCCCAATTTTCCAGGGAAAGTTCATCTTTATACTAACTTAGCGGAACCAAGTGAATTTTATGTTGGTCAATCGGTTATTTATGATTTGGATTATCCAACGATATTTACTTCTCAAGATGCTAATAGTATTTTGAAACCATCTTATCGTAATAAATTAACTGTTAATGGTATCTATCAAACAGACTTTAAAAAGGTTAAAGACCTTGATAATGTTCGTCAGATGCAGTATATTGATTTGCATCATTTTATGCTTAATGACATTGAGCAGAAGGCTGATAAGATTTCCATGGCGCACTCTTTGGAATTAAGGGTACCGTATTTGGATAAAAAAATAGCGCAACGGGCTAATTCAATCCCCACAGAATATCTTGTTAATAAGCACGATACTAAGTATGCCTTGCGGAAGGCTTCTGAAAAGGTATTACCAGCTGAATGGGCTAAACGTCCTAAACTAGGTTTTCCAACTCCAATTAAACAATGGCTGCAAGAACCTCGTTTTTATAAACAGGTACGTGAACTATTTAGTGAAGCTTTTGTTCAGGATATTTTTGAACAGGATAAAATTTTGCAGCTACTTGATGATAATTACAAGGGTGATGGTTCGCATCGGCGACAAATTTGGACAATTTATACTTTCCTTGTTTGGTACAAATTGTTCTTTGTTGATTATGATGAGACAGTCAACCGCTATCAGCATGTACAACCGGAAGTAGCTAACTTAATTGAACAAGGCAAGTTAGTCTAATTAGGAGCAAATTTTAAAAAATGAAACAGGATTTTACACCAATTCTACTAGGTAGTGATATTAACGTTTATGGTATGGCTCGTTCATTCAATGAAGAATATGGTATTAAAGTTAAAGCACTAGCTGATAGTCAATTGGCGCCAACTCGTTACTCCAAAATTGTAAGCGTTGAACTACATCAAGGGTTTAGTGAAGATCCAACTTTTATTGAAGTTATGCGTGACCAGATGAAAATCTACCAAGATCATCAAGAGCCGGTGATCTTAATTGCTTGTGGTGATGGCTATGCCGAACTATTAGCTAAACACAAGGAAGAACTTGAAGCAACTTTCATTGTTCCTTATATTGATTATGATCTGTTGAAAAAATTAATTTCAAAAGAGGGCTTTTATCAAATTGCCGAAGAATATGGGCTTCCTTATCCTAAGACTAAGATTGTGACCGTAGCTGATTATCAAGCAGAAAATTATTTAAAGCTTCCATTCGATTATCCAATCGAATTAAAGCCAGAAGATCCGGTATCTTGGCTTGATGTTCATTTTGAAGGACGTAAAAAAGCTTTTACAATTCATAATGAAGCTGAATTAAAAGATATTATTAGTAAAATTTATAGCAATGGCTACAAAGCAGATTTAATTTTACAGGACTTTATTCCGGGTGATGATTCTAATATGCGTGTTTTAAATGCCTATGTTGATAAAAATCATCATGTTAAAATGATGTGCTTAGGTCACCCATTGCTAGAGGATCCTACTCCGCAGGCAATTGGTAATTATATGGCGATTTTGCCTGAATATGATGAAAAGCTGTATGAACAAGTTGAATCATTTTTAGAAAAATTAAATTATGTCGGGATGGCTAATTTTGATATTAAATATGATAATCGAGATGGTAAGTATAAGTTTTTCGAAATTAATTTGCGGCAAGGTCGATCAAGCTTTTACGTTACTTTAAATGGTTATAATTTGGCTAAATGGTACGTTGATGACTATGTTACCGATAGTTTGCAGGAAAAAGAGCCAGTTTATGGTAATAAACTTAAGTCGCAACATACTTTATGGTTAGGAATTCCGGTAAAAGTATTTAAGCAGTATGCTACTAATAATAATGCTAAACGTCTAGCTGAAGAATTAATTCATGAAGGACGTTATGGTACTACGGTTTTTTATGAAAAAGATCGTAATTTTAAGCGTTGGCTACTACTTAAATATATGTTCCATAATTATATAGGGCGTTATCAAAAGTATTATCAAGTGAATAAAGGACAGTTCTTTATTCAGCAGAAGAAACAATAATTTTAAAAGCTCATCTCACTTAAGAGATGAGCTTTTTAATGATTTTATAATGTCTCAAAGGCAATAACTTGATTTTTATAATATTTAGATTATTAGTCGGGGTGTTTTTTTGCACGCTTCTTGTTAAACTGGTAAATGGAATGCTAATTGGGAAGGACGGAATAAATGAAACTCTCACATGGATCAAATAATGAAACAGAAGTCAAATTGCGTTGGCTATTACTAGGCGAATTAGTAACCTGGATTGGGTCAAGCTTTGTTTGGCCGTTAACTTCAGTCTATTTGAATAAACAATTGCATATTAGTTTGTCAGTAATTGGTATTGTATTATTTTGTAATTGTGCCAGTAATGTCTTAGGATCAATTGTCGCAGGTTGGCTTTATGATAGATATAACCCATATCCACTAATTGTAATTGGTTTGGGAATCGATGCTTTAATTTTAATTTTGATGGCTTTATTTCATGGTTGGCCTGAATATTGGTTTTGGCTTGTTTTGACAGGATTTGCTAGTGGCTGGGATGGGACCCTAATTAATTCAATTGCGACAAGTTTGCGTAAATATCCAGGAAAATATGTGTTCAATTTGATTTATTTTGCCCAAAATGTAGGTACTGTCACAGGTACGCTTTTAGTGGGTTATTTGTACGATTTTTCAATTGAATTCTTATTTTTATTAGCGGCATCTTTATTTATAATTGGTTGTATTAACGCAGCAATTCACTATCGACCAATTAGTAATTTTCACCGGCAAAGGCATACAAGTGTAAAAGTTGGGGAAAAAAATAAATTTGAACCAATGCCTAAGTACAATACGATGTTAATGTGTGGTTTTTTATTGTCTTTGGCAGTCACTTGGTTAATGTATATGAATTGGGAATCGAACCTTTCAGTGTACATGGTGTCATTAGGTATACCATTTCATTTATATAGTTTGCTATGGACGCTTAATGGGGCAATTATCGTAATTGTACAAGTAATTTTAGCTCGTTATCCCTATTTATTTAAAAACCTATTTCAACAAATTATTTTTGGTACATTAATGTTTGCTATTTCTTTTGCTACACTTATTTTTGCTCGTGATTTTGTTCATTTTGCCTTATCAATGGTGGTCCTAACCTTAGGTGAAGCAACGGCGTTTCCCGCAGTTCCAGCATATGTTAATGAGTTATCTCCGCTTAGCAGTAAGGGAAAGTATCAGGGCGTGATTAATGTAGCGCGGGGAATTGGCCAAGCCTTTGGTCCCTTATTTGGGGGAATGATAATTGATCGTGCAGGATATATTCCCTTTTTTATTATTGCTGCTGGTGGGATATTTTTAATGGTACTATTACTTTTACCATTGTATGCTAAGTTAAGGAAATATATTAAGTTATATAAATAATGTGTTAAATATTTGTTGATAAGCTGTATAATTAAAATGACAATATTAATTTATTCAAATTTTAATTTTAATTTAAAAGGAGTGTTAGCATGAGAAAAAATTTTGCAGTTCGTGGCGGTAGCGGTGATGTAATTGAGCCTAAAGTAGGTACTCGACCGCAAGACAATATTTATTTGGCAGTTAATTCGGAATGGATTGAAAAGACAAAGATTCCGAGTGATCGCTCGCGAATGGCATCTTTTGATGGTATTGATGTTAATGTTGAGAAACATTTAATGCAAGATTTTGCAGACTTTGCTACTGGCAAAAAAGAAATTCCTGCTATCCCTAATTTAGCAGAGGCAGTCAAATTATATCAATTAGCTAGTGATTTTGATAAGCGTAACAGAGAAGGTGCTGAGCCAATCAAAGCCGATTTGAATATTTTGACCGGTATCAAGGATTTTTCTGATTTTAATTTAACTGCTCCTGACTTGACTACCTTTGCATCGCTACCATTTGGTTTTGATGTGGAGCCTGACATGAAAAATACCAAAGTTAATGTATTATACTTTGCTGGTCCAGGTACATTTTTACCAGATACTACCACTTATCAAACCGCAGATGCTCCCAAGTTATTGGCAATTTTACAACAGCAATCAGTTAAGTTACTTCAAATGGCTGGTATTGCTGAAGATGAAGCTCAAAAATATGCGGCAGCTGCTATTGAATTTGATGCTAAGTTGGCTAAAGTAGTCAAGTCTGCTGAAGAATGGGCTGATTATCCAGCTACCTACAACCCAATGGCGATTGCTGATTTTGAAGATAAATTTAGTGAATTTAAGATTCAACATTATCTTAAAGAAGTAATTGGTGAAGAACCCGAGCGGATTATTGTCGAAGAGCCACGTTATCTTGACCATATTAATGAAATTATTAATAAGGATAACTTCGCTGAAATAAAAGGCTGGATGATTGTTAACTTTATTAATGGTGCTGCCTCTGACTTGTCGCAAGAGTTTCGTGAAGCTGCTTTTCCATTTAGTCAAGCCCTATCTGGTCAACCTAAATTGGCTGAGGGCAATAAACAAGCTTACCATATCGCTGATGGAAGTTTTAGTGAAGTAGTTGGTGTGTATTATGGTAAAGAATACTTTGGCGCTGATGCGAAAAAAGATGTTGAAGATATGATTCAGCGGATGTTGGATGTCTATAAAGATCGTTTACAGCAAAATAGCTGGCTGTCTGCTGAAACTAAGAAAAAGGCAATCATTAAACTTGAGGCTTTAGAGCTTAAGATTGGGTACCCAGATAAGATAGAAGAAATTTACAATCGGCTGAAAGTGATTCCAGCCAGTCAAGGCGGTAGCCTTTATTCTAATGAGCGCGCCTTTGCTGTTGCAGAACAAAAGTACAATATTGAGCAACTACATCAAAAGGTTGATCGTACGGTTTGGGCAATGCCGGGTAATTTGGTTAATGCCTGTTATGATCCCCAAAGAAATGATTTGACTTTTCCAGCAGCCATTTTGCAAGCACCATTTTATGATTTAAAGCAGGATAGAGCAACTAATTTTGGTGGCATTGGGACGGTTATTGCTCATGAAGTTTCACATGCTTTTGATAATAATGGTGCTCAATTTGATGAATTAGGTAATATGACTAATTGGTGGACCGAAGCAGACTATGCTGAATTCAAAAAGCGAACACAAGAAGAAATTGATTTGTTTGATGGTATTGAATATGGACCAGTGAAATTGAACGGTAAGCAAATTGTTTCGGAAAATATTGCTGATCAAGGAGGCTTGACCGCTGCTGTTGAAGCTGCTAAGAATGAAAATGATGATTTAAAGAAACTATTTGAGAATTTTGCTCGTATTTGGGCAAATAAGCAATTAACTGAATCAATCAAGACGCAAACAGCCGTCGACGTGCATGCACCTGGTCCGTTACGGGCTAATGTACAAATTCAATGCCAAGATGACTTTTATAAAGTTTTTGCGGTAACACCTGAAGATGGCATGTGGCTAGATCCCGATAAACGCGTAGATATTTGGTAATTGGCAAACAACGTAACAAAAAACACTGATCAAAAATTTTTGATCAGTGTTTTTTTATATGCAGGATTATTAACTATTGAATTACTTCATCTTCATTTTTTAAATGAGAATAATCACATGAGGCGACTCGTTTAATATGTAAATCCCTACTTGGTCGACCTAAGATTAATGGTACGCTTTCGACTACAGTATCAGTATATTCCAAGCCAAACCAAGATGCAGGATTAGAGGACAAATTTTGTAACCAAACGCGAGCCGTAACAATCCATTTTTCAAAGCCTTTTAATTTAGTTAGTGGGCTGACGGCATCTTTGACAATGACGAATGAAAAGTCACCTACCTCTCGACCAGGTGAGGTTGTATATTCTTGTGGTTGCGATTCAATTGTTCCATCTTTAATTAGATCATGAACCACTTGGCGTAAATAAACATTTACACTAGTTTGCTTTTTAAAACCTAAATACAATTGAACGTTAATTACATTCTTGGTGTCATAAGTATTTACGGCATATTTTGCTGTATATGGTTCATTAGTAATGTTTACGGAAACAAACCAATAGGCTCCCGCTCTTTTTGGCCTTTTATCCAAAATTGAATATAAAATTTCACGTTTAATAAATTTATTATACTTCACTTTAGCCATGTAGACTAAGTTAGTAGCATAGACTGGATAATCATCATCGTGACTAAGATCAGTCAGCATATCAGTATATTTATCTAAACGAACATAAGTGTTCGCTCCTTCATGTTTGTCCCGAACCTTATTACCGAAGAACCAGATAAACATAATAATTCCAATGAAGCCAGCAATTAAGACTGTAACATAACCACCATGGGTGAACTTAGTTAAACTAGAAATTAAAAACATACCTTCGATGAAACCAAAAACGATAAGGAAACAAAGACGTAAAATCAGTGGATGGTCTTTGGCACCTAAATATTCAAATAGAAGCAAGGTAGTCATTAACATGGTAACCGTGATAGATAGACCATAAGCAGCTTCCATATGCTCTGAGGTACGGAAGAACATAACAATTGCAATCGTGACTACACAAATCATTTTATTAACAGCAGGGATATAAATCTGCCCGTGTTCAGTTGTAGGGTAGTTGATTTTCATTCTCGGTAAGAATTTAAGTCCACTTGCTTCAGACACAAGGGTAAAAGATCCGGTAATTAAAGCTTGCGAAGCAATAATAGCAGCAATTGTTGCTAAGATAATTGCAAATAAACGTAAATTAGTGGGTACCGCCTCAAAGAAGGGATTTAGCTCCGTTCCGTTTGTATGGTAGTTTGGATTTTGCAAAATCCAAACGCCTTGTCCCAGATAGTTTAGTGCTAAGCAAATAAAGACATATGGCCAAGAACCTAAAATATTACCACGACCAACATGACCTACATCAGAATATAAGGCCTCTGCGCCAGTTGTTGCCAAAAAGATTGAACCTAAGATAAAGATACCAACTTTATTAGCAGGACTAAATAAAACTTTGATAGCTAAAAGAGGATTTAGTGCCTCTAGGATAGACCAATCTTGCATCATATTGTGGATGCCAATTAAGCCTAAGAAGCTAAACCAGATTAACATAATTGGTCCAAATGCCTTACCAATTATGCTAGTACCAAAAGCTTGAATTGAAAATAATAGTAATAAAATTACGATAGTAATGATAATGACAGAATTTTGATCAGGAACAGGGATGCTTGAACCAAAGTGCATATTTTTTAGCCCTTCAATTGATGTTGTTACTGTTACTGCAGGGGTTAAGGTGCCGTCAGCCAGTAATGCTGCACCGCCAATTAATGCTGGCATTACTAGCCACTTAGCTCTTTTACGAACAAGTGCATATAATGCAAAAATTCCTCCTTCGCCGTGATTAGTTGCGTTGAGAGCAATCATGACATACTTAACAGTCGTCAATAAGGTAACAGTCCAAAAAATCAAAGAAATTGAACCTAAAATTAGCTCACGGTTAACATTGGCAATACCGCCGTTGCCAGTTACGATTGATTTCATAACGTATAGCGGACTAGTACCAATATCACCGTAAACAATTCCTATCGTAATCAGCAGACCTGCTACTGAAATCTGTTTCTTTTTTCGATCCATAGTTATTCTATACTCCAATAGATTAATATAAAAATTGTTTAAGTAAAAGAGAATGTCAACTTGACATTCTCATCTAAGGATATATTTTGTTCTTTTTTTAGTTATAGTACAAGTAAATTATGACAAAGAAGTAGAAATATTATCACGACGATTTTCATACCAATTATTCCAATCGTCATATGAAGTCATCTCTGCTGCTTTGATATTATCTTGATGAATAATTTCATCGACAATGTTTTGGAGATTTTGCGCATGGTATTGTAAAGCATGCCGCATAAGCTCTTTTTGTTCAAAATGAATATTATCAAGTAGGTAATGGTTAATGTCAACCATATTAGAATTGGTATCATATAAATTCATGATTTCCAAATCTTGTTGGTTGAATTTAGCAATGTAAAAGTAAGTAAAAACTTGGAGATAGTCAGGCTGTTCAGTAAACTCAGTCTGTGGCATAGTAGTCCATGTTGCTTCAGGCATAACTACTTTTAGTTCTTCTTCTTTTAATTCTTTTTCTTTATCTTGTTCTTTTTCGTTATCTGTATCTTTGATATTATTTTCTTTTTCAGTCAAAGCGGACACTCCTTTAATAAAAATAGGAAACGTGAAAGTCAATAGTAATTTTACCGACTTTAGCTAGTAAAAGCAACTATTCTAATGATGGCTGCTTAATAGGGTTAGTCTTTCTTACTATATGCATGAGTAAAACGAGTAGTTCCATTAGCAATAGTACAAGATAACCAAAAACGCCCAAGTTAAGGGCGATTTTTTGGAGTTAAATTAGGGCTTTAGATATTTTTGCACATCCTTTTTAGTAATTAGATTAGGATTAGCTCGCTTAGAGCTACGGTAAAGATCAATTAAGTCCTGTGGGCTCCATGACATAGCATCGTAACCCAACTTACCAACGCGTTTACGTAATTGGGCAATTTGATTTTTGGCAACAGTTTTACCGTTAACTTGGTGATTGCCCATTGAGCCTTCACCAGTTTTGCCAGCATTGCCAGTTGCGCCAATACTATTTTGGGCATTATTGCTTTTAGCATGGTTATTTGAACTGGATCCATTACCTGAGATAGCGGCATAACCCTGAATAGCAGATTTACCATTAGTGGCAGCTTTTTTATCCTTTTTAATTCCTGCTTGAGCGATATTTTTATATTTTTGGTAGTATTTATCGCCAATGTAAGGTAAATTTAAAACTTTTTGGTATTGTTCAATAGCTTTTAAATATTGTTTATCAGCCTCAGCTTGAGAGGCGGTTGCAAAAATTGGCTTAATTTCGTGTTTATAATCATCTTCTACGTCTTCAACAAGAGACTTCAACTTTTCTCCCTGTTTGGTTAAAACAGGATACCCATTACTTTTAGTGATGACTTGATTGATAGCTTTTAATGCCTGATTATATTTACCATCTTGGGCATATTTAATTGTAACAAGCATGTTATCAGCCTGACTTTTATAAGCAGCTGCTTGTTTGGTCTTTTTAATATTTAGTGCCTGCTTAAACTTATTACTAGCTTCAGCATAATTTTTATTTGCGACTGCTTTTTTACCATGTGTAATTGCTTGATTATAGGAAGCTTCAACTTGATTATTAGTTGAATTTTGTTTAACAAAAAAGAAACTGCCTCCTAAGACAACAACTACTGCAGCTACAATTGTCCAAATCGTAGTTTTTTTCATAATAGGAATTTGTCCTCCTTACTAATATTAATATTAATTATAGTTTGTTTGGATTGATTTGACTACCTAAGGGCTGTTTTTAATAAAAGAAAGTCAATTTTTTAAAAAATGTTACATTTTGATTTTTTAATTCGTTATTAATAGTGTAAGAGATCTAGCGCGCAGATTGCTTACTTAAAACAGTTTTAATTAAGGAAGGTTGATAAAAATGAATTTTGAACTAATTGATCAAGCAATAGAATATACGTTTGTCGATGAAAACAGTAATTCTAAAAAAGGCAAAAATCGTATCTTTCCCCATGTTAAAAAGGGAGCAACAGCAACGGGATTGGCCCAATTTGGCACTGCCATTGCCAGTTTGCAAGGTAATAGCTTAGGCAGTGCGACTTTAATTCAAAAGCAAGCAATTAAGCTAAATGAGCAAGACTAAAGATTAATAATGATAGGAAGAAAGGCAAAAATCATGTCCGTAAAAAGTAAAATTTTGCAATTAACATTCTTAAATGGTGCTGGTAAAAAGACTAATGTTGCTTTACCGGATGCAATTGAAAATTTAACTGCAGTCACTGTTGAAAGGGCAATGAATCAAATTGCTCAAGCAGACAGCTTTAGTAAGGATGGAGTTGATTTGTATAAAATTCCTCAGTCTGCTTCATATATTGAACGAACTGTTACTAGTTTGTTCGACCATACTAGAAATTAGGAAAGTAGATCTGCAAATTCTGATGATACTGCAAAAAATAAGTTATAAACTGCGCCATTTATGGCGTAAACTATAATTATTTCACCGTTAAAGTCACGCAAACTATAAAACGCGTGACTTTTTTGATATATTCAAATTATTTTGTTAATATTTTGTAAAATAAAAAGTAAAATAAAATAACGATTATAACTTTAATTTGATAAAAAAACTGAATTCATAGGCTTAATTAATATTGCAAAATTTAGTCATTTTGAAAAAAATGAAACCGTTTATTACAAAAGTATGTAAAATAACCCCATACCTTGCATTTTAGTTTAAAGCTAGGTACAATATGGAATGTGGTAAGTAATAGCTATGCTTCAGGTTCGACAGCCTGTACGCATGCGCGTTCTTCAGTTGGAGAGCTACCTCATAAGAGTTATAAACTTATGAATTCGACTCGAAGGGTGTTGTAACAATGTAGGATCAAAACGACTGAACCTATAGCCTATTACTATTTTGTATATACACAAGGAGGAAAGACCACATGAAGAAAAATTTAAGAATTGTTAGCGCTGCTGCTGCTGCATTATTAGCCGTAGCCCCAGTTGCTACTTCTGTTGTATCAACTGTTTCAGCTGATATTAACGTACCGGTTGAAGGTGGAACTACTAATACAGCTCCAGCTGAAGCTTCAATCAAGTTAAACATCACTAACGTTGCTAGTTTAGCAGCAAATGATCCAGCTTCTAAAGTAACTGCATCACTTGCAACCCCAACTTTGCCAACAGGTGCTTCAGTATCTGTTTCAAAAGCTAAGGTTTACACAGCTACAGCTGATGCTACAGCTCCAGCTAAAGGTAAAGTAGGTTCCGGTACTGAAGTTACACAACTTGCTACTGGTGCTACTTACTATGCTGCTGCTACTATTACTCTTACTGGTTTAACAGCTAATAAGGAATACAAGATTACAGCTAATGGTACTACTTACACTGTTAATGCTGATGCAACTGGTACAATTGCTGGTTTTGGTATTGTAAGTGACGGCTTCAACCTTGCTGATGCAACTAAGACTGGTGCACCTTACGTTAGAGAAAACAAGACTGATGGTAAGGCTGTAGATGCTGGCTCAGTTGATCTTACTAGTGCTCAATTGAATGTAGCTGCTGTAGTAGCTGCAATTAACGCTAAGTATGTAGCTGCTAACACCACTACTGATGCTAATGCTGCTACTGCTTCATTTGCTGATGTTGAGGCAGATGTTCGCGCTGCACTTAAGAATGCTGGTGTAACTGTAAAGGCTGATAGTAGTTTTGATAAGCCAGCAGCTGCTTTCCCAGTTACTTTGAACTTGAAGTCAACTAATGGTAAAACTGCTACTTTTGTAGTTACTGTTAATCCACAAGCTGCTACTGATGATTCATTCCCATTAATCAGCTACAATGGTACTGGTTATGTTGGTAATAAGACAATTGATGCTCTTCCAGATAGCGCAAGCTTCAACTATGTACCAGTTAATGGTGTAGTTGACAAGAAGGCTATTGAAGATGCCTTTACTGCAAAAGTAAGTAACACTACTGGTGCAGCTGCTATGACACCAACTGTTGATATCAGCAAGGTAAACACTAAGGTTGCTGGTAAGTACCCAGTTACTGTTTCTGCTACTAACGCTGACAAGAAGACTACTAAGGTAACCTTCATGTTAACTGTTGGTACTAAGGGTGCTACTTATAAGACTGTTCAATCAGATGTAGATGTTCCAGTTTACAAGATTACTGGTAACACTGTAACTGACACTAAGACTGTTGTTAAGAACGGTGACCAAATTGCTACTTTTGGTGATGCAATTGTAGTTAATGGTAAGTCATACACTCACATTAACAGTGCCGATTCAGACCTTTACGTAGAAACTAAGTACGTTGATGGTTCAGTTAAACCTGGCGACAAGGTAACTAAGAAGGTTATGCACAATGCTTACATTTACGATGCTAACCACAAGCGTGTTGGCGACAAGACTTTAGCAGCTTACACTAACGTTGACGTTTATGGTAAAGCTACTAAGCTTGCTGATGGTAGCTTAGTTTACAAGATTGGTGACAACCAATACGTAATGGCTGACAACATTGATGGTACTGTACGTACTTTGACTCACAATGCTTACGTTTACAAGACTAGCACCAAGCGTGCTGACCGTCGTGTATTGCGTAAGGGTGAGAAGGTAACTACTTACGGTAACCCTTACAAGTTCAAGAATGGTAAGTCATACTACCGTATCGGTGGACCTGCTAAGCAATACGTTAAAGTTGCTAACTTTTAATTAATTAGTCAATTAAATAATTAATTACCAGAGCGGAAACGATTATCGTTTCCGTTTTTTGGTGTTTAAGTTAAAGTTGTTCATGATAGTATTACTATAAATGTATATTTTATTGTGCTAGAAAGGAGTATTATCATGAATAAGACGCATACTACTTGTCACTTACCACATAACCCGCGCTATCAAGTTTGGTCAAAGCAGTTATTACAGGAACGAGTTGGAAAAGATAAGGCAGTAGAGCAATATTTAATTAGGACTAACACTTATTTGCTTAATGCCAATACACTTGCAATTTATGAATTTCATCAGCAACCATTTTTAGGAATTTATAAAAGCGTGATTTTTGATTGTCAAGAAGGGATTGTACTTTGTCAGCAAAGTAGTAGTGCCCTAATCACTGCTTTTGCACAAAAAGTCTTACTTGGTGGGTTAGAATTTCAACGAGAATTAGCCGATAAACTTAATTTAAAAGGACATAATGTAATTGCAACTGGGAATTTAACCTACTTTTCCCTCCAAAGCTATAATAGTAGCAATGTTGACTGGATAGCCTTACATCAAATTAGTAAATTTGAGTTTTTAAGTTCAGCAACCGTTATTTTTAAAACAATTAACTATAACGGGCATCGTTACAGTTTTATTTTCAATAAGCATAGTAAATATTTATTTGAAAAGATATCTAATGCTTTATTTTTTAATCATGTAATTTCTAAATTATTAGCACAGCATGCAGCTATTTATTTTGGGATTACTTTATCCAAAAAACGTGGGCCCTCGTTGATTGATCAATCTGATTATTTTCATCCGCATAAGGCAATAGGTGATCTTTCCTTGAAGAGTATTATTTCTGCTGTTAATCAAAAAAGGCAACTAAGGTATGTACACTATTTAGCTGACGAATTTGAAATGCCTTATTTAATTGAGGCAAATAAGACAGTATATTATTTAAGCAAACGACCAGATACGTTATATTAAAGTAACAGCTAAACCAATTCGGTTTAGCTGTTTTTTAACCGGATTTTGGTCGCCTACAGTTAAAAGCCCGCGTAAAATATTAATAATACTAGAAAATAAGGTTAATTAAGCTAATGGCATTTTAGCTCAGGTTAATTATGGTTTTCAGAATTAATTTAAACTTGCTAATCTGATGATGCACAAGCGCTTGTGACAATATATTGAAAGGAATGTCACAAATGAAGATTAGTGAGCAGGCATTTTTGCTGGCTTGGCATAATCAAAAATTAGTCCGAGATGCTTTGAAATATGTACATGTTAGCCGAACTTATCAAGGTTATGAAGATTTATTTCAAGAAGGAATTATCACTTATGCTGGAATGATTGAACTGCATGGAAAGTTGACAAGGGAATTGAACCGCTTGAGTTTTCGAAAAGTAGTTTGGCATACAATCGATTTATTACGTAAAGAAAAGCGTAACCAAAATCTTGAACATATTTTGAAATTATTAATAACAAATAGACAATTTAGTAGTCCTGAGCTCAACTTGGCGTTAATACAAGAGCTTCCTAAGCTGAACAATACTGAAAGAATGTTATTTTATAGTCATTTAATTAATGGACAATCAATTACATCTATTGCACAAAAGAATCAGATTAATCGAGTACAATTGCAACGAGTTAAACGTCAGCTATTAGTCCATTTACGGAAAATTTTGATTTTAGATTACGATTTGTAATATAACGTATTCAATATTACTTTTTGACTACAATTAAAACTAATCTATTGTTTATAGTAAGATTGCTCGATACAATAAAAGTGTCAGTTAAGGAGGAAACATGATTTATGAAAAAGAAACTAATCACCGGTATTTCGGCAGCAGTACTTGCAACAACTGCTGTTGGACCGGTTACCAACAACCTGATTGCCAATTCTATTTGGCAAACTAAGCCAGTTTCAGCAGCTCAAGGTAATGAAGCAACATTTTTAAATACTGCAGCTTCACAAGCACAAAAAGTTGCTAAAAAATATGGTTTATACCCATCAGTTATGATTGCACAAGCAATTGTTGAATCTAATTGGGGACAATCAGGGTTAGCAGTGAACGCTAATAATTTATTTGGCATGAAAGCTGATGATAGCTGGCCAGGTGAAACGTATGCAGCGAGAACGCGAGAAGAAGATAAAAACGGCAAGAGCTATTATATCGTTGCTAAATTTAGAAAATATCCTAGTTATCAAAACTCATTTGATGATAATGGTAAGAAGTTGCGCCAAGGTGTTTCTTGGCAACCTGACCGTTATCAGGGTGCTTGGCTTGAAAATGCCACTGCATATACTGATGCAACTAAAGCTTTGACAGGAACATATGCGACTGCCAATAACTACAACACCATCTTAAATAATAGAATTACAACTTACAATTTAACCCAATATGATCCGCAAGTGTCTAGTACCAGCAAGTCTTATGTTGTTAAAAAGTCAGGTGCAACTTATGCTTGGCCAACTGATCACAGTGTAACGACTAAGACTGATTCGATTAGTAAGGGTGATGCGGTGACAGTTACTAAGACCATTACTTTTTATAATGGTAAACAACGCCTATATATTTCAGGTAAAGGCTGGGTAAATGACTCAGTTTTGGAAATGGGTAGTGCCTTACCACCGGCAGCGCAGGCACCAAAGAATGAAAAGAAAGTTAACAAGACTTTAATGCATACAGCTTACATTTACGATGCTAAAGGTAACAAAGCTAAAGGTATGAAAGCCATTAAGGTTAGTGGTAACGGCAAGGTAATTGCTACTTATGGTACCAAGACTATTAATAATAAAAAATATTACCGTATTGGGCAAAACCATTACCTTGCCGGTGGCAATATTGATGGTACAATGAGAATTTTAAAACATGATACCTATGTTTATAATAATTATGGTAATCGTGATAACCAAGAAATTATGAAAAAAGGTAAATCTGTGGCCACTTATGGGGCAGCAGTCTCTATTTATGGTGTGCAATATTACCGTATTGGGGTCAACCAATACATTAAGCGCGCAGATTTTAGCCTTAATTAACCAACCCCTATCAGCAAGAAATGAGGAACTAACTTTTAGATGAAGATAAAGAAACTAATAACTACTATTGCTATCGGAGTAGGTTTAGTTATCCCTATTTTTAAAATAAATCAAAATCAAGTAGTTGAAGCTGCTACCGTAAATTCAATTGCTAAGCAAAATAGTTATAGCAATGTTACTTTTTTATATAAAATGTTGCAAACACAAAATATTCGCTATAATAAGTTTTATGCTAATGGTAACAAAATTAAGTACCGTAAGGGTAAGCCAGAAGGAATTGTTATTCACGAAACAGCCACTCCTGGTGCATCAGCTTATAATGAGGCAATTTATTTTAATCGTGAGTGGAAGAACATGTATTCATATGTGCATGCCTTTGTCGATCACGACCAGGTAATCCAAATGATGACGCCAAATTATGGTGTATGGGGTGCAGGAGCAATTGCTAACAATCGCTATATTCAAATTGAATTATGCCAAGAGAACACGCGTGCTAAATTTGCTAAAAGTGTAAATAATGATGCAATTTATGCGGCTAAGCTACTTCATCGTTATAATATTAAACCAAGTAACGCCTGCAATACAGGCAAGGGTACAGTTTGGTCACATCATGCAGTCTCCCGTTTTTTAGGTGGAACAAATCATACTGATCCTGATGATTACTTTGCTAGGTGGGGTTATTCAATGGATCAATTTTATGCCTTACTGAAATATTACTATAATTTGCAAGGAGCAGAACCTAGTCCTAATCCTAAAAATGATAGAACTGATAATCCTAGCATAAATGAATCTGAAACAACAGGAACGAAGACTTTGATGCACGATTCCTATATTTACGATGCTAACGGTGAGTTAACTAGTGCCCCATTAATGCTAGCTGGAACGCAAGTAACCTTGAGTGGGTCTAAGACTATAAATGGTAAGCCATACTTAAAAATTGATGATAATCAATATGTTGATGCAAGTAATATTATTGGTACAAAGCGAACTTTGAAGCAGGATGCTTATATTTATGATACAGCTGGTGTGCTTATGAATGAGCCGGAACTTAAATGTGATCAAGCCGTCAAAGTTTATGGTAGTCCTATTAATATTGCAGGTGAATTTTATTATCCAATTAATGCTAACCAATTTGTGAAAGTAACTAATTTTAAGTAATTAAAAACAGTTCAAAGGAAATTTTTAGTTAATCGCTAAAACCGTTTTATTTAGTGATGTAGGTTGTTTCCTTGGACTGTTTTTTTATGTAGAAAAATTAATTTTTAATCGATGCCTTAGCTTTAGCTAAAACATCAATGACAGCAGTACTATGCTCATATAATTTGTTAGCCATTTGCTGATCATGTTGATCAATAATTTTACTGAAATCATTGAATTCGCTAGCCATACGGTGTGAATATTGATTAAAACGTAAGCGGTTAGTTTCGCCATTACGCATTTCAACTGTAAAGTCGTTAATAACACCTGTTGATCCATCAAAATAAATAGAACCTTTTTCTCCTTCAATAAAAGAACGGGGTGTAGTATAGCAGTCTTTAGCTGCAATAAGAATGGCCTGCTTATCTGAGTAAACTAAATTTAAGCTACCTGAAGTATCAATACCTTTTTGCATAACTGGATAATATTGCACACTAATCGGTTTGCCAAAAAGACCAACTACTAGGTGAATATTATATATATTTAGGTCCATTAAGGTTCCACCCCCCTTAGTGGGGTCGAAAACAGGCGCAATTTTATTGGCTAAAAAGTCATCATAACGACTAGAATATTGAGTATAATTGAGGCAAATAATGTGAATGGGTCCAATTTTATTTATTATTTTTTTGATTGCTTGATAATTTTTTAAATGAATATTTGTAATTGCCTCTAAAATAATTACC
Organism: Lactobacillus sp. ESL0225; assembly: GCF_003692905.1. NCBI lineage: Bacteria > Bacillati > Bacillota > Bacilli > Lactobacillales > Lactobacillaceae > Lactobacillus > Lactobacillus sp. ESL0225. The sequence continues at coordinate 234,836 of NZ_REHK01000010.1, read as the reverse complement.
TTATGCTGGTCAGCCAATTGCTTGAGTTCAGTAGCTTCGGCAACTGTTGCTACATAAGGCTTTTCACAAATTACATTTTTACCAGCTAAAATAGCTTGTTTTACTACTTGGTAGTGTAATGAATTTGGTACAGCCACATAAACAGTGTCAACGTTGTTATCGTTACATAAAAGTTCGTTATTTGTAAAGACATCTTTAATGTTATATTGTTTGGCCAGACTTTGGGCAACGTGTTGGCTGCGTTCAGTGGTTGAAATAGCGGTTATTTTCATATTGGCAATTTTATCTGCTGTTTGTAAAAAATCGTGTACAATCATACCACTACCAATGATTCCTAATTTCATGAATAATCCTCCTTTTAAAAATTATATCTATTACTACTTCAATCTTAGATGATTCGATATAGATGGGCAATAGGCGTGCCTGTCTCTCTAAAATAAAAAACACATTATAACTAAGGTTATAGTGTGTTTTTATTAGTTTTATTTTTTCTTTTGCGGTAAAGGCTTCGCATCTAAAACATTGTTTGGCATCTTTAAAAAATCATGGGTGCCAATATTGGCATAGCTTTGACCAACTTCAAGTTGCATCATTTTTCCTATTTTCATATATACTTTATAACTAAAAGATGCCAATTTTTGCTTTTTAACAACAAGTTTAACGTCCATTTTTTGATAGGTCCCTTTTTGAGCGAGTTGTTTATAAGCTGGTAATTGTTTTTTGCTTTGGTTATTTGTCCTAAAGATTGGCTGAACGGCAGCTTGCATTATTTTTTTATCAGTAAGTGTTGCAGTTAAAGTATATTTATTACTTGACCGCTTCATTTGATAGGCATTAATGAGTTTATTAGGTGGATCTAGTAGCATTTTGTTATTCATAACAGCGTCGACAATATCGTTATATGAATGTCCAGTTAGTTTATCAAGGGGAGTAACATACCACGTACTTTGCCCATTAATATAAGCCTTATTAGTATTACTGATCCATTCCTCTAAATTACTGCTTTTGCCTTTAGCTTGAGTTTGATAATTCAAATGAAAAATAGTTGGATTACCACCAAAGGTATATGTAGAAGTGATAACTTGACTTTCCGTATCAGTTTTTAAATTAATTAGCTGCTTGGCTTGGCCACTTTTAAAAGTTTGTTGTGACTTTTTGATTACGGTTGATTTGTTCAGAACCGGTTCAGCTGGCTTTTTTGGTGCTGCACAACCACTGCTAATCAGTGCTACAATGAGCCCCATACCAAGTAATACTTTTTTTAATCTCATTTTGTTAAAAAATCTCTTTTCTTATAATCATTAATATCTCTATTGTATCGTAAAATGTTAAATTAAAAAACGATTTTTAGTTCTAAACCCTATGAAAACAAAATTTAAATGTGTAAAATAATAAGTGAAGCTTTTAATTTGCAAAGGAGATATTTCATGTCAAAATTAGTTTTGATCCGTCATGGACAAAGTGAATGGAATCTTGAAAACAAGTTTACTGGTTGGGTTGATGTTAACCTTTCAGAACAAGGTGTTGCAGAAGCCAAAAATGCTGGTCGTTTAATTAAAGCGCATGGTCTTAAGTTTGACCAAGCTTATACTTCAGTTTTAACACGTGCAATTAAGACTTTGCACTATGCTTTAGCTGAAAGTGACCAACTATGGGTACCAGAAACTAAATCATGGCGTTTAAATGAACGTCACTATGGTGGTTTGCAAGGTTTGAATAAACAAGCAACTGCTGACAAATATGGAGATGATCAAGTTCACATTTGGCGTCGTTCATATGATGTTTTGCCACCAAAATTGGAAGATGATTCAGAATTTAGTCAAGTGCACGATCGTCGTTATGCTGATCTTGATCCGAACATCATTCCACGGACAGAGAATTTAAAGGTTTGCTTAGAGCGAGTAATGCCATTCTGGGAAGATCATATTGCTCCTGACTTACTAGCTGGTAAGAACGTTATTATTGCTGCTCATGGTAATTCACTTCGTGCCTTGACTAAGTACATTGAAAACATTTCTGATGAAGATATTATGGATTTGGAAATGAAGACTGGTGAACCAGTTGTCTACACTTTTGATGACAAATTAAAGGTTGTTAACAAAGAAAAGCTAGATGATTAATTAATCAGTAAAAGACTATTTTAGAGGAATCTGAATGGTCTTTTTTGTTATAAAATTTTTTTATAGTTATTAAACGGTGCATGTATTGAATTAACTTGCTATACTATAAGCAAAGTTTATTTTTTTGTATTATTGAAGGGGTAATTGGTGAATAAAATGAAAAGAAGCGATCAGCATCACACCAAATTAATGTTGAGTGGCATTGTACTTTCAGCGGCAGTTAGCTTTTTTTATTTTCAACAGCGATCACTGAAAGACAAGCACATCTCTTGGTCTGACTTGTTAGCTGACAGAACTAACTTTAAAAAAAGAGCTAAGCAACAATTGCAAGTAATGGGTAATGCTGTACAAAAATTGTGTAATTTTGACAAAAACAAATTGTCTAATAAGCAAGCATCGGCATTAGAAATTTTACCAGTTACTACAGCTGCTAGTGAGACTGTGACTGAACCTGAAGTTTCAGCCCCGCATTCAACAGCTGGAACTACTAGTAATTGCCAGGTTCTAGTTAACTATGTGGATGAGGATAATAATTTGATTGCCCAAAGTGAAATTTTAAGGGGGAAAGAAGGAGTTAGTTATGCTTCGATCTTCAAGCCGGTTAAAGGTTATTTACTAAAAAAGCGGACAGATAATGCTAAAGGACGCTTTAAAGCGGAAGCACAAGTAGTCAAGTATATTTATATTAAGGATAGTGCTTATCAAGCTCCAACCCAGAACACAAAATAGTGGAACATTTTTGGGTTAATTAGGCCAGTTTACCAGAATTAATAATTGATATTAATTGAGCTATAAAAAAAGAAATCAAACCGCTAGTCGCTTGTAACTAGCGGTTTTTATAATTACTAAATTTACTAACCAAATATTTTACATCCAAAATACTTGACTTAAAGTTAACTTTAAGGGGTATGGTTATCCTATAATTTAGTAAAAACAGACAGTATTCTTGTCTAAATTAAAATTAGGAGTAATTAATGAGAAGGGCGAATAAGTATCGTATCGGTCAATTTAGTCAGGTAACTTATTTGCCAGCAGCAACTTTGCGTTATTATGAGCAAGAAGGTTTGTTGGCGCCAAAACGTGATAGTTTGGGTCAACGATTTTATACTGATGCAGATTTAGCTTGGTTAAATTTTATCCTACATTTAAAAGACACGGGGATGACCATTACTGACCTGAAAAAATATGTTGATTTACGCGCTCAAGGAGATGAGACAATTAGTCAGCGCCTAGCTTTACTCAAGCAAGTCCAAGTTCAGGCTGAAGCGCAATTATTTAATTTAAAAAATAGTTTAACCATTGTTAAACAAAAAATTGCTTGGTACGAAGGTAAGAAAAATGCAACCATTGCCGATGATGAAACTTTTGTAGCTTATTTAAATCGAATTAGGGAGAGGAAACAAAATGATTAAACATGAAAATGAAGTTAAGCAAGCCCTATTTGCATTAGGTGAAAAAAATACGGCCTACCAAAAATATTTTATTGGACAAAGCTATTTGCAAAATTTAGTAGCTGATCCCAAGCTCAATGTTAATGTAGCTAATGTTAGTTTTGAGCCTGGATGTCGTAATAACTGGCATAAACATAATGGTGGGTTTCAAATTTTATTGGTAACTGCTGGTGAAGGTTGGTATCAAGCAGAGGGTCAACCGGCTCGAAAACTTTATCCAGGTGATGTTGTGGTAGTCCATGATGGAGTCAAGCATTGGCATGGAGCGACTAAGGATAGTTGGTTTGCGCATGTGGCTATTACAAGTGGTACACCAGAATGGCTTGAACCAGTACCAGATGAAGTATATCAACAATTGGAGGATTAATGATGAAAAAACAAACAGCTGGACGTGCTAATTTAGGTAAGCTGGCCCCGAAGTTTGCTGAATTGAATGATGATGTTTTATTTGGTCAAGTTTGGTCACGTGAAAAGCAATTATCTGCCCGGGAACGTAGTTTAATTACTTGCGCATCTTTAATGACTCAAGGTGCTTTTCCGCAATTAAAAGCGCATCTGAAAATTGCTCAAAATAACGGGGTAACTAAAGAAGAAATGGTTGAAATTATTACTCATTTAGCCTTTTATTGTGGCTGGCCTAAAGCTTGGTCGACTTTTGATTTGGTAAAAGAGGTTTATGGAGAATAAGTAATTGTTTTAAAATTGTCCTACTTCAGCAATAGAGCCAGTCAAATCGGCTATAATGTGTTTAAGTAAAAACAACATTTTTATATTGATGAAGGGGTTACCAATTATGACTAAAAAAATCCTTATTTTACATACTGGCGGTACAATTTCAATGTCAGAAGATGAATCAGGTAAGATTAAACCCAATGAACGCAATCCACTCGCTAATATTTCTCTAAAAAATAAAAGTGAACTTGAACTAGTAACTGAAGAAATTTTTAATGTACCTTCGCCGCATATGAATCCAGAACGAATGTTACAGTTATCACTCAGAATTCGTCAGGCTGAAGCAGAGGGATTTTATGGTGCGGTGGTAACTCACGGGACGGATACCTTAGAAGAAACCGCAATTTTTTTAGATTTAACTATTTCTAGTAACATGCCAGTAGTAGTCACAGGGGCAATGCGCTCTTCTAATGAAATTGGAAGTGATGGTCTATATAATTTTCGGACGGCAATCATGGTAGCTAGTTCCAAAGAATCAGTGGGTAAAGGCGTGGTCGTAGTTATGAATGATGAAATTCATTCAGCACGTTATGTAACTAAGACCCATACTACAAATGTTGCCACTTTTCGCACGCCAACCTTTGGACCAATCGGTATTGTTTCAGAAGGTCATGTCAATTATGTACAGACAATTAAACCGCAACAACATCTACCAATTAATTATGTAGTTGATCAAGTATTTTTAGTTAAAGCTTACGCAGGGATGGGAACGGAATTGTTTCGGGCTTTGAACCAGACCGCAACTAATGGTATTGTAATTGAGGCTTTAGGAGCTGGTAATATGCCACCTGAAACCTTACTAGAGCTTCAAGCACTTGTTGAGCATAAGATTCCAATAGTTTTAGTTTCACGTTGCTTTAATGGAATTGCTGAGCCGGTTTATGATTATCAAGGCGGCGGAGTTAACTTAAATAAGATGGGAATTATTTATTGTCGGGGCTTAAATGGGCAAAAGGCGAGAATTAAATTATTGGTTGGCTTGAGTGCAGGCTTATCAGGCTTAGAATTAAAAAAATATATTAATAATTAAGTTTAAATCGTTCATCACTGATGAACGATTTTTATTTCTAACTTACAGATAATGAATAACTATAAATTATTGGTTGTTTGAGGTTGTAATATGTGCTATTATTCTCATAAAATATATGAAAGCGATTGCATATAGGAGAAAGCTTATGATTTACCAAGCAGATATTGAATGGGATGCCAATTATGATGTTGTAGTACTAGGATTTGGTGGCGCGGGGGCAACAGCTGCCCGTTTTGCTGCGGACCAAGATGCGCGGGTTTTGTTGGTCGATGCTGCTCCAGAAGGCCATGAGGGTGGGAATACGCGTTATTCTGCTCAGCTATTGGGAACTGGTGAAGATTTTAACAAAATGAAAAAATATTATCAACAACTAACAGCACCGATGTCATTAGATGAAGAGATGATTGACACTTATGTTAAAGGTATGGTGGCAATGCCTGAATATGTTTCTAAGTATTTAGAAGTAGAACCATGCAGTGCTAAAGACTATGCACCTCAATCACGTTGGGCATTCGAAGAATTTCCTGAATATGAAGGTTCAGAAACGCATGATTTTACAACGGTCGCCAAATCATGGTTTGATGCATCTTTATGGCAAATTTTAAAAAATCAAGTAAGCAAAAGACAAAGCAAGATTGATGTTTTGTATAATACATCAGCCATTGAATTAATTCAAAATGGTCAAACTAGAGTAATTGAGGGCGTTGTAATTGAACGTGATAATAAGAGGCTAAACGTTCAAGCTAAAAATGGTGTAGTACTGGCTACTGGCGGTTTTGAAAATAATCAGCGCATGGTTGAAGATTATTTAGGAGCAAAAAAATTAGCTCCTTTAGGTACACTTTACAATAAAGGTGATGGTGTTCGGCTGGCACAAGAAGTTGGTGCTGATCTTTGGCATATGCATAATTTTGAGTCATTGGGTCTCTTACACGGAATGGCTTTTGCTGTACCTCAAGGTGAGCGCGGTCGTTTAATGTTAGGTGAACAAAATGAAAAAGTTGCTCATGGTAGCGCATTTGTGATTGGTGATGATGGTACAAGATATTTTAATGAAGCAGAAGAAAATCGACATGGCCATATTAAGAATCATGGTCAATGGAAAGTGCCAATGAATCAAGTCCACCCCTATCTAATTTTTGACAGCAAGAAGAAAGAGGAGCTTGATCACGATCCAATAATTGGTAGCTATGCACCATATTATAATCAGATAATTAGTGCTAGTTCACCAGCAGAATTAGCAGAAAAAATTGAAATTGAACCAGCGGTCTTGAATCAGACGGTAGCTAGGTTTAATCATGCATGTGAAGAACATAACGATTCCGAATTTCATCGTGCGTCAACTACTCTACAAGCTTTTACTGGAGCTGAAATTTTTGCAGTTAAGCTGGAACAAACGATGCTTAATACTCAAGGCGGTCCCAGAAGAAATGTGAAAGCTGAGATTATCGATACTAAGGGTCAAGTAATTCCACACTTATATTCAGCAGGAGAATTAGGTGGGATTAGTGCCAATCAATACCAAGGTGGTGGCAACTTAGCCGAATGTTTGATTTGGGGTAAGATTGCTGGGGAAAATGCTGCAATACCAAAATTGGCTAATGAAGCTGACGTGGCAAGTGGTGCTTCGGTAAGTGAGAAACATTTAAATTCTGATTTAAGGCGGGAAACTTACCCCACAGCTAAAAATCAATACATTGGTCGTTCAAGTCGCGGTATGGGTGACGAAATTGTAGTCCGAGTTACTGTTGATGAAAATAAGAATTTGCAAGAAATTGAAGTGTTGAAGCAGGCAGAATCAGCTGATTATGGACAAAAAGCAATTGAGATTTTACCTAAGGAAATGGTTAAGCAAAATCGTACTGATGTTGATACAATTACCGGTGCTTCCAGTACCAGTAGGGGACTACGGGATGCCGTTAATGATGCCTTAAGCAAGATTAAATAAAGATAGTTAAAAAGGTCATTATTAGTAATGATCTTTTTGTGTAGTCAAAAAACTTTAGTTATAATGAGTAAAATAGAGTAATTATATTTTGAATAAAGAATTTATTGATGGCGGAGAATAAAAATGAATTTTACTCAGTTACGTTGCTTTATCAAGGCTGTAGATAATTCAAGTTTTACAATTGCAGCAGAGAGAATGAACTTTTCTCAATCAGCAGTTTCCAAGAATATTAAAGACTTAGAAAATACTATCGGCGTAACCTTGATTAACCGGGGGCATCATCGCATTTCACTTACGGATGCGGGTAAATATTTTTATCGTGTGGCACGTAATGTGGTAGATGATATGGATTATACTGTTGCCTATTTACAAAGTAAAAGAAATGACCCAGAGACCCTCTTGCGAATCGGTGTCTGTGATACGCCATTAGAGCAAAGTGTTTTGCCCCTTTTTTTGCGTAAGTTACGCGAGGCTGGAAGTAATTTGAATATCCAGTTTGTTTTTGTTCTAAATAACTCAATTGGCGAGTTGCTTAATCATCATGTTGATTTATGCGCTATTGCACGTGACGATGTCAATGTGGTAGATGACGTTCAGTTTGAACCTTTAATTCAGGGTCAGGTAGTAGTAGCTTGTCCCCCTGATTCACCATTGGCCCAAAAAAAAGTAATTTCTTTATCAGATTTGATTAAACAGGATTTGTTTTTGCTCGATCCAAATAGTTCACTTAATGTACAGGTCAATTTTCAAAATGAGTTGATTAACCATATGGGAATGGATCATATTAAATTTGTTCAAGATTTTTTGGCAATGAATATTTATGTTCGTGGCGGTTGGGGGTATGGTATTTTGCCTAATTTTATTGCTGATTATCAAGCTACTGATATCAGCTATGTCCCAATCGATTATCATGATATTTCTCCATATGGCATTGCCTATATGAAATCTTTTACTAATGAGTCGGTTTTAAAAGAAGTGATTACGACTTTAAATAAAGCAATCACAGAATATTTAAAGCAAAAAAATAAATAATGCACAAATTAAAAATATTAAATAAATGCTTGTAGTCTAGAAAAAAGGGCGTCATACAAGCATTTTTTGTTACTTATTTTTTATCATTTTGGTAATTATTCCATTTAGTAATCTTAAATTCTTAATTTAGTGCAAAGATTCACTAAATTGATAGTATGATAAAAGTGCTTAAAAGATTACTTTAAAAGTGAGGGATAAAAATGGAGAATACTTATGATGTAATCGTTGCTGGGGCAAGTAATTCGGGAGCAATGGCAGCGTGTGCAGCGGCTGAAAAAGGGACCAAGGTTTTATTAATTGATAAGCAAGGAAGTTCACAATTTCTCTTTCGTTCTTTTTTTGCAGCACTTAATAGCAATGCGCAAAAAAGAGCAGGAATTAAGGTTGATAAAGCTAAATTATTAAATTTTTTAACACTTTTTTTCCAAGACAATGTTGATGAACGATTACTTTGGACTTGGGCTAACCATGCTGATGAAACAGCTAATTGGCTTGAAGATCAGATTTTGAAACCAAATGGTGGTGTTTTAAGACCACAAAAAGATGCTCACTATGAAACTATCGTTAATACCGCTTTTAATACTGAACTAGCAATTGCTACGCCAGATAATGGTTGGGCGCACTATGGTGAGTGGGTACTCAATAAAGCGCAGCAATTAGGTGTGATGCTTAAGTACAATACCAAGATGGAAGAAATTTTAACCAATGATCAAGGAAAAGTAACTGGCGTTATTACTAGTGACCGTGCTAGTGGTAAAAAAACACAATATCAAGCCACTAAGGGCGTTATTATTTGTACTGGCGGTTATGGTGGCAATGTTGATTTAATGAAGAAATGGAATCCACTTGGATACAAGAAGAATGTTTATTCTGATGGACCACGTGACGATGGCTCAGGTATTCTTGCTGGTCTAAAAGTAGGCGCAGCGCGAGATGAAGAACCCGCTGAAATTATTTTTGATCGCGGGGCGGTGCCGGTAGGAACTAAGGCTGAAGATTTTTATAAAATTGACTTTAAAGGTCCGGGGTACTTTTGGTTAGGTGCCTATCCCTTACTAAAGGTTAATTTAAATGGTGAACGCTTCGGTAATGAAAGTGTTCCTTATCAATTTGATATTAATGCCATGTCAAAACAACCTGGTTATCTTGAAGCACAAATTTGGTCTGAAGAAACTATGGATCATTTAGCGCAGTTTGATACGCAAGGCTGTTCTCGCTTAGGTTGGCCAGGAATTTATAATACTGAAGAAAATAAGGCCGAAATTCAACGCCGCCTTGATGATGGAATGGTACAAAAGGCTGACACGATTGAAGAACTGGCTGAAAAATTAGCTTTACCAAAAGATAAGTTGGTTGAAACAGTTAAACGGTATAACCAGATGTGTAAGCAAGGTAAAGATACTGATTTTGGCAAAGAAAAATTCAGATTATACCCAGTTGAACATGGTCCATATTATGGCGTCATAATGGGGGGACGACTTTTAGCGACGCTTGATGGCTTACGAATCAATTCTAAGATGGAAGTGATTGATAAAGATGGTAACCCAATTCCGCACTTATATGCAGCAGGTAATGCTAGTGGTGGTTTCTTCTGGGGCTCATATCCAGACCGTGTTCCGGGCTTAACTTGCAGTCACGCACAAACTTTCGGTAGGTTAGCCGGTCAATTCGCAGCAGAAAATTAGTTTAATTTAAAAAGGAGTTTTAAAAATGATGGATGAAAGACAAATGCCCAAGCTTTCAAATTATCGCTGGGTAATTTTGACCATTGTCGCCTTACTAGATTTAACGAGTAATTATATTCAATTTCAAATCTCAGCTTTAGCTATTCAAATTATGCCAATGCTTCATATTTCGACTGCTCAATTTCAAAGCCTAGTTATGGCACCAATGTTGATTGCGGTTTTTTTGAGTATTCCAGCAGGTACTTTAGCTGATAAGTTTGGTGCTAAAAAAATTGTTTCAATTGGTTTGATTATTTCAGTTATCGGTGCATTTGGTCGCTTAATTGCTCATAACTTTATGACTATGATGCTGATGTTACTACTGTTTGGTGTCTATATGGCGTTATTAAATGCCAATACTTTAAAAATTTTTGGCATGTGGTTTAAACAAGATACAAACATTGCAATGGGAATATTCTTTGCGTCTGCTAGTGTTGGCATCATCTTATCTCGGATTACTAGTCCAAGATTTCCGAGTGTACAATCAGCTTATATGTTTTCATCGATTTTGCTACTTGTATTGGCAATTTGCTGGTTATTTTTTATGAAAGATATGCCTGCAGGTGAAAAACTTCCCCCTGAAGCAGTAAAGCAAGATCATACTGAATCATCAATGGAATTTTTCAAGGCTGCAGCTCGTAGTAAGAAGACATGGATTGTTGCAATTAGTGTCGGTGTTGGAATGGGTGCGAGCGAAGCATTTTCAAGTATTATGCCACCAGCTTTTGCTGCCAGAGGTTTATCTTCTGTTCAAGGCAATACAATTGCTGCAATTGCAACTATTGGTAGTCTATGTGGTTCTCTTTTTGGTCCTGCAATTATTGGTAAAGCAAGAAAGGCAAAGCCGTTGATGATTTTAGTGACACTTTTAGCTGGGATGTTAATTGCTATCACATGGTTTATTCCATTAGGCTTACCTCTAATTATTAGTTTGGTTCTAGGTGGTTTATTTGGCGCAATGACTGGCCCATTGATGCAAGCAATGCCGATTACTTTTCCAGAAATTGGACCGAAGTATGCGGGTTCTGCTGGTGGATTAATTGGCACTGTATCATTACTTTTCTCATACTGTATTCCAGTTATTATTTCTTTGGTTGCTGGGCGCAACTATATGTTGACCTTTATTATTCAAGGTATTGTTTTGATGTTAACTGCTATTTTCATTGCTATTTTGCCAGACGCAAATGATGCACGGCGGCGTAAATAGTAACTAATTTAAATTAAGAGGATTTTTAAAATGGCCAAAAAAATTACAGATAAGCCAGGTAAATATACCGGTTCAGGACAAGGAAAAGAGAGTCAAATCAACCTTGAAGTTGAGGTGGGTAGTGACCAAATTATTAGGGTAAACTCACTTGATCGATATGCTCCAGATAGTTTAGCAGATAATGCTTTTCAGAAGATGGCGCAAAAGATTGTTGATCAGCAGTCAATTGATGTGGATGTAGTCTCAGGGGCATCTGAAACTTCGCGCGGGATTATTGAAGGTGTCAAAAGTGCTTTGACTAAAGCTGAAGTTGATTTTGCTGCTTTAAAAGAAAATAGTGCTCAAACTAGTACAACTACTAAAAGGGAAATTACGGTTGATATTGCAGTTGTGGGTGCAGGTGGAGCCGGTGTAGCTGCAGCACTTGCTGCCATACAGCATGGCGCAAGTGTTGCATTATTAGAAAAAACCATTTCCCCCCTTGGTGCTAGTACCTTTGCTGGTGGGATGTTTGCCGGTGATAGTCAGCAACAAAAAGATCAAGACCAAGTCGTTTCTAAAAAGTGGCTTTATGATGAGTATATGGATGCTTCTCAAGGCTATATGAATTCAATTTTAGTACGCCGGATTATTGATGAATCTGGAAAAACGGCTGACTGGCTCAATGAAAATGGCGCAATTATGAAGTTGGTTGATGCCGGAACAGGTGGCAGTTTCGATCATATTGGGATGCCGGCAACTTTGCATGGTTATCAAGAAGGTGGTACAAAAGCCGTTACCAAACTGATTGAAAAGTTTAAATCTCTCGGTGGACAAATGTACTTTGGCTTTGCCGGGCAGAAGTTATTGCAAAATGATCAAGGACAAGTTATTGGTTTAATTGCACAAAGTGATAAGCAGGAATTACAAGTCAACGCTAAAAAGGTCATTATTGCAACTGGTGGTTTTGGTGGTAATGCCGAAATGCGTAAAGAATATCTAGGTGATGTTAGTACCCAAGGGCAGGTTTTGCAAAATACCGGTGATGGTTTAAATATGGCTTGGTCAGCTGGCACTGCCCGTCATATCAATGGTTCAACTCATTATTTTTGGCAAACTTTTAGTAATAAGGAAATTGGAGCAATGGCTAAGCTAGTTGGTCCTAGTTGGATGCCATTAAATGCTTTAGCCGATTTTCCTAATTTGCGGGTCAATAAGCGCGGTCAACGTTATGCTAGTGAAACCCATGCTTTAGACTTTGCAGTCCACGGAGCGGAATTATCTGAACAACCGCAGCAAACCGAATTTGTTATTTTAGATCAGGCCATGCTTGATAAGATTAAGGAAGGCGGCACGGTCGCAATTGAAGATCACTATGGCAAATGGAAGAACAAGCGCGAATTTTACATGGAATTTAACTTCCCAACGGATACTGATGAAAGTATTAAGCGTGAGCAAGAAAAGACTGATTTTACGACTCTTTTGAAACAATTATCATCAACGAATGTTGTCTTTATTGGTCAGACCATTCCTGAATTGGCTGAGCAGATGGGAGTTGACGCAATCAATTTGCAAAAATCAGTTGACCAGTACAATGAAGCTAAGAAGAAGGGGGAAGATGAGTTATTCTTCTCTGACACTAAGCGCATGATTCCAGTTGAACAGGGCCCATTTTATGCTGTTAAGTTTATTGCCCGTAATCTTGGGACTCTAGGCGGTGCCACAATTGATGAAAAGATGCGCGCATTGAAGCCTGACGGCGAACCAGTTGCCAATTTATATATTGCTGGTGCTGATGCATCCGGGATGTATGGCAAAGCTTATGTTGATTTTGAAGGTGGTACTCTAGGTTTTGCTTACATTTCTGGTCGTTTAGCAGGAATTGATGCAGCAGAAACTGCTAAAGAAAGTAATTAAATTTAAAAAGCATGGATTAACTGAATTGACCATGTTCTTTACTAAAGCAATGAGGTCTAAAGAATGGAAGATTATGATGTAGTAATTGTTGGTGCTGGTCTTGCTGGGTTTGCCGCAGCAGCCGAAGCTGGTGATCAAGGCTTAAAAACTTTACTTGTTGAAAAAGGAAAAACGACAGGTGGTACAGGTAATTATGTTGAAGGGGTGTTTGCTGCTGATTCAGTAATACAAAAGCAAGAAGATGCGGTTATTGACAAAAAAGAGCTTTTACAAGAAGAATTAAATTATTCTCATTATCGTGCCGATGGCAGAATGTGGCAAAAGTACATTGATCAAGCGGGTACGAATGTTTCTTGGCTTGAAGAGCGAGGCGCTAAAATTACGATGGTTGCCGGACTCGGTGATGGTGCTAAAACATGGCATTTGTTTGAAGGGAAAGGCCATGACGCAATTCATAATGGCTTGGAGCCATATGCCAAAGAAAAAGGTGTGAAGCTGGTTACGCAAACGCGGGTAATCGATTTAAAGCAAGAAACTGATAATTCTTATGAAGTAACTTTACTTCAAATGATTGATGAAAAAGAGCGAGTTGTTAAAGCTAAGAATATAGTTTTGGCAACTGGGGGTTATTTGAACGATCAAGAATTACTAGCCAGCACTGCTCATCAAAATCCGCAAAATATTATTCCTGTTAATTCTGGCAAAAATACCGGTGATGGTCTGCGCTTAGCATGGAATTTGGGTGCCAAGAAATTCTTTACTGGAATGGCAATGATGTTCGGGGGACAATTAAAAGACCCGACCATTCCTGCTTATAAGTTGTGGGGGACAGCGATTTGGAGTTCTGTATGTGATCAACCGCAATGTTGGGTTAATGAAATGGGCGAACGCTTTGTTGATGAAAGCGCAGCGGTTGTTAATTGGGCTAATGAAGGCAATGCTATGAATCGCCAAGATCGAATTTTTTGTATTTTTAGTCAAAAGATCTTAGATGACTTTACAGACAAATCATATCCAAGATCAATGAAGCCTTTTGTACCGGAAGATCGTTATCCAACCTTGCGTGATGATATAGAGCAGGCTGAAAAAGATGGTCGTGAGTACTTACACAAAGCTAATACCCTTGAGGAATTAGCAGAAGAAATCGATACACCAAATCTGGTTTCATACGTAAAACATTACAATGAAATGGCAGCAAACGGCGAAGATACGGATTTCCATAAACCTGCTAAATATCTATTACCTGTTGATGGCAATGGTCCATTTTATGCAATTGAATTAGGTGTTGGAGCCTATACTACAGGTGATGGTTTGCGGGTTAATGTCAATAATCAGGTTTTAGACACTGAAGGACGATTAATTAGAGGCTTATATGCAATTGGTGGTGATGGTTCCGCAGTTCTCTATGGCGATACATACGGTGTTAACGTGCCGGGAACCCATGCTGGATATTGTGTTTTCTCTGGGCGAAATGCTATTCAAAGTATAGTTAATAAGTAATTTTAATAATTAAAAAAACTGTTAAACCATTGAGTAAGGTACTTATGCTGGTTTAGCAGTTTTTATTTGAATTAATTTTTAATAATGTTAGCGAGATCATCACAAACTTGTTCTGTTTGTTTAAGATAGCCTAAACGATCAAAGAACCCATGATCTAGCCCTTTATATAGAATCTCTTGAACTTTTATACTATTTTGGTTAAGTAAATTAGCAAAAAAATGATTACTTGGCAAAAAATAATCAAATTCTGCTTCGATTAAAGTTACAACCGGCATATTGGTAAAGTCAGTTGCATAAACTGGACTAATCAATGGATTGGTAACAGGTTGACTTCTAGCATAGAGTGGACGCATCAAATTATTAATATACATAATTTTATTTATTCTAGTATGGATATAGTCCTGTTGATGTTTATCCATTTCGTAGTTGGCATAGTTCCAGTGATAACTGGTCATAGCTGGTTCTTGTAAGTCTAAAGCGCCATAAATTGAAATAATTTGCTTAATACGATGGCCCTTATCCAATAAACCACATTCAACTGCTAAGTTTCCTCCTGCACTGTCACCAGCAACAAATACTTTTGAATTAGCAAAGCCTAAAGCTTTTTGGTGATTAATAGTCCACGTAAGCGCTTCTAATGTATCCTCAAGAGCGTTAGGAAATGGCGCTTCTGGAGCTAAGCGGTAATCTAGAGAAATCATAGTACAATCAGCCCTTTCAGCAATTAATTTGCACTGGTTAAGCATCATTGTACTGCTACCACCAATAAATCCGCCACCATGTAAATAGAGACAAGCATTTTTAGTGATTTTAGTTTTGGCTGGATGACAAACCAAAGCAGGAATATAACGTTTTTTGCATTTAATTAGAATACTTTTGACAATAACTCTTGTTTTAGTAAGATCTTGATTTGGTGATCCCATTCCCTGTCTAATTGCAGCAAAATCAATCTTTGCAAAGTTAATATTTTTTTCTGCTTTTCTATCAGAAAATGGCTTCTTTTTTTTTGTTCGTTTTAGAACAACTGGATCAAGTAAACCATAATTTTCGCCATAAGCTGAATTTTTAATAATCATTTTAATCACCTAATTAGTTTTCACTAAAAGTTAAAGCAGATTGACCTATTTTACATGAACTGTCAGCATTAAGTAAAACTTTAGTTTTAGCAGTTGAATTCAACAAAGTTATAATAACACAAGAATCGTAACCTGCTGCAGAGATACTGGCAAAGTCAACAGTACACAGCTCATCGCCTTGTTTAACTTTTGTATCTTTTACAATTCCATTTGTGAAATACTTACCATTTAAATCTACAGTATTAATACCAATATGGATTAAATATTGGCGACCATCTGAACAAGTTATACCATACGCATGCATAGATGGATAAGTAGCTGTTACTACACCAGCAATGGGGGCAATAACTTTTTGAGTGGTTAATATAGGCAAAAAGGCAGCACCTTTGCCGAGTGATTCAGAGGAAAAGACTTCATCATCGACATCTGCTAATGGAATTGTTTTGCCATCAACCGGGGCTACTAATTCCTGTTTAGCCCATGATTCTTGTTGTTGATTAGAATTACTGCTATAAGCAGCAGGCTGACTGTCTAATGTATCAGCGATTACTTGTTTATTATTATCAATGCTAGAATCATAGCCAAAGAAGTAAGTCAAAATTGCAGCAATAGCGAATGCCATAAAATATCCGATAACAAACTGGGCAAAGCCATGACCAAAATAAACAGGAAAACTAGGGACACTAGCAACAGCAACTGCGGTTGCTCTAGAACCTGCTGCACCAGCAATTGCACCGCCAATACCACCGCCAATCATTGCCATTAAAAAGGCACGCTTATATTTTACAGTAACGCCATAAATTGCAGGCTCAGAAATACCAAAGAAACCCATTAAAGTGGCTGATGAAGCAATTTTTTTCATATTAGAATCTTTAGTTCTCAAGAAAATCCCCAATGCCGCTCCAGATTGAGAAATAATACTTGGCCCAAAGACTGCTAAGATAGTATCAAAACCATATTTTTGAATATTTGAAAAAATAATTGGGAAAAGCCCCCAGTGAATACCAAAAACTACCATTGCTTGGGCAAAGAAACCAATGAACCCGCCTGCAACTACTTTGCTTAAACCATATAAATACATATAAAAACTAGCAATCCCATCGGCTAAAGCAGAGCCAATTGGTCCAAAAACAATAATTGTTAGAGGCACTAAAATAAGTAAAGATATTAATGGCTCAAAAATACTTTCGACTGATGTTGGAATAACCTTTTTTAACACTTTTTCTAAATAAGATAAGGTGAAAATGGCAAAAATAATTGGGAAAACACTACTTTTAAATGTTGCAATTTCAATTGGAAGATGCATAAATTGAATAGTTTTACCGTATAAGGCAGCAATATTAGGATAAACTAACGCTCCTCCAATTGTAATTGATACAAAAAGATTAGTTTTAAATTTTTGTGCACAGGTAATAGCTAATATCATTGGTAAAAAGTAATACAAACTATCACCAGCAGCGTTGAATATTTCGTAGGTGCCAGAGGTTGCACTCATCCACTTTAATGAAGTAAAAATGGACAGTAATCCCTTGATAATTCCAGAGCCAATTAAAACATACAAAATAGGAGTAAAGATACTTGAAACTAAATCAATTAGAGCATCAAAAATATTTTTGTGCTGTGGTTTAGTTTCCTCTGACTGCTTATTCATATGCAAAATGTCGCTCATTGCATTATAAATGTCAATTACTTTAGGTCCGAAGACAATTTGGTATTGTCCAGCTGCTTTAACAACTGAAATTACACTAGGTAATTTCTCAATTGTTGCGGTCTGAGCTTTCTGTATGTCTTTTAAGGTAAAACGTAGTCTAGTTGCACAGTGTGTACAAGTGATGACATTGTTTTCACCACCCAAATTTTTTAAAACTTGTTGAGCAATTTCTTGATTATTCATTTTTTCCTCTTTTCTCTGTTACTTATGATTTAAAATAATTCGTTGAATATGAATAGTTAAATATGATTGTTCACCAATTGAGAGATCAAAATTTTGCGTTTTTAAGATGTATTCTTTGATTTTTTGCATACATTTAAAAGCTTCTGGCATTTTTTGCGGTAATTCAGAGTAGAAAAAAACTGCTTCTGAGGTTTGTTTTTCTTTGCCTAAGATACGTTTAGTTAAAAATTTCAAATGAATAATGAAACGTGTATATTCTAAAGAATTTTTGTCATATTCAATATTGAAATAATATTTAACAATATTAAGCATATCGGTGACCATTTTAATCGAATCCCCAACATCAAAATTTTGTTCATTAGTTTTTAAATTGTCTGCAATATGAAAGGTCAGCAGTCTTGCTTCATCTACTGTTAAATCAACGTTAAATTCTTTGTTTATTTCCTGTAAAATTTTTAAAGACTGTTGATATATTTTTGGATAAATGTCCTTTACTTCCCATAAAAGGGATGTGTTGACACTCTCGTGGTTCCGATATCTGGAAACGGTAAAATAGATATGATCAGTCAAAGCAATATAAATATTGTCGTCAAATGTTTCATTTAATTTAATTGATAACTTTTTTACAATACGATCAGTAAAGTCTAAGTACTGTAGAGGAATTGTGCCAACAATACTAATTAATTTATTTTGCCGCTCAGCAGTACTTAATTTATACCTTTTTTCTAATCTTTCCTGATCAACTTTATCTCCTCTATTTTTCATAAAGCCAATACCCTTACCAGTCAAAATTTGATCAATACCGTCTTGACCAAAGGCAATAACAGCATTGTTATTCAATTTTTTCTTGATAATCATTTCAAACTCCTTTTGTCACAGTTATTTCCTCCGTAGATAAACAAAAAGGCCCACTAAACCGATTGATTTAGTAGGCCACGCCAGCTTTACCTGTAACTATCCCTATTCTTTTACATTAATCATTATAACCGCTTACAAAATATTAAGCAAATAAAATTTAATCACTTACAATGTTTGTACAAAGAGATAAGTGTATTTTTAAAAAAACTAATTAATTATAATTAAGTATGTATTATTTTTAAACATTTATACTTGCTATAGATTAATCTTGTATTTACTATTAAATAATACTGTTTTTATTATTTCTAAAATAAATTAGCTAATTACTAGTAGGGTATATAACGCTGACATTTAGGGCTATCAGAGACGCTATCAAAATATTTTCTTATCAGAACTTTTTGATGTAATTAATTTTAAAAGTAATATTCATACTTATTTGTTTGTGATAAAGGATGGGTCTTATTAAGTAGGTTATCATATCAAAAGGAATTAAATATCTTTCATTGATGGAAAATAAAAAAGGTTTGACAGAGATACTACTAGTTTGAACTGATTCTACCTTTGAATTAATCTATTTAAAATTTTATTATGAAAGCTAAATTTTTGAATTTGAAAAAGCAAGCGCCAAAAAAATTGTGTGACTTTGTTTAAAAATTAATTTAAGCAGTGATTTGGAACTTAAGCATATTAATTTGTTTTAGGAAAGAGTAAATAATAAAAAGCCAGCATTTTAAATGCTGGCTTTTTTAATTACTGAGAGAATGGACAGTAATACTTTAGGTCTTAATTTGGTTTTGCCCAGTTTGTCTACGGGGCTACTTAATAAAGTGGCTTTTCTGAATAGCAAAAATCAATCTGCATGGCGCCACTTGGCATCAGTCAAAATTCGAGCAATTAATAGACCAATTGGTAGGGCAATGATAATCATTAAAGCATTCATAATCCAATAAGCCCCGATATTAATATTAGTTATCCCAAAATTAAAGACTGCTTGATACATGTATAGGCCTGGAACCATAATTACAATTGCAGGTACAGTAATTGCAATTCTAGGAAAACCAACCTTGTCACGTACAAAACTGGCAAGTAAGCCGGCTAAAAGGGAACCAATAAAAGCAGCCATTGCGGCTGGTATATGGTTAAATTCAACTAAGCTTAACCTTAATGTGTTAGCGATTGCCCCGATTAAAGCGGCAACTAGCGCCATCGAAGGTTTAGAATTAAACATTACTGAGAAGCCAAATACGCCACAAAAACTGGCAAGTAGACGGAAAATAGTTAATAAAAATGGTGTTAAATTAAGTTTAGGCATTGTACCTGGTGCTAAATTGAGTAGCGTTGCCATTCCCCAACCAGCCATTGTAGCAATCATAATGACCAAGATAGCATAAGCCATCCTTTCTAATCCTGAGCGCATATCAAGTTTTGAGAGGTCTAATCCAGAAGTAATAAAGGGAAAGCCCGGAATAACATATAACATGGATCCAATATAGCCATAGGAGTGACTGGCATCCCAAAGCCAAATTTTCTGTCCTAACTTAAAGCAAATAAAATAAACTGCACAAGAAATGGCTACCCCGGTAGCAATTTTGGCTACTAAGGTGATATGATGTTCACCCATTAAGCCTCGAATATAGTTACCAATTAGTGCCCCTAGAAAAGTACAGCTCATTTCTGGTAGTCCACCACCAAGTAAGAAAATGAAGCTAGCACAGGCTATGCCAGCACTTAAAGCTGCAATATACAGGGGGTAGCTACGTGTATGCTGCTCAATTTTTTTAAGATTATAATCAACTTCACCAATAGTTAAGTAATCATTGTCCCGCTCGAACCGTCTAACAAAATCTTCAAGTGCGTTTAGTTTGTTCATATTGACATTGGTTGAAGCTAGTGCCAATGTTTGTGAATAAGATAGGTTATCAGTATCAAAACAAGTATATTCAATTGTCACTAATCCAATATCAGCCGAGCAGGTAATGTCTAATGCGCGTGCAATTGAATTCATTGAGTCACGAACGCGCCAGGCTCCTGTACCACATTCTAAAAGCATCCCCCCAATTCTGCCAACTAACGAACTTTTTTCAACTAGAGTAATATCTTTGATTAGTGTATCATCAGCGCTTTTATAAAAATCTTTCCAATGGATTTTCATATGATGCTTTGCTGATAAATGATGTTGCATATCATTGACTGCCATAATAACTGGGACTTACCTTTCTTAAAAAGTTATATTTATTCTACCACAACTACCAAAAGAGGATTTTAGACTCATTTTGCATAAAAATGAATTATTTTGAGCGAAAATGATTGCTTTTAATGGTTGAACCGCCTAAAATAACCAGAGAGGTGAAGCGGATGCTAACGCAGGAGCGACAAAAATTAATTGAAAACTACGTTAATCAATATGAACTGTGTCATGTCAGTGATTTGTGTAAAATGACTGCAACATCAGAATCTACAATTCGCCGTGATCTAATTCAAATGGAGCATGAAGGGCGAATTAAGCGCGTTCATGGTGGGGCGCAATCCATTAATAATTTTGCTCATGACGTTTCGCAACATATTCGCTTCACAATGAATCACGAACAAAAGATTAGCATTGCTCATTACGCAGTTACCCATTATGTGCATGAAGGAGACTATATTTTTCTAGATGCGGGGACAACTGCCTATGAAATGGTTCCTTTCTTGGCTGAAGTTGGTCAAATTACGCTGATTACTAATGGTTTAGAAACGGCTTTGAGTGCTCTTACTCATAATATTAAGACCATACTTTTGGGAGGCAGAATTAAAGATGATACCCATGCTGTGGTTGGACAAGCGGCACTTGAACAGCTAGAAAATATGAATTTTGCAGCAAGTTTTATCGGTACCAACGGTATAGACCATGCTGGTGGTTTAACTACACCAGATCCTGATGAAGCGAATATCAAAAAAAGAGCGCAATTACGTTCAGATTGTACTTATGTTCTAGCTGATTCGTCTAAAATTGGTGAGCGTAGTTTTGCAATTTTTGGTAATGTAAAGGATGTTACTGTGATTACAAATGTGCTTCAAGCACAACAAAAAGGTTTATTACCTACTAAGATTAATTTAAGGGAGGCCAATTAATGATTTATACAGTCACTGTTAATCCAGCACTTGATTATGTGATTCAATTAGAAAAGGTAAACGGTGGTGAGGTCAATCGAAGCAATAACTGTTCATTTTTAGCGGGAGGTAAAGGGATTAATGTTTCCCAAATCCTAAATCAACTGAAAATTGATAATACAGCTTGGGGTTTTGTCGGTGGCTTTACTGGTAAAGAACTAGTGCAACAATTAAATCAACGCCGTATTGTTAATGACTTTGTGACAATTTCTGATGTTACTCGCGTTAATGTAAAAATTCATGCTGAACAAGAAACTGAAATTAATGCTGCTGGTCCTAAGATTACTGCACAAGAAATTACGGCTTTTAAAGATCGCTTAAGCGATTTAAAACAAGGTGATATTGTAGTTTTAAGTGGATCATTAGCACCAGGCTTACCTGTAGATTTTTATAAACAGTTACTGCCAACAATTAAAGCAGCCGGAGCAGAATTTGTTGTTGATACAACTGGAGTAGCTCTTTTAGATACTTTAGAATATAAGCCATTGGTCATTAAACCTAATCATCATGAATTAGCCGATTTGTTTAACACTAGTTTTAATTCTGATGAAGAGATGTTGACTTGCGCTCATAAATTACTTGAGATGGGTGCACAAAATGTAATGGTGTCAATGGCTGGTAAAGGTGGCTATTTGATTACTCATAATCATTTTTATCATGCTAAAGGAGCAGTTGGTACCGCTATTAATTCTGTTGGTGCCGGCGATTCAATGATTGCTGGCTTTGTTGGAACCTATGTACAAACAGGGGATCCAGCAGAAAGCTTTCGAATTGGAATGGCCTGTGGTGCAGCAACAGCATTTACTAAAGATATTGCAGTTAAAAGTCAAATTGATGCTGTTTTACCACAAATTAAAGTAGAACAGATTTCGTAATGAGGAAAGATTGAAATGAAAATAAGAGATATTTTAGCTCCAGAATCAGTGATTATGTCACTGAAGGCGACTAACAAAGAAGATGCTATTCAAGAAATGGCTGATTTGGAAGTTGAAACTGGAATTGTTAATAATGAAGCTGATTTTATTGCGTCAATTTGGGCACGAGAAAATGAATCAACTACTGGAATTGGTGACGGAATTGCAATGCCACATGCTCGTAATGAGTCAATTAATAAGGCACGCGTACTTTTTGCTAAAAGTGAGCAAGGAATTGACTACAATTCGCTTGATGGTCAACCAGTTTACCTCTTCTTTATGATTGCTGCCCCTGCTGGCGCTGACAATACCCATCTTGAAGCTTTAGCCAAATTATCAAGTTTACTAATTAATCCAGATTTAGTAAGTGCTTTGAAGAAGGCCGAGACACCTGAAGAAGTTATTGCTTTATTCGAAGAAGCGGAAGAAAAAACCGATGCGGCTAAGAAAGCTGAAAATGAAAAACCAGCTAGTGATACTGATCAGCCTTTAATCGTTGGTGTTACGGCATGTATCAATGGTATCGCGCACACATACATGGCTCAAGAAGCTTTAATTAAAGCTGGTAAAAAGCGTGGTGTTGAGGTACGGATTGAGACTAATGGTTCTGAAGGAGTTAAAGATAAGTTAACTGCAGCTGAAATCAGTCGTGCCAAGGGTGTAGTGATTGCTTCTGATAAAAAAGTTGATATGCCCCGCTTTGATGGTAAGCCTTTAGTTAATCGTCCTGTTGTTGATGGTATCAATAAACCAGATGAAATGATTGATAATATTTTAAATGATAAAGCCAGCGTTTATCATTCTGATGGTCAAGTATCAGCTGAAGAAGATAACACCAAGCAAAGCTTCTGGGGTTCAGTATATAAGAACTTGATGAACGGCGTTTCTCATATGCTACCATTTGTCATTGGCGGTGGTATATTGATGGCTATTTCATTCATTATCGAAAACTATGCTGGTGGACCAAAATCGCCAGCCTTCATCTTTTTGAATAATGCTGGTAATATGGCCTTTGCCTTTATGGTGCCTATTTTATCGGGTTATATTGCTGAATCAATCGGTGATTTACCTGCTTTAATGCCGGGATTTGTTGGTGGATTTATGGCAACAGTTTATAGTGGTGCATATGGTGGAGCATATGTGGCTAATGTGGTAACTAATGCAAAATCACCAGCTGGATTTTTGGGTGGACTTGCCTCCGGATTTATTGCTGGATATTTAGTAGTTGGCTTAAAGAAACTATTTGCCAAGCTACCTAAATCTCTAGAAGGTATGAAGCCAATGCTAATTTACCCAATTTTAGGTTTGTTATTGATTGCGCTTATCATGTACTACATTGTTAATCCAATTTTTAGTTCAATTAACTTTGCAATTACTAATTTCCTAAATCAAATGGGGACAGGTAATTTAGTAGTACTAACAACTATTTTAGCAGCGATGATGTCAATCGATATGGGTGGACCTTTCAATAAAGCAGCTTATGTATTTGCGTCTGGTGCTTTTGCTAATGATCCTCATTCAACAGTTGCAGCAGTGATGATGGCTGCTGTAATGGTTGGTGGAATGGTACCCGCTTTTGCGACAGCTATCGGGACTACTTTCTTTAAGGATAAGTTTACTGAAGATGAACGTCGTGCAGGTATTACTAACTGGATTTTAGGTTTCTCATTTATTACTGAAGGAGCAATTCCGTTTGCTGCAGCTGATGCTAAGCATGTTATTCCTTCATGTATTGTTGGGTCAGCAGTAGGTGGAGCTTTAGTTGGTTTTTGGCGGATTGGTGTGCCAGCACCTCATGGTGGTTTATGGGTATCGCCGCTAGCTAACCATATTTTACTTTACTTTGTAGCGACTATTGTAGGTTCAATTGTAGCTGGTGTGATTTTAGGATTGTGGAAGAAGAATATCAATCATAATAATTAACAACATAATATTTAATAAAAAATCTCAATCATTTGGATTGAGATTTTTTATTTGCTGTTTATAACCTAAAATGAGCAATTAAAAATGTTTTGTATATTGTAAAATTAGTATTATGGCATAATAGAGTTAAAATTGGAGTCGTCGAACATAAGTTAAAGAAGTGAGCATAATTTGTTTAATCTATTTATTTTATTGTCAGAGCGATTAGGTCTTATTATGGTTCTGGCATTCATGCTTGTAAATATGCGTTTTTTTAGGAATCTAATTGAAAAAAGAACGCTTAAATCGCAAATATGGTTATTTATAATTTTTTCAATCTTTGTAATTATTTCAAATTTGACGGGGGTAGAGATTTCGAATTCGAAAGAAATTGTAACACCACTTATTATTACTAAAATGTCTCAATCTGATTCGATTGCTAATACAAGAATGTTAGTAATTACTACAGCTAGTTTGACCGGTGGACCTTATGTTGGAATGTTGGTTGGATTAGTGGGTGGCTTACATAGGGTAATTTTTGGTGGCTTTTCTGATTATTTTTATATTGTTAGTTCAATCTTAATTGGATTCTTAATTGGTTTCTTGGGAGATCGTGTTAAAAAAAACAATTTGTACCCGTCTACACTCTGGACAGTAGTTTTAGCATTGCTAGCTGAATTAATTCAGATGGTCTTTATTTTCGTATTTCGTGGTTTTGGATTGGTTAAATTGATTTTTGTTCCGATGATATTGCTTAACTCAATTGGCTCTTACTTGTTTATTGAGATTTTGCAGACTTATTTATCTAATGAAAGACAATTACGAGCGGTTCAAACTAAAGATGTTTTGGAATTAACTAACAAGACACTACCTTATTTTCGCAATGGACTCGATCTTGATTCGGCTAAACACGTTTGTCAAATAATTAAAGAATATACTCATTTTGATGCAGTCGGCTTGACCGATCAAAGAAATGTTTTAGCTCATATTGGCATGGGAGAAGATCACCATATTTCGGGAGAGCCAGTGCTTACTGATATGTCTAAATATGTAATTTCAACTGGAAAGGAGAAGGTGGCGTATTCCAAAAAAGACATTGGCTGCCCTCACAACAATTGCCCCCTGACTTCAGCAATTGTTTGTCCATTAAGAGTTAATGATGCAACAATTGGAGCATTAAAGCTCTACTTACGTGAAGGACGGGAAATGACGGTTGTTGAGGAAAATTTGGTTCGGGGATTAGCGATGATTTTTTCTGGACAATTGGCAATTGGAATTGCTGAACAACAGACCAGCCTAGTTAATGAGGCTGAAATAAGAGCACTTCAGCTCCAAATTAACCCACACTTTTTATTTAATGCGATTAATACCATTGGGGCATTGATGCGGGTAAATGTTGATAAAGCGCACGAAGCATTAATGCAATTAAGTACCTATTTTCGACTCAGTCTTAAAAATGGTCAAAAAAAAGAAATTTCATTAGAACAAGAAAAAAAATATGTTGAAGCATATACAGGAATTGAGACACTCCGCTTCCCTAATAAGTTTTCAATTAATTATCAAATCAAAGTACCGGCTGATACCTTGCTACCACCATTTTGTTTACAAATTTTTATTGAAAATGCCATTAGGCATGCTTTTAAGGGGAGAAAGACCGGAAATAAAATTATGGTTGGTTTGACAAAAAGGGGACAATCTTTGGAAATCAAGGTTAGTGATAATGGAAATGGAATCGATTCAAAAGTTCTTGCTCGTTTAGGACAAGAAGTAATTGATGAATCACGTGGAAGTGGGACCGCACTTTATAATTTAAATCGACGACTGCAAGGGTTATACGGAACGAGTAGCAAACTTAAAATTGTAACTAGTTCTGCTGGTTCAACTTTCAGCATGAAAATACCAATGAAACAAAGTAAAAATATTGAGAAGATAGCAGGAGATTAAGTTGAAAATTTTAGTTGTAGATGATGAACCGTTAGCACGAACGGAATTATTATATTTAATTAAAAAGAGTCCGAGTTTAAAAAATCACCCAGTAACACTTTATCAAGCAGAAGATATTAAAGAAGCTCAAGGAATTTTGCTAAAGTATCCAATTGATTTATTGTTTTTAGATATTTCATTAAATGATGAAAATGGCTTTGAACTTGCAGAAGAATTGAAGCAGTTAGCTCACGCACCACTAATTATTTTTGCCACTGCATATGATGACTATGCGGTTAAGGCTTTTGATATAGGGGCGTTTGACTACATACTCAAGCCATTTGAGCAAAAGAGAATTGACCGTGCTTTAAAAAAAGCTACTGCAAATTTAACAGCTAAATTTCAGAAGACATCAAGTACTGAAAGTGAAGTTCTGATTGTTGAACTTGATGATCGAAATGTGGTAATTAAAAAAGCAAATATAGTTGCTGCTACAGTTAATAACGGAGTATTAACGATTACCACTGTCAAACAAAAGTTTGAAACAAGGAAAACTTTGGCCTGGCTAAAGCAGCATTTAACTGATGTAACATTTGTCCAAGTTCATCGTAACGCTATCGTAAATATTGGAGATATTAAAGAAATTCAGCCGTGGTTTAATCATACCTTATTACTTTTGATGAATAATGGTGTCAAAATTCAAGTAGGTCGATCTTATCGAAAAGAATTAAAAAGAAGGTTAGACATGTAAGGACATAAAATTCACCTTAAGCACCTTGTGAAATCGCTTTTAGGTAATTCGTGGTTTATTTTTTGCAGTTCATCCAATAACCAGATACAATTTTCTCTATTTAGCTTATGGTATTACTTGAAAGCAAGTTGTGAGAGAAAGGGAATGGTTTTTATGGAAGAAAAGAAAGTGAAGTCAGCACCAATTTTGGTTCAGATGTTTATTTATGCTGCAATCTTATTTGTGTCACAAATGATTTCAGATTTGATGCCGAGGTCATTTCCGGTACCAACACCAGTGATTGGATTGATTCTACTTTATGTGTTATTAACTACTAAAGTGATTAAGATAGAATGGGTTGACTCTTTTGGCAGTGTCCTAATTTCTTTAATTGGTTTTATGTTTGTTCCATCAGGAATTTCATTAGCGGCTAACTTAAAAATTATGAAAGCACAAGGAATACAGTTAATAATTGTAATTGTAGCAGCTACAATTATTTTGTTAGTGGTTATTGCATATACAACCAGATTTTTTAGTTGGCTTATTAATAAAATAACCGAGAGCCAGGTAAATATACAGCATAAAAAGAAAATAGGAGATGTTAAGTAATGAAATTTATAACTAATCCGTTATTTGGAGTTTTCCTATCATTGATTGTTTTCTTGATTGGTCAATGGCTATTCAAAAAGTCTAACGGCTTCTTTCTTTTCCAGCCTCTATTTGTGGGGATGATTTTAGGAATTGCTGTTTTAGTAGTTCTAGCAAAATTCTTCAATACAACTACAGCAATAGTTTATACTCAAGCCTATAAACCCGGTGGAGATATCATTTTTTGGTTTATTACCCCAGCAACAATTGCTTTCGCTGTCCCTTTGTACAAACGTAACGATGTTGTTAAGAAAAACTGGCTAGTAATTTTACTTGGCTTAGTTGTTGGTACATTTATTTCGATGATATTAATTACGCTTGTTTCTAAAGCAGTTGGTCTTGATAATGTAGGCATTAAGTCAATGCTTAGCCAATCAGCTACCACTGCAGTAGCAATGCCGTTAACTAAGGCAATTGGTGGTAATACTTCAGTAACTGCAATGGCTTGCATTATCAATGCAGTTGTTATTTATGCCCTTGGTAAGCAACTAGTGAGATGGTTTAATCTCAATGAAGATCCTTTAGGTGCAGGCTTAGGATTAGGAACATCTGGTCACACAGTTGGTTCGGCTTTTGCCTTAGAACTGGGATCTGTTCAAGGAGCGATGGCATCCGTTGCTGTTGTTGCAACTGCTTTAGTTGATAATTTGTTAGTTCCAGTCTTTAGTCATATGATTGGATTATAGTTGTTAAAAATTTGTATTATGTTTACTTACACTGGAAACGTACTGGCTATCAAGTGCGTTTTTTGTTTTATAAAAATTAAATTTAATTTATCATGATAAAGAAAAAATTACTGAAATACAATATTAATTGGCTTGTTAGCAATGTTTAAAATGCGTCACTTAAATAGTGGCGCATTTTTAGTGTATAATAGTTATTAATAGTAAGTGGCTATTAAATTTTGTTAGATTTGCTGGTCGCGTTATTTAAAAATATTATAAAAAGGAACGACAATAATAATGAATTTTAAATTTAAAAAATTATTTACTTTAACCACTTTGCTAGGGCTTATAGTATTAACTTTGACTGCTTGTACGCAAACGCCAAAGAAAAATACCAAAATGACAATTGTGACAACAACTAATGTTTATGCAGATATTGCCAAAAATGTAGTTGGCAAATACGGTACGGCAGAAGCGATTATTAAAAATCCGAATTCCGATCCGCATGACTTTGAACCAACAACAAATGATGCTAAGAAATTGGCAAGTGCAGATATAATAGTCGCAAACGGTTTAGGATATGATAGTTGGATGAATAAGCTAGCTTCTTCAGTTGATAAAAAGCCGGTTCTAGTCGGTGAAGAATTATTAGGATTAAAGAAAGGAGCTAATCCGCATATTTGGTTTGATTTGGCAATGCCCAAAAAATATGTCGATGATTTAGTTCAGCGATTAAGTAAGAAAGATCCTACGCATGCAAGTTATTATCGTAAAAATGGGCAAGCATACTTGGCTAAAATCAAAGATATTCAACAAAATGTTAATCAACTTGAGCAACATCATTCGAAGCCTGTCTATGTCAGTGAACCAGTATTTGATTATGCACTCCAAGCTGGTAATTTTAAAATAGCAAATCAAGATTTTGAAAAAGCAATTCAAAATAATACTGATCCTAGTCCAGCAACTATTCAGCAAATGACTGCCGGTATTAAGAAACACAAAATTGCTTTCTTTGTAGTTAACTCACAAACGTCTAGTACAACAGTAAATAACTTTGTGCGTCTAGCACAAAAGGAAAAAATTCCCGTTTTAAAAGTACGAGAAACCATTCCAGTTAAAACTACCTATCTTGATTGGATGACGGATAATTATCATAGCTTAGCTAAAATTGCTAAACAATAGTTATACGAGGAAAGAGAAAATGAAAAAAATTATTGCAGTTTTAGCGTTAGCAACAGGGTTAATTGTTGGTAGCACAGAAACTATGGCTAAGCCAATTACTGTTAAAGCTGATAAAATCAATGATCTGGCTAAGCAGAATACATATAGTGGTTTGACTTATCTTTATAAAATGTTGCAGCAAGAAGGTATACCGTATAACTGCTTTTATGCTGATAATCCCCTCTATTATCGTAAGGGTAAGCCAGAAGGGGTGGTAATTCATGAAACTGCGACGCCTAATGCAAGTGCTCATGATGAAGCAATTTATTTCAATCGTGAATGGATGAATATGTACTCATATGTTCATGCTTTTGTTGATCATAATGGGGTAATTCAGATGATGACACCTAATTATGGCGTTTGGGGAGCAGGTCCTAATGCTAATAATCGCTTCTTTCAAGTAGAATTATGTCAAGAAAATAATATTAATGATTTTGCGAAAAGCATAAATAATGATGCAATTTATGTGGCACAAATAATGCATAGGTATAATATTACGCCAACTAATGCAGTCCATGATGGCAATGGAACAGTATGGTCACATAGTGCCGTCTCTAAGTTCTTGGGGGGAACAGATCATGGTGATCCTGATGGCTATTTTGCTAAATGGGGCTATTCAATGGATAGTTTCTTTGATTTAATTAAATATTATTATGATCAATTAGACAATACAGGTGCCAATACTGGAACTGGTAGTAGCAATAGTGGAGCTGGCAATACTCCTAGCGACAATGGCAATAATAACACTGGACAGACCCCTAATGATAATAATGGTACAGATAATAATTCAACTGATAAAGTATTACCTAAACCAGTTGGTACCAAGATTTTGTTGCATGATGCCCTAATTTATGATGGTAATGGTCGGGCAACAACTGAGCCCTTGAAAAAAGCTGGTGCTAAGTTGACAATTTATGGTGATAAGATTATTAAAGGGCGGAAATTTTTACAAATTGACCTTAACAAGTATGTTGTTGCTAGCAATGTTGAGGGGAGTTTAAGGCATTTAACCCATAATGCTTTTGTTTATGATGGTAATGGTTATCGCGTTAAGGTTGGAAAATTACTTCGTGGAATTGATTTGCGCACGTATGGTGGTGCAGTAAAAATCCAAAGTAGTAAATATTATCCAATTGGTTTAAATCAATTTGTTAAAGTTGGTAATTTTAAATAATTAAGTAAGGAGTGCAAATTGGCTGATATTTTGGAAGTAAGTCATTTATCTATGAAATTTGATAAAAAGACGATTTTTTCGGATTTAAGTTTTAAACTGAAACAGGGTTCTATGACTGCACTCTTAGGTCCAAATGGGACAGGAAAAACAACTTTAATCAATATTTTAATGAATATGTTAGTGCCTACATCTGGTAGTTTTGCGTTTGCGAAGACGGTTAGTTTAGGGTATGTACCGCAATTTCGTAATATTGATGCAGAGTATCCGCTGTCAATTGAAGCCTTTGTTGGTTTAAATTCTGCCATTTTTAAAACCAAGAAAACTAAGTCTGCTATTAAAAAGCAACTAGAAGAGACGAATTTATACAAAATCAGACATACAAGAATGGGCGAGGCATCTGGAGGGCAAAAGCAACGGGCTTATTTAGCCCAAGCGCTTCTAGACAACCCTAATATGATTATTTTAGATGAAGCAACAGCTAGTCTGGATCCTTTAGCTAAAGATGAATTAATGCAACTAATTAAGCATCTTAATGAAAAGCATAAGATAACTGTTTTATTTGTGACGCATGATGTGCCGTTGGCCCGTAAATATATGCAAGATTACCTTTACTTAAATAATCGCCAAATCGAGCAAGGTAAAATAAGCCAATTTGAGGAGGCGTATGAATAATGTTTGCATTTGACTTTATGCGTAATGCTTTTTTAGCGAGTACTTTTATTGCAATAACTTGTGGTACGGTAGGCGTCTATGTTGTTTCACGTAATTTTAGTTTTCTGGCACATACGCTATCGGAAATTGGCTTTGCTGGAGCAGCTTTTGCAGTTTGGCTGGGAATAAGTCCACTTTGGGGGATGTTATTGTTTACCTTGCTTGGATCAATTAGCGTGGGTGAATTATCACTGCGAAGTGAGCAAAAAGAATCATCAATTAGTGCAATTTCTGCTTTGTTTATTGGCTTAGGTGTTTTATTTTTAGCGATTTCTGGTAGTAACAGCAATTATGCGACTAACATTTTATTTGGTAGTATTATTGGTGTTGATAAGCAAGGAGTTTTACAACTGATTATATTATCAGTAATTGTTCTAATGTTAATCTTTGGAATGCAAAAATCGTTAAATTTTGATTCCTTTGACCATATTGGTGCAGTTGCACACGGCATAAAAACTGGAATAGTTAGCTTAGTATTTTTAGTAGCTTTAGCCATGTCTGTTTCTATTGGTGCGCAAATAGTTGGTTCGCTTTTGGTGTTTATTTTATTGACTTTACCACCAGCCACAGCCAATTATCTTGGTAAAACTGTTCCCAGTATGATTGCTTGGTCAGTCTTCTTTGCCCTAATTGGAGTCTGGCTAGGATTATATCTGGGTTTTATTACTAATTTACCAGTAACCTTTTTTATTGCTGTAATTGAAGTAGCTATTTACTTAGTAATTTACTTTATTAATATGTTTAGACATAATTTGTGATTTAAAGTAGCGATGTTATTATTAATTACCTATATTGTGAAAAAATAAGCAATGATAAGACCATTATTAAAGCTAATTTTATTTTATTTCACTAACTCTAGAAAGCTCTTTCATGTATAATAGTATTTAGATAGTTATACATGTAAAGGAGTTTTTTTTATGACAGCTTATTATAATGATTTTCCCCAAAGTGACCGTGATGAATATATAAAGATGATTAACCTTGACGAACTTGAGGAACGGGCCAAAAAAGTAATGCCAGAAGGGGCGTACTACTACATTGCATCAGGTTCAGAAAATGAATGGACATGGCGAAATAATACCGTTGCTTTTAATCATTTTCAGATTGTTCCGCGCGCTTTGACTAATATGGCAGATCCGCAGCTTGATACCGATTTTATGGGAATGAAGTTGAAGACACCAATAATGATTTCACCGATTGCATGTCATGGAATTGCACATCAAGATGCGGAAGTGGCTACTCAAAAAGGAGCAGCCGCAGCAGGAGCATTGTTTAGTTCGAGTACCTATGCTAATAAGAGTGTAGAAGACATTGCTGCAGCTGCTCCTGAGGCACCACGCTTTTTTCAGCTTTATTTAAGTAAAGATTGGAATTTTAATCAAATGGTCTTTGATGCAATTAAAAAAGCAGGCTATCAAGGTATCTTTTTAACTGTAGATGCGCTAGTTTCTGGCTTTCGTGAAGCTAATCTACGCACACAATTCGCCTTTCCAGTTCCCCTAGACTTTTTCACTCGCTATCAAGGTACAAAAGGAGAGGGGCAAACTGTTGCTCAAATGTATGCCTCTTCTGCCCAAAAGATAGGTCCTGAAGATGTTAAGCGGATTAAGGAAATGTCCGGGTTGCCAGTCTTCATTAAGGGAGTTGTCTGTGCTGAAGATGCCTATTTAGCAATGGGAGCTGGTGCTGATGGAATTGTTGTTACCAACCATGGCGGTCGTGAAATTGATGGTGGACCAGCAACAATTGATATGCTACCTGAAATTGCTAAGGCGGTTGACCATCGTGTACCAATTGTTTTTGACTCGGGTGTTCGCCGCGGTTCACATGTTTTTAAAGCATTAGCACTAGGAGCAGATTTAGTCGGAATTGGGCGACCATATCTTTATGGTTTGGCTTTAGGTGGAGCTAAAGGAGTGCAATCAGTAATTGAGCAATTAAATAAGGAACTTTTGATTGATATGCAATTGACGGGTTGTAAAACTGTTGCTGATATTCAGCATGCTAAAATCACTAATATTAATTATACGGCTGATAATTTAAGCTCAAATACAGACCCTGAAAGAATCAAGCCTTATCCTGTAACTAAGGAAAACCAACTTAAAGCTGGCGGCATGGATACTGTTTCAGGTGCATCTCATTCATAATTAATTGTTTTTGCCTGTTGATGGGCTTTGTTTAATTTTGAAAAAGATTACTATTGTAAAAATTGATAAAAACCCCGAAGTTGTCTTAACTTCGGAGTTTTTATTATAATCAAATTTAGGAGACTTACTAAAATATTGAAATTCAAATTGTAATTCTATAAAATAAATTAAATTATAATTATGTTTATTTATTTTTGTTATCAATTAACTAAAATAATCTAATTAAATTATTATATTTTTTGTGGCAGGTTCTTTGGATTACTGCTATCTATGTCGAATTTTGAATTAGTCGTTGTGCTTTTATTTTTTGATTATTATAATTATTTTTATTACATACACGGAGGAAAAACAATGAAAAAAGCATGGAAATGGCTTGAAAGTATTCTATTGTTGATGATACTACTAACCATAATCCCGCAAAATGTTGGTGCTGCTAGTAAAACAGGACCCAAGGTGACAGATAATTATTTACAAAAAGTCAAACAAAAAGGCGAACTGATAATGGGGACTAGTCCTGATTTTCCTCCATATGAATTTGTTAAAAATATTAATGGCAAGTCGAAAGTTGAGGGAATCGATGTTGAAATCGGAAAAAAGGTGGCGCGTGATTTAGGTGTTAAGCTAGTTGTCCGAACAATGGACTTTGATTCATTACTGGTAGCATTAGAAACCGGCAAAATTGATATGGTTATTTCCGGTATGGATGCAACGCCAAAACGGGCACAAAGTGTAGACTTCAGTCATGCATATTACAAAAGTGGCCAGGATCTTTTAATCAGAACTTCCGACAAGAATAAATATCATGATTATCACTCATTTGCCGGCAAGGCAATTGGTGCACAAACCGGTAGTTTACAGGCTACGCTTATTAAAGAGCAGGCTAAAAAAGTTACATTAAAAACAATGGATAAAGATAGTGATTTGATTTTAGGTTTGCAAACTAAAAAGTTTGATGCGGTTGCTGTTGATACGGCTACTGCCGGTGCTTTTGCGAAGAATACTTCTAGTATTACTGCTATTCCATCAGGCTTTAAGGTTGATTCAGCTGGCTCAGCAATTGCTTTTCATAAAGGGGCAAAGAGCTTAGTAAATGCAGCTAATAAGTCGATAGCAGAAATTAAACAAAAAGACCTGATTAATCAGGTTTATTTACCCAAAGCTGGTAAATATTTGACCAATGGTAAAAACCAAAAGGCTGCTAAGGCCTCTAATTCAATGTGGGCATATAAGGATTTCTTTATAGCTGGTGTGGGGTATACTTTATTTATTTCAGCAATTTCGGTTTTCTTCGGCTTCTTACTTGGCGCAATCTTAGCGCTAATGCGGTTAAGCCATAATCAATTTGCTCATACAATTGCTACGGCTTATATTGAATTTGTCCGAGGAACGCCATTAATGGTACAGTTGCTTTTTATTTATTTTGGGTTAGGGCTAATTATTAATATTCCAGCACTATTATCAGGAATTATTGCTGTTGCTCTTAATTCAGCTGCTTATGTGGCTGAAGTAATTCGTTCGGGGGTTAGTTCAATTGCCAAAGGACAAACAGAGGCTTCACGTTCATTAGGGCTTTCTCGCTCAGCAACAATGCGCTATGTGATTATGCCTCAAGCAATGAAAAATATTTGGCCAGCACTTGGTAATGAATTTGTTTCCCTTATTAAAGAAAGTTCAATTGTATCGGTCATTGGAGTTAAAGACTTAATTTATCAATCAAGAATTGTTCAGGCGGATACTTATCGAGGTGTTATGCCCTTAGTCATCACGATGATTTTATACTTTATTATTACTTTTAGTTTATCCAGTTTAATGAAAGTATTTGAAAGGAAAATGAAACATGACTAATGAGACAGTGATTAAAGTTGAACATTTAAAAAAATCGTTTGGTCAAAATGACATTTTAAAGGATATTAATGCTGAGGTTCGGGATGGTCAGGTTATTTGTTTAGTTGGACCATCTGGTGCTGGTAAAAGTACCTTTTTACGTTGTATTAACTTGTTGGATCAGCCAACTGCGGGGAAAGTTTTATTTAAAAACAAAGAATTAACAGCTTTAAGTGAAAATCAACTTGACACTTTACGTGAAAAAATGGGTATGGTTTTTCAACAGTTTAATTTATTTCCCCATATGAATATTATTGAAAATATTAAGTTAGCTCCGATGAAAGTTAAGCATGTTAGTGATAAAGAGGCTACAGCAAAGGGAATTGAGCTCTTAAAACAAGTGGGACTGGAAGATAAGGCTGATACTTTTCCGGCCAGTCTTTCTGGAGGGCAACAACAGCGAGTTGCTATTGCGCGGGCCTTAGCAATGGGACCAGAAGTAATGTTATTTGATGAACCTACATCTGCACTTGATCCTGAGATGGTTGGTGAAGTTCTTAAAGTAATGCAGGATTTAGCTAAAAAAGGGATGACAATGGTTGTTGTAACGCATGAGATGGGTTTTGCCAAAAATGTGGCTGATGAAATTTGGTTTATGGCAGATGGTTATATCCAAGAAAAAGCGAAACCAGAAGAATTTTTCTCACAACCAAAAACACAAAGGGCTCAAGACTTTTTGGCGAAGGTATTAGAAACGTAAGAGAGGGAAAATGGTGGATGAGAAGCGTGCAATAAAGATTTTGACTGATTTATTAGCAATTGATTCGGCAAACGATCATGAAAGCTTAGTGGCAGACTATATAGCAGCTTTATTTGCTAATTACCCAGTCCAAATTGAGCGTATTACTTATAAACCTGGTCGGGATAATTTAGTTGTTACACTAGGCAATAAGGGACCGTTATTAGGCTTTTCTGGTCATGAAGATGTTGTAGATGCTGGGAATCAAACCAATTGGCAATTTCCACCGTTCACACCAACGCTTTATAATGGAAAAATTTATGGTCGTGGAGCCAGTGATATGAAATCAGGGTTAGCTGCAATGATTGTATCAATGCTTGACTTGCTTGAGAGTGGTAAAAAGTTACCTGGTCGAATTCGTCTTTTGGCTTCAGTTGGTGAGGAAACTGGTGAATATGGGGCTGCGCAACTAACCAAGAAAGGTTATGTTCAAGACTTGGACGGACTTATTATTGGTGAGCCATCCAATTTTAATATTCGAGTAACGCATAAAGGGATAATCGATTATTATGTGTTTTCAAGTGGAAAATGCGTACATTCCTCTATCCCACAAGAAGGTAAAAATGCTATTATGCCACTAATTCAGTTTACACAACAAGCGCAATCTTTAATGGATAGTCACCAAGAAAAAGATTCTATTTTAGGTTCTTTGACACATGTGATTAGTCAGATTCAGGGTGGTAATCAAATTAATTCTGTGCCAGATCAGGCTTGGCTTTCTGGTAATATTCGGACAACTCCGAAATATCCGAATGATCAAATTTGTGGTGAGTTAGAACAGATAATTGCAAAATTAAATTCTCAAGGAGCAAAGCTTTCAATTCGTTACAGTTATCCTGAAGTACCCCTACCAGATCAATCTAATAGTCAATTAGCCAGATTAGCACAAGAAGTCGTTCAGCAAGAATTTGGTAAAGACTGCGAATTTACAGCAGGAACAGGTGCGACTGATGCCTCTGAATATATTCAAGCTGGCAATTTTCCTGTAATTATTTTAGGGCCAGCGGAAGGTAAAACTGATCATCAACCCAACGAATTTATTAAAATAAAGGACTACTTATTAGGATGTAAATTGTATCAGGTATTAGCTTGGCGCTTTTGGCAAGAATATATTTAATTATAAGAATGCGATAACTAAAAAGCACTTTCGTTAGAAAGTGCTTTTTATATAAATATTATTTGAAATTATTATTCACAATAGTTTCAAATTCTTCAAGTCGCTTAGCAAAGGTAGCAAAGGCTTCTTCTAAATAATCAGGCTTAGTCATATCAACACCTGCAGCTTGCATAATTGCTACGGGGTAATTACTAGAACCCGATTTTAAAAAGTTGATATAAGCTTCTTTTTGTTGCACTGTGCCATAAACAATCTTATTGGCCAAAGTAGTGGCTGCTGCAAATCCGGTTGCATATTGATAGACGTAAAAATTATAGTAGAAGTGTGGTATACGAGCCCATTCTTTATCAATAGCGCTACCAGCTTCAACTGCATCGCCATAGTAGCGCTGGTTAAGTTTACCATAGGCGCTATTAAGAAAATCAGCAGTTAATGGTTCACCTTGGGCATCCATTTGATGAATGTATTGCTCAAATTCAGCAAATTGCGTCTGCCGATACAGTGTCCCTTTGAATGAATCAAGATAGTAATTAAGTACGAAGGCTCGCGTCAAAGGATCGGTAATATTTTGAAGAAAGTACTCAGTCAAAATATTTTCATTAGTGGTTGAAGCAATTTCTGCGACAAAAATGGGATAATCACCATAGACGTAGGGTTGATTTTGTCTTGTAAACATACTGTGAACTGAATGTCCGGTTTCATGAACTAATGTATAAAGAGAGTCGACATTATCGGCCCAATTTAACAGCTCATACGCGTCAGTATCATAAGACCCACCTGAATAAGCTCCCGTAGTCTTATGTTGCGATTCAACCACATCAATAACGCGATTATTAAATAGATAGTCTACTTGACGTAAATAATCATTGCCAAGAGGAATTAATGCCTTTTTAGCCTCAGCTTTAGCTTGCTCAAAAGTATATGTCAGGGAAGGTTTACCCGTTAAAGGTACATACATATCCCACATTTGTAAATCATCAAGATTAAGGATTTTTTTACGTAAGTTAACGTAGCGGTGCAATAAATCTAGATGCTTATCCACGGCTTTAATTAGAGTGTCATAAACAACTGAAGGTATATTATTCTCAGCTAACGCACTTTTTTGGGCGGAACCATAATGATGAACTTTGGCAATATAGTTATGCTTTTTAACAACTCCGGCAAGGGTTGAGGCCAGCGAATTTTGAAATTGCTCATAAGTAGTGTACATTGATTCAAAGGCACCTTGGCGAACAGTACGGTTTTGGGATTGAATTAAAACAGAGTATAACCCATCAGATAGTTGTACCATTTCTTGCTGATCATTTTCGACATAACCATATTCCAGATCAGAATTAGTTAATACATTATAGGTGTTTTCAGAAGTTTCTAGGGCATCACCGGCAGCGGCAATAAGCTTTTCTTCTTCAAAAGTTAGTGTATGGGGCTTAAGTTGGACGATTTGTTCTAATAAGTGGTCGTATTCGCTAAGGCGTGGTTCTTCTTGTTTGAACGCAGTCAGCTTTTCTTGAGAAAGATTTAAAATTGCGGGATTAATGAAGGCGGTTGCGGCTGCAAAGTCACTGGCAATCGCTTGAGCACGAGCAACGTAATTTAAGTAATGTGCGTTAGTTGTATCAACATCACTTGACATTGAAGCGTAAACATAGATTTTTTCTAGTTGGCGCTGGACTAGTAATATTTTAGTTAAACCAGCATAAAGATTATGACCGGAATTAGTAAAATTAACTTGTACATCGTTTAAAGTAGATATTTCTTTTTTTATCTGATTATATGCATCCTCCCAAGCATTATCGGATTGATAA
The DNA here is from genome assembly GCF_003692905.1 of Lactobacillus sp. ESL0225. NCBI lineage: Bacteria > Bacillati > Bacillota > Bacilli > Lactobacillales > Lactobacillaceae > Lactobacillus > Lactobacillus sp. ESL0225. Next base: position 195,638 of record NZ_REHK01000010.1, on the reverse strand, counting down.
ACGCGGGTTAAGTCCCAAGTAAGATTGACAGGTACATCTTTTCTTTTCGGAATGGTCATTAAAGTTTCTCCTTTATATATGTTTGATAATAATTATGCCAAAAAGCAAAAAATAAGATATTATTAATTATATTTGTTAATATTCTAATTCAACTTTGAAAGTGATACAAATAAACATGGACAAATCATGAAGGGATTAAATAAAAGTAATGAATCCAAATTCAAAACGTAGAGAAGACTATCGTAGAAGGAGAGCGTCTACGAATCTTTATCGTAATCAAGTTTTTGCTAAACCCAAAGTGACCAACAAAGGTAATATATTTGCTAGAATTTGTGGTATTATTGCGGTTTTTGGGATTTGTTGCAGTCTAGCATGGGCTGCGCATATGTACTTTACCTTGCATAGTGCAATTGATGGTGAAAGTGGTAATTCTGCTACTTCAGCGCGGATTGCCAATAAGCAACCAATTTCAATTTTAATTCTAGGAGTCGATCAAGGTATTGAAGGCCGCCATGATCGGGGTAATTCAGATACTTTAATCTTGGCAACAGCTAATCCAGATAAGAGTAAGGCAACGATGACCTCAATTCCGCGTGATACATTAGCGAATATTTTAGGCGATCCTGGTGATAAATATAATATTTTTCGGGTAAATTCTGCTTATGGTGTTGGGGGGAGCTCCGCTTCAATGCGCACGGTATCAGCACTTCTGAATGTCCCTATTTATTATTATGTGGAAGTTAATATGCAGGCGCTTAAAAATCTGGTGAATGCAGTTGGTGGGGTAGATGTTAACGTACCATTTAAGTTTTCTTATGATTGGTGTGATTTCCATAAAGGTAAGCAGCATTTAAATGGCCGTCATGCAGTAGCCTATGTGCGGATGCGTCATGATGATCCGCGGGGTGATTATGGCCGGCAAATGCGGCAACGGCAAGTAATTACGGCAGTCGTTAATAAAGCAATCTCAGTAGACTCTGTAGCCAATTATCGCAAACTAGTCAAAATTTTTACCAAATATGTGAAAACTAATCTGACCTTTAATGACATGCTAGCGTTGGCTTTAAATTATCGCAATTGTTCCCAAAATCTTGATAGTAATTATATTCAAGGCCATGATGCTTGGATAAATGGTTCATCAATTCAAGTGGCACCAACCAGTGAACTGCAAAAAGCTTCCAATAAACTACGTACTAACTTAAATCTGACAAAAGAAGTCTTGGATAATGATGAAACGCGATTGAACACCATGAATGAACAAAATAATAATATTAAATGGAAAGATCCCAATCCATTTACTAATTATCAAATTTATCATTCAGTTATTTCGAGTGAAGAAGATAATAAATCTCAAAGTAGCGCTGATACAAGTGTAAATGTTAATGCAATCGATAAATAGAATTTTTTGAGTAAAAAGTAGAAAGGATCAAAATGAAAAAACAGTCAATTTTCCCCATAATTTATGGCTTGATTTCTGCTTTAATTGCCTTTATTGCTGTTTTTTTTATTGCTCAGCATTCTTTTAACTGGGGAGTATCTCTTTCAATTTTAGGAGCTAGTTTTTTTTCAATTATTTTTTTCATTTTGTCATGGTTTCGTGGACATGCCTCAGTTGAAATTAAGCGCATAGCTAGTGAATTTAACTTATCAGATGAAGATTTAGCTCAAATTACTGGAATGAAAAAAACGGATTTCCCCATCTATAATAATAAGTTACAGTTGATTTTACCTAAACATTATTGGCCTAGGGTTTTAGATGCGCTACAAAAGTATGAACGGGAAAGAAAATCACTTTAAGCTAAATCGTAGTAAGGTTATTAAAAAATTCACTTGCTACTATTGCTTTTTATAAAATGTATAGTAAACTACACATTTGTGAGGTAAAAATGAAAAAAGAAATTGGGTCAAAGATTAAAGTTGCAAATACCTTAATTGAACGCGAGCTTAATAATCAAATGAGTAGTATATTTGGTAATTATCGTCTTACTGGTGTCCAAAGTATGATTTTAGTTGTTCTTTATGAGGCAGATAATGAACCTATAATTCAAAAAGAATTAGCTGACAAGTTTGTGTTAAGTCATCCAACTATTCGTAGTGTTGTTAGACGCTTAGAAAATGCTGGATTGGTTCAAACCGGTTTTTTAGCCAGTGATCATCGGCAGGTGACTTTGAATTTAACCCTCAAGGGAAGGGAGCTGATGCAGGCAAAAATTGATAAAATATATGCTGTAATGAATGAAGTTAATCATAAAATCAGCACGCATCTAACTGAAAGTGAGAGCAATAAGTTGGTTAATATATTAGATGTTATCATAAATAATTTAAAATAATTATTTATCAAAAGTATAGTTTGCTACACTAAAGAGGGAATTATGAAACAAAATTTTAAAAAAATATCAAAAAGTAGTCGTAATTCAATGATGATTGTGCTTTTATTTGGTTCATTTGTAGCATTATTAGCTGAAACTTTCCTTAATAATGCAATACCTACAATCATGAATTCATTAAATGTTAGTCAAACAACAGCTCAGTGGTTAACTACTGCATATTTGTTAGTTGTTGGTCTAATGATACCTATTTCTGCTTGGATTTTTGAATCATTTCAATTGAAAAGTAATTATTTAACAATGATGTCAATTTTTTTAATTGGTTCGTTAATTTGTTTAATAGCTCCAAACTTTGAATGTTTATTGTTGGGACGTTTGATTGAGGCGGTAGCCGCTGGTAGTTTAATGCCATTTACGCAAAATGTAATTTTACTTTTGTTTCCTAAAGAGCAACGCGGAATGGCAATGGGAATTACGGGTTTAGTAATTGGGTTTGGTCCAGCAATTGGTCCAACCATTTCTGGTTTGATTCTAAAATATTTTAGTTGGCGTATGTTGTTTTTGACATTAAGTATTGCTAGCCTACTAGTCATGGTTGCGGCAATTTCGGTAGTGAAAAATATTACCATTCCAAAAAGTAGAGCAACGGATTTTGTTTCTTTTGTTGAATCAATAATTGGATTTGGGTTGACACTGTATACTCTCTCAGAGGTTGGTAATACTGGTAAGGTTACACCAATATTATTAGTATTATTCGGCTTAGGCATAGTTATACTTGCTTTATTTGTCCATCGTCAATTAAATTTAGTACAACCATTATTAGATGTTCGAGTGTTTAAAAATTGGCAATTCGATTTATGTACCTTGTTAAGTACATGTAGCAATATTGCAATGGTAGCCGTGGAACTCTTATTGCCACTATATTTGCAAACCATACGAGCTGAAAGTGCCTTAACTTCTGGATTGGTTCTTATGCCAGGAGCAATTATAATGATGATTTGCAATCCTATTGCTGGTAGTTTATATGATAAATTAGGAGTTAAAAAAATTTCATTATTTGGTTTCACAATGCTTATTTTAGGAACCCTACCAATGCTTTTTTTCAATGCGCAAACTAATCTATTAAATATTAGCATATGTTATGCAATCAGGATGATAGGAATTTCATTTACGATGATGAATACTTTTACTGCTGGAATTAATCTAGTGAAACCAAATTTGACAGCACATGCTAATGCTGCTGCTTCTACCTTACGTCAAATTGGGGGTTCATTTGGGACAGCAATTGCTATGCTAATAGTATCACTTACTGCTAATAGCTCAACTAATAAGACAGTGGCACTTGCTAATGGATTTCATGCAGCATTTATTTTGCTAACTTGCCTAGCTTTTGTAGGAATGGCGTGTTCGCTTTTTTTACCGCAAAAAAAGAAGTACTAATAAAAGTTTCCTAGAAATTGTCTAATCTTTTATCAAAAACAAGCTAAAAAATCGACTTTATTATATACTAAAGCAAGTGTGTTTTTAATTGAGGGAGATGGATGATGAGCTTGTTGACAGTTAGTAATTTAGGCCAGCACTTTGTAGATAAGACACTATATGAAAATGCCAATTTTGTGTTAAACAAAGAGGATCATTTGGGCGTTACTGGTCAAAACGGGGTTGGTAAATCAACCTTAATTAAAATTTTAACCGGCGAAATTTTACCAGATGAAGGGCAGGTTAAATGGCAGAATCGGGTGAGTGTAGGTTATCTTGATCAATATGCTAAATTGACGCCTGGGGTCACAATTCGGGCTTTTTTGCAGACAGCTTTTACGGCACTTTATCAAAAAGAAAACGAATTAAATGATTTATATGTTCAGTATGGAGAAAGCGGTGATAATAACCTGCTAGAAAGAGCAGGTAAAGTACAAACTTATCTAGAAGAACATAATTTTTATGGCATTGACACTGAAATAGAACGCGTTGCCTCGGGTCTAGGCTTAGCTGAATTAGGTTATGACCATGATGTATCTGAATTATCGGGTGGACAACGTTCGAAAATCATTTTGGCTAAATTACTACTACAAGCCCCGGATGTTTTAGTCTTAGATGAACCAACTAATTATTTAGATGTTTCACATATTGACTGGTTGGTGAATTACTTGAATGAATTTGCAGGTGCTTTTATTGTAGTCAGTCATGATTATGATTTTTTGGGACGCATTGCTAACTGCATTATTGATATTGATTTAGGTACTATTACTCGCTATACGGGAACGCTAAAGCAAGCTATGAAGCAAAAGGCGGCGAATCGAGAGACTTATCTGAAAGCTTACACTAATCAGCAACGCAAGATTGCTAAGACTGCGGCTTATATTCGCAAAAATAAGGCTGGAACAAGAGCTAAAAGTGCTAAGTCACGAGAAAGGCAATTAGCTAAGCTAGAAGTTCTTAATCCACCTAAGGGTAATCGGCACGTCCAATTTGAATTTCCTTATGTGGCCACCGCGGCTAATTTGCTTTTACAAACACAAGATTTAGTAATTGGTTATGATCGACCGCTTGTAAAACAGGCTTTTAACTTTTCGCTTGGTGGCAATGAAAAAGTAGCAATTACTGGCTTTAATGGCATTGGTAAATCAACTTTGCTAAAAACTTTGTTAGGGAAGTTACCTGCGATTTCAGGGCATTTTGAAATTTCAGTAGCTACTAAAATAGCTTATTTTAAGCAAGATTTAACTTGGCCAAACAATAATATGACGCCACTACAATATTTACAAGAAGAATTTGAACAGCAAAAACCTAAAGAATTACGTGGTGCTTTAGCTAGGCTAGGCGTAACTGCTCAGCAGGCAATGAACCCATTGAAAAAATTATCTGGTGGGGAACAAGAAAAAGTCAAATTAGCTAAGATGCAGTTTGAACCGGCTAATTTACTTTTCTTAGATGAGCCAACAAATCATTTAGATCGTGATGCAAAAGATGCCTTGAGACAAGCTATTATTAGGTTTTCTGGTGCTGTAATTATTGTCAGCCATGAACGTGACTTTTTCCAAGGCGACTGGATTGATAAGACAATTGATATTGAAACGATGAATAAACTTTGAGGGGAAAATGGGCAACGAAAATGAAAAACTTTTTTATCAGGATTTATTGGATACTTGCTTAAAAGTAGGCGAACTGATGATTGAAGGCGGCAGTGAAATGTATCGTGTCGAGGATACAATGATTAGGATTGCCAAAAGTGCAGGTGAAACTGATCCCCGCGTTTTTATTGTTCCAACTGGAATTTTTATGAGTTTAGATCGTGGTAATTATTGTCAAACAATCCAAATTCATGAACGTAATATTAATCTTGAACTAGTCGATCGGATTAATTCATTATCCCGTTCCTTTGCAAATCAAGAGCTTACTTTAAAGCAGGTACGACAGGAAGTTAATAAAATTGCCCAAGGTGGCTATCCTACTTTTCCTTTATGGTTGCAAGTACTTAGTGCTGCAATTGCAAGTGCTACATTAATGGTAATGTTTATGGATAATTATGATTGGATTGATTTCCCAGCAGCTGCAGTTGTTGGTGCACTTGGTTTTATTTCTTTTTATTATTTTAAGCACTATACTAAAATTAAATTTTTATCAGAATTAGTGGCAGCTATTGTTATGACAGCTGTTGCTGTAGGGTTAGTCCATTTGTTTCCACAGATGATAATAGATAATATTTTAACAGGGGCGATAATGCCATTAGTACCTGGACTTGCACTGACTAATGCTTTGCGTGATCTTTTTAAAGGAGATTTACTTTCGGGAATGGTTAAGATATGTGAGGCAGGGATAACCGCTTTTGCTTTGGGTGGTGGCGTCGGCATTGTTTTGAAATTTTTGGGAGCGTAAAATGCCTTTCTGGTTAGAAATAGTTATTAATATTATTTTTGCTTACCTTACTTCTCTTGGCTTTGCAATTATTAACAATGTGCCTAGAAGAGTGCTCAATCTAGCAGGAATTAGTGGGATTATTTGTTGGTTAATTTATTGGCTAGCGATGCAAGCTAACATGGGCCGCTTGCTGGCAAATTTATTCGGCTCGTTTGCCGTGGGTATTTTAGGAATTATTTTTGCGCGGAAGAAAAAATGTCCAGCAACTGTTTTTTATATTCCAGCAATTGTGCCACTAGTTCCAGGAGTGCCAGCCTATCAGGCAGTGCGTGAATTGACAGCTGGCAATCTTAATGGTGCCAGTGATGCAATTTTGCGGGTAATTATTGTGACAGGGGCGATAGCTTTAGGAATGTTGTTATCTAATATGTGTGTCGAAATCTTTTTTAGAATAAAAAAGATTTACAAATAAGTAAATGTTGCCTATAATAATCTTTGCGAGTCGACAAAGCGCAATTGCGCCTTTTAGATAAGAGGACACCCGCCTTTAATGGCAGACACGGGAAGTGTTGGTATTGACTAACCTGATGTGAACAGAAGTGGTCACCTATTTTAACAATAGGCCTTAAGTAAAAAGAGCAGTTTCTTAAGTGAATCTGCTCTTTTTTAGTTGATATATAAAGCTTGTTTGCCTTGTTGATTAAAGCTTCTTTCTAAACTAGGCCAAGACACAGGCTTATTTTGATAGCCAAATGGATCGTTAACATAGACGATTTGTTTATCCTTGTTATAGCCTGTAATTACACAGGCATGAGAGGAAGGTGTTACATGGACAGGCCCCTGGGCCGTTACCCAAGTTTGCATGTCAGTAACATGGTTAAAATTAGTAGTCGTGATAATTAATACAGGATGTCCTTGTGAAACTAACCGCAGAACTTGAATGAAATCATGACCGGTAAAATTGACTATGCGATTTGTATATATCTGACCAACTTGTTCTAAGGGTTCATTATAAACGCACCAGCCAGCATTGGCTTGACTCATGTAGCCGACAAAGCCAACATGTGGGTTGCCGCGGTAGCGTCCATCTTGGGAGAAGGAAGATACATGTTTGATTTTTTCGGATAAATCTAATTTGGAGACTTTAATGTCATAATAGCGTAAAAGCATCGCTAATGACGTGACTTCACACCCGTTGGGTAAATCGGGATATTGATTTTCGAGTGGAACCATTAATTTTTGTTCTGATTTAATTGTTAACCAATCATATTTGTCTTTGATTTGATTAAAATTGTGTACAATAAAAACTATCCCTAGGCTAATAAGGGTAAGTGCGAGGTATGTTAAATATTTAGTAAGCTGTTTTTTTCTATTCATGAAGCTATTTATAGCATGAAAGTAGCAGAAGCGCAAAATTAGAAGAATTAATTTAATAAATATTAGAAAATATTATTTTGCTCTAGTTAGAGATAATATAAAAACGCCAGGATAAATTCCTGACGTTTTTGTATTAATTAAAATTAATTAGTGGTGACTTGCACCTGAAAATGCATCCATAGTATGATCTTCACCTTTAACAGCCATACCTTCAGTATCCATACCTGGGCAATAGACTTCATCCATTGGAATACCCTTTTCTTCGGCAAAAGCCTTGGTTAAGGTTTCCATATCCATTAGGTGATATTTTTTATCAGGATCTTTTGGATCAACAATTTGAATTTGGGCCATCATACCAGCATCTTCGTGTTCAATGATATGGCAATGGTACATGAAGACACCAGTATTTTGGAAGTAAACTTTCAGCCGAACCGTTTCTTGTGGCGCAACTTCAACAGTATCCTTGTATACACCTTGTTCGTTTGGATAAGGTGCTTCGCCATTACGTGAGACAACTAAGAAGTGCGCTCCATGAATATGGAAGGGGTGTAGCATCCCATGAGTGGTATCATTGGTATTAGTTACATCCCAGTACTCAGCATTCATTAATTCCTGCTTTAAATCAATTCTTTGCATTGAGAATAACTTACCATTGATCATGTTATGGTTGTCCATTGTAACATGGGGAACGGGTGAGTTAGGATTAACAACTGGATTATATGGCTTGAACAAGGTGTCAGGAATTACGCTATCATCTTTTTCATAGCTGTGAATTCTAAACTCAACTAACTTAAAGTCATCAGTGTAAAGGTTAACCACATCGCCTTCTTTATAGTCGCTAAAATCAACAACTACTTGTTGGCGCTCGCCTGGCCCGATTAAAACTTTAGTCATTTTAACTGGATGCTCTAAGAATGAGTCATCACCACCAATTTGGGTCATTACTAAGTCATCACTAAAGTGTAAGCGCCATTCACGACGGTTAGACCCACCTAAGAAAATTAAACGAACTTTCTGAGTAGTGACATCAACATAAGGGCGGACCACACCGTTAATAACAGGTGTATCTCCGAAGATACCCATTGCATTATAATCAGCTTTATAGTCAAATTGATTATCTTCATGGAAGATACGATCCTGCAAGATAATTGGAAATTCATCTTTGCCGTAGGTTTTAGGAATTGGCAACTGAGCTTCGTTAGCATCAGTAACGACCACACCCATAGCTAGTCCCATCCAAACTTGTGAAGCAGTTGATGGACATGGATGAGCATGTAGCCAAGTGAGTGCTGCAGGTTGGTTAACGACAAAGTCAATATGTTTTTCTTCACCTGGATACACAGGGGAGTGACAAGCACCATCGTTACCAGGACCAGATACTTCCATACCATGCCAGTGGTAGGTGGTTAACTCTGGAAGACTATTTTTCAATGTTACGTGAACATGTTGCCCCTTAGTCAATACCATTGTTTTACCAAGAACTGGGAAGTTATAGCCCCAAGTATGGGTTTTTTTACCAGGTAAAAATTGGAAATCACCTTCTTGAGATTCAATGGTATACCAAACATCATTGTACTCTTGTTTATCTGGTTCCAAAACTGGTGGAACAATTAATGGTTGTGCTTCAACACCTTCTGGAATATGAAGTTCTTTGTAGCCCATACCATGATTTTTATCAAAATCTTTTGAATTATAAAAATAATCTGTGTAAACTTTATCTGACATGTTTGTCTACCTTTCAATTAAAAAATTTAGCTAAATTTTTTGATATATACTAAATTTACTCTTTGTGAAAACGCTTGTAAAGCATGGGGCTTTATATTTTTTCAGCTGTTTTATTATATGCAACTTTTAAGTAATAGTAAACGGAAAAGTGTTATTTTTTTAGCCTGATAGCCCTGTGTCAATACTACAAATAGCATAATATGAATTTAGAAAAGGTTGAAAAAAATTATATTTTTTAAAAAAATGTTTTTTAAAAATAATCTTAAAAGCAATCAAAAAAAATTGTTTTTGAACTAAAATTTGAGTATCGTATATAGGACTAATATAGAAATAAAGGAATTTGTAATTTGAAAATTAACTTAACAGATTTAACTGAAAAAATTGAGCAAGAGGACTATTTACAGGATTTAGAGACGGTTAAATATGCCGATATTAGTAAATCCAAGAGTAAAATAAAAATTATTGCTTCTAAAATGATTAAAGAAACGGTAGCTGCTATTAAGCACGATTCATTGAGTCGTATTGCAGTTGAAGTAACTGGACAGCGACCAGTGACATTTGCTTTAGAAATTAATATTATCAATTTGCCATATAGTAATTACAAAAAAATTGCTAACTTTTTTGAAGAGGATAAGTCTTATCCAGTTTTTGTTTATTTTGAAACTAAGTCGGAATTTTTAAACGCATCGGGTTTTAGGATTGACCAATTAGCCACTGAAAAAGAAATGCAGGAAACTGAACCTGAGCTAATTGAGCGATTAACAGACTTGATGGTCGAAAAGATTAAACAAGTTAGAGAATATAAAAAACCGGCTACGGCCGTTAAGAAAACGATTAAGACAAGTAAAAGTAAGGCAGAAAATAAAGCTAAGAAGATTGATTGAGCAGTTGCAAGTTTGATTGAGATGACTATCCAAAAGCAATTTTTTACAATATAATGAAGATATTACGGGAGGTCGATCATGTTTAGCTGGAATTTACTTGGTGTTTTACTATGGGTAATCATTATTCTGTATTTATTTTTTGTGGTTCAAAATATTCGTAAGCGCCATATTACGATGATTATAAAAAAACACCAGCAATTCAGCTGGTTAAATTTAGCTATTGATTTTTTAGAAGTAGCCATTTTGTTGGTAGGTGCGTTATGGCTTTTCGGAAGGACTGTGTTAGACAATCCTGATTTAGAAGATACTAGTAAAATTGCTGCAACCGTTATTTATGAGCCATTAATCATGAATACTGGCTCAGGTAATTCTAGTTATGTTGTGATTGACTCTAAAAAGAAAAAAATTGGTACACAGACTTATACTTATTATCGTAATGGCAAGCAAGCTAAAGTTTCAAGTGATTTTGCAACTGTAGTTTACGGTAAAAGTCCGTTAGACATTAACGCAGCTAAAATTCCTTATAGTGAACAGGAATTGCGCAAAATGGATCAAAAATTTCAGCATGCTTATGTTGCTATTTATACAGCAAAATATAAGAAAGATTGGCAAAATGGAATTGGCTTGCATGCGGGTCATGTAGCAACTAGATATTATTTAATCAGAATTCCCGATGCTTCGTTTATTAAGCAAAAATAATTTTAACAAAATGATGGTTAATTAGACCATCATTTTTGTATTATTACTTTTTTAGACAGACTAATAAGTTACCCTCAATAAAGGCTAAAATAAAACTGGCAGTTAAAAAGTCAAGTACATTGCCAGAGGAAAATGCAGCCAAAAGGACGAAAGTACTAGCAACAAGCAGTGAACTGATTAAGTAAGTACGAGTTGACTTATTTAGGCACCATCTATAAGCTGCATAAAATAAAATTAATAAATAAGGGCCGACAAACAAGAGCATTCCAATCCAACCTAAAGAATAGATTTGAGCTACAAAGTCGCGCTCCAGATTAAAAATATTGTTCTCACGCACATAAGAAATTCCAAGGAACTTATCCCAATGGTTATTATTAGTTTTAACAACTTGTTTAAGCATGGCTTGCTCAATATGGCGATTTCCCATGCGATTTTGACCTGGTTCGCGCATAATTGCTAACCAAAATTCAGGGTCAGATTGATACGGATAACTTTTAAAAACAAATTTGGGATTAAGAGCATACGCTTGATAATTGTGTTGGATAAATTCACATAAAAATTCTGCTCGCTTTTTGCCAGTGGGATATTTTTTTAATCCTTGATTTAATTTGTGATTTTCATTTGTTAAATCATGGTCAGATTGTTTTGCTAAATAAATTTCATAATTGTAACGTTGTACAGCTGGACCAATAGCTGTTAGCCCCAGTGAACTTAAACCAATAAAAATAGCAATTAATAAGGCCCAATTACCGTTTTTGACATCTTTAATCACATATTTATGAAATAAGAATAAAAGTAAACAAATGCTAAGTCCACCAATTAGACCAATGGCAGCTACCTTAGTACCAATTTCAACCATAGCTAAGGCATGAATGCTAGTCAGAAAAACAGTGTGCCAACTGCAAGAGGTAAACATATAGTAGAGCATTAAAGGTAATAACATGAACAGTACTGCCGAAATCATATTGGTAAAATTAAAGAAGCCTTTTGATGCAATATGTGAATAACCAATATTTTGGTTAGTAAACCAGGAAAGGATATTAGCACTGATTGTGCCTGTTTCGTAAGATTTCAAGGAAATCACAAATAGATTAGAGATTACGATTGTACCAGAAAAAAGACCGGAAATACCTTCAATTACTTGTTGCAATTGCTTTTGTGTAAATTTTACTTCTTTGGTTAAATATAAAACAATTAAAGGTAAAACCATTCTAATTAAATAAAAAATTTCGCTACTAGTCGAATAGCCATAATCACTTAAACTTATGCTAATGAAATCACGGACGTGATATAAGTGCAACGCAGAATAAATCATTAATAGTAGCAAATAAACTAATAGCAGTTTTTCTTTTGTCAATTTTTGCCAAGACCTTTTTTGGCTAAAAAAAAGGGCGATTAATGTACCGACTACCAAAATGCGAATAATGGTTGGTAAGGTAAAGGGGAAAATATTAGCTAATTGTCCATGATAAAACCAATAAAGATCTAAAAAAGGTTGGCTTAAGATAAACCAAAATAAAATAGTTCTTGTTTTTTCTTTCACTTTTTTTCTCCATAATTATTATTTTGCTTAAAGTAAAATAGTTAAAAAAAGAGTAGTGGGGTAAGCACTACTTTTATAAAGTATATCTATTTATTTTTGTCAATGGGATTTTCGATGTTATTGAGGTCACTTTTAGTAATTTTTTCAATCTTAACGTCACTTTTAGCTAAAGCTTGAATTTCTTTAATTTTACGCTTGGGTGCACTCTTGAGATTTTTAAAATTAACAACAATTTTTTTGTTGAGGTCACTAACTGCCGTTTTATCAGCTTTATCGTAGTCGATAATTGATAACAGGGCAGAATTTTCATAAATTTTTTCAACCTTACCCAAAAAGGGTTTAGTAAGTTCTTCTTCAGATTTTGCACTTAAAATATCATCTAATTTTATATCTGTCTTTTTCATGATGAGTTTTACTTCCTCTCTTACCCATGTTTAATTATAATAGAAAGATACTAATATAAAAATAAACTGTTTTCAAGTAGAGGGAGCCTGGATTATGCGAAAATTAATTTTAATAGCTGGCCCGAGTGGTGCAGGAAAAACAACGATTTCAGAATATCTGCTAGAAAAATTCTGCATTCCACGGGTGGTTACGCACACAACTAGGCCCAAACGTCCAGAAGAAATTGTAAATCAATCTTATCATTTTGAAACTAATACTAGTTTTGAAAAATTACATTTTTTTGAGCATACTAGATATGGATCTTACCAATATGGTTCAAGTAGAGAAGCTCTTGATAAAGCTTGGGAAAAAAGTGAGATAGTATCTCTGATTGTGGATATAAGCGGAGTCGAAGCGTATATTAATGCAATCAGAGGGCAGGTATATTTTTTGTATGTAACTGCAAGTACTAAGAAAGAATTACAGCAGCGACTATTAAGACGGGGCGACAACTTAGCTAAAATTAAAGAAAGACTTAGTGGTAGTGAATTAAACCCCTTACCGCAAAATTTGCAAAAAGATGCTCATATTTTAGTTAATGATAATTGGATTGAAACAGAAAGAAAATTGACAGCAATCATCCGTCATTTACAAGGCTAAATGAGTAAATGTTTCAAAAGGAGTTTTTTTAACAACTAAATCTTATAGTTTTGTAGCTCATTTGACATGTATATGTAATATTTAATGGTTAAGATAGAGAAAGTTGATTTAGAAGTTATGAAATATTTGTTTGAGAAAAGGAACTAATTTTGAAATACGGACGTAAGTACTTAATTAAATTAATTGCATTAATAGTATTATTTTTTACAGGCTTGACCACTGCGACAGCAGTAAATGCGACTACTGATGATGTTAGTGCCAGCACAATAACCAAGAGTCGCAATAAAATAGCGAAGCTTGCTAAAAAACAAGTGGGTAAGAGTTATGTATTTGGCGCTACTGGTCCGTCTGCCTTTGATTGCTCGGGGCTAGTTCAATATGTCTACAAAAAGGCGGGCAATACTGTTTTACCTAGAACAACATATTCACAGGTAAGTTTAGGCAGAAAAGTTTCAATGAAGAAACTAAAAAAGGGAGACTTACTTTTCTGGGGTTCAACAGTTGCTCCATACCATGTAGCTATTTATGTAGGTGACAATCAGTTTGTTCATGCGGCCACTCCTGACCAAGGTGTCAGACAACAACCACTCAGTACTTACTTTTATCCTTCCGCTGCAAAACGAGTACTGGAATAATTAAAGTTCTTAGTTCAACGATATTTCTAAAAAATAAATAAAACAAAAACTCTCAGGGAAAATTTAGCTTCTGAGGGCTTTTTTACTTACTGGTATCATGTTTGTAATTGTTTTGTAATATTTTGCGAGTAAAATTACCATCAATAAGACGAGGTAGAGCTAAAATTATTTTGTTTATCGACTTTACTTAAAGTATAGGGGGAATCTGATTTTGAAGGTTAAGAGTAATTTAATAAAATTTACTACTGCTGCAGTTTTGACTATTACAGGAATTAGTATTACTAATGCTACTAATGTTAAAACAACTGCGACTCAGGTTGAAGCTGCAACCAAAAAAGTCAAGATTAACTATATTCCTGGTTATAGTGTAAATGTTTGGGATAACTATGAGAACCCTGATTTTACCGGCAAGAGACTTAAGCACGGGAAGACTGTAAATGTCATCAGTGATGCAGTCGATGCGGCTGGACAAACCTGGTACCAAATTGGGGAAAACCAGTGGATTCAGGCATGCTATACTAAAAAATCAAAGAAAAAAGTTGGTAAAGGAATCGCAACAGCTTATGTACAGGCTTCTTCGCAAGGGGAAAGGGTGGCTGATTTAGCTAAAGCTGCAGTTGGTAAGGCATACGTGTGGGGAAGTAATGGCCCTGACGCGTTTGATTGCTCTGGTTTAGCGCAATATGTTTATAGTAAGGCTGGCAAGGAAATTAGTCGTACAACCTATTCTCAAGTTAAACAAGGTAAGCAAGTTTCAATGCAAAATCTAAAGCCAGGTGATCTTTTATTTTGGGGTTCAGCAAGTGCTCCATATCATGTGGCAATTTATGTTGGTAATAATCAGTTTGTTCATGCAGCAACTCCTGCACAAGGCGTTGTTAAAGAAAATTTAAGTTCTTACTTCTATCCTTCAGTTGCTAAGCGCGTGCTTGACTAAAAATAAAATAATAAAAAAACACTTAAAATAATTTTTTAAGTGTTTTTTAGTGCTAATTCAAAAATTAGATAACATGATCTCTAAAATTTTTGTTATCATTTAAGTAAGTAGACTTGATTAAATAGCTGAAGCAATTAAAATAAAGTCTAATGTTATTTTTTTAATCATTTTCATGCTATTAAAGGAGAATTGACTTGAATGAAGCGTAATTTTTGGAAAATGGGACTGGCAACTACACTAACTATGGCTGGAGTAACTGTAGTTGCACCACTTAAGTCGGTCAATGCTACAACTATGAAAGCGCCAATTAAACGTGTTCAAATTAATTATTTACCTGGTAAGGGCGTAAAAATTTGGACTAATTATGAAGGTGGACAATTAATTACTTTTCGTGCCAAAAATAATAGTAAATGGAATGTTGCAGAAATAGCAATCGATCGTAAAGATCGTCTGTGGTATAAAATTGGCGAAAATGAGTGGATTGAAGCACGTTATACGATAGATCTTGAAAAAGAAAAGCCAAATAATAAAAAACAATTACATCTACTGACAGATAAAGTAAGTAAAGGAATCAAAAACCATAAAAAAACAAAAGGACAAAAAGTTGAGCAGCAGTTAGTGGTACCTACCAACAAGTCAAAAAATAATCGTGGGCTAAATACACAGAACATGGTCAATGCAGCTCAACGAATACAAGCAGTAGTTGATATGGCTAAAGCTAAAGTCGGCAAAGGTTATGTGTGGGGTGGTAACGGTCCGAATAATTTTGATTGTTCTGGGTTAGTCCAGTATATTTATAATCAAGTTGGTGGAGTTAAGTTACCCCGTGTTACAACAGATCAAGTAAAAGTTGGCAGTACAGTTTCAATGGATAAGCTTAAGCCAGGAGATTTACTTTATTGGGGTGCGGTCAATGCCCCATATCATATAGGTATATATATAGGTAATAATCAATTTATTCATGCCGCAACCCCTGAGCAAGGAGTAGTTCAACAAGTGCTTAGTTCATATTTTTATCCATGTGTGGCTAAGCGGGTAATTTTTTAATTGCCTAAAAATTACTAAATTTAGTTATCTTAAAAAATTTATCGTTTAAATAGAATGTCTGTCTTAATTTAGACTGTTTTCTAAATCTCTAGCGAGTAAAGAAGAACCAATTATTGCTTAAATAGGAATTGGTTCTTCTGTGTAAAATTTTAAATTATATATTTTTTAAATTGTAAACTTTTATCTGGTGTTAAACGAGCATGTAAGTGGACCCCATCAGATTGGTACTCTTCGTCAATTATTTGTGTTTGCTCGTGAAGCTGGGCCAATATTTTACCAGCAGTTAAGGGGATAAGTAATTCTACTTTTTGGTATGCTGCAAAGAGATGTTGAGTAATTAATTGAGCTAAGACAGTAATAGAAGCTTGACTAGTGGCGGCATATAAAAGATTATCCCCTTCAATTTGTGGATAGTCACGTTCAGTTTTATCTGCTTTATTATAAGCAGTAATCATAGGTGTATCTTTTATACCAATCTCGGCTAAGACCGCTTGTGTAGTATGAATCGTTTGTAGCATGTTGGGATCAGTGGCATCGACAACGTTGATTAAGAGATCAGCATCCTTTACTTCCTGCAATGTTGCCTTAAAGGACTCAATTAAATTATGTGGTAATTTTGAGATAAATCCCACTGTATCTGAAAGAATAAAACTAAAATTATTATTTAATTGAATTCGGCGTACGCTAGTGTCTAAAGTTGCAAAAAGCATATTTTTAACAAAAACTTGCTTAGCTTCATTTTCTTGGGAAAATTTTGTAAGTAAACCGTTCATTGTAGTAGATTTACCTGCATTAGTGTAGCCGACTAATGCCACTTTAGGAATTTGGTTTTGATTACGGCGTTTAGCTTTTATCGCTTCTTGCTTTGTAACATGCTCTAGTTCGCGCTTAATAGCCGCAATCTGTTTACCAATAGTTCTTCTATTTAATTCTAATTTGGATTCACCTGCACCACGATTGGCCAAACTACCACCACGTTGTTGATCTAAATTGTTTTCTGATGGATGCAATCGGGGCAATTCGTATTGTAGCTGAGCCAGTTTAACTTGCAATTGAGCTTGTTTAGTCCGCGCCCTACTCGCAAAAATTTCAAGTATCAGTTCTGTCCGGTCAATGACCCGCAATTTTGTTAATTTTTCTAAATTACGGATTTGCATAGGTGACAGTTCATCATTTAGTATTAATACTTGTGCTTTCAAACCATGGGCTATGTTTTTAATTTCATTAATTTTTCCAATACCTAAATAAGTACTTGTGACTACTTGAGTAGCATTTTGGCGTGCTTGACCAACCACATCTAAATTGGCAGCTGTGGCTAAATTAGCGAGCTCAGTCATATAATAATCAAAATTGGGATCATTTAAATTGACGCCAGCGAGAAATGTTTTGATTGGTTGAGGGATATTATTAATCATTTAAGCCTCTTATTCTTTCTTTAAAAATTTAATTGGTAATTGCATCGCTATTGTTCAACTTAAATTAGCCACATGATTACATCTTCTTTCTATAAATTATTTTAATTGTAATACAAAAGGCTAGGTTTACCAAAATGAAATATTTGGTTGTTATTATTAATTTTGATTAATAAAGTCTCTTTTGTAATCGCTAAAAATCATGATAAATAAAGCACATCTTTAGTGATGTGTTTTATTTATTTAAAACTAGTTAGTAACTCTCTTTAGCGTGATTTTAACCTTTAACGTGCACATAAGCATAATTTAATTGGTGCAGTAATTGCACTGGAATTTAATGGTAACAGTTACTTATATAATAACTATGTAAGTGCTTAAATTATAAAATAAAGAAAGGAGTGAATAAATGAAAATTTTAGAACCAGACTTGGTTTTTGCCCATGTAAAAGCAACTAGTAGTGATGAAATTATTCATTATTTAGCACAGAAACTAGAAAATAAGGGTAAAGTTAAGATTTCTTTTGAACAAGCAGTTAAAGAGCGAGAGCTACTTCACCCTACTGGCCTGCCTAGCGGTGAAATCGCAGTAGCAATCCCCCATACAGATGTTGATTATGTTAATGAAGCAGCTATTACATTTGCTACTTTGGCTCAACCGATAGAATTTCATAATATGGCAATAACAGATGAGATTTTAAGGGTTCAAATTGTAGTAATGTTGGCATTAAAAAATCCACATAGTCAAGTAGAAATGTTACAAAAATTAATGGCCTTGTTTCAAGATCAAAAACTATTAAAACAACTTAAGGGCATCACTAGTAATCAAAAACTGTATCAGGTCATTTCTGAACATATTTAGATAAAATTTATTTTGGGAGGAATTATTGTGAAACCGATAATTGATTTCATTATGTATATTGTTGGCTTAGGTCCAACTGTTTTAATTCCAATTATTATGCTGATTTTTGGCCTATGTGTCCGTGTACCATTTACTAAAGCACTCCGAGGTGGATTAATGGTCGGAATCGGTTTTATTGGATTAAACGCAACTGTTTCAATTTTAACTGATGTTATGAATCCAGCAATTAAGAATATGATTCAAGTTATGCATTTGAATTTACAAGTAATTGATGTTGGTTGGCCATCAGCATCAGCGATTGCCTATGGTACGGCAGTAGGTGTAAGTATGATTCCGCTAGGAATTGCAATTAACGTTTTAATGTTAGTAACTAAGACCACATCAACGATTGATGTTGATATTTGGGACTTTTGGCATTTTGCCTTTAGTGGCTCATTAGTTTATGCCTTAACTAAAGATATTGTGCTCAGTTTATTTTTAGCCAGTGTAAATATGATTGTCATTATGGTTACTGCGGATAGAACTGCGCCGCTTTCAGAGAAATATTTAGGATTACCAGGAATTTCAATTCCACATGCTTATGCAGGTTCATTTGTACCTATTGCGGTTATTCTTAACTGGGTGATGGATAAGATTCCTGGTGTTAATAAGATTCATATGGATGCTAAAGATTTTAATAAAAAGTTTGGCTCGTGGGGTGAGCCGACGCTCCTAGGATTTGCTATTGGGATTATTATTGGAATTTTGGCATATGGGTTTATTCCAGGCATCACTGTGGCTACGAAGCTAGGGAAGATAATGCTGATGGGAGTTACTTTGTCTGCAGTAATGATCATTACGCCCAAAATGGCTGCTTTACTTTTGCAGGGAGTAGTTCCAGTTTCCGATGCAATTCAATCTTTTATTCAAAAAAAGTTTTCTGGCAAAAGAAAAATTTATATCGGAATGGATACTGCTGTGGGAATTGGTAGTCCTGTTGTGTTAGCTTGTGCTACTTTGATGATTCCGGTAGCATTATTATTTGCTTTTATTTTACCAGGTAATAAATTCTTACCCACAATTGGTTTAGTCGGCTTTGTCTTTATGTTTCCATTAATTGTTTCAATCACTCATGGTGATTTCTTTAGGTCATTTATTATTGGTGCAGTTAATGTGGTTTTAGGATTATGGATAGGTACGGATTTAGCACCATTGGTTACTAGCAGCGCAAGTGCAGCTCATTTTACTATTCCTAAAGGATCATCCTTAATTTCAAGTATTGATTATGGCTCTAATCCATATCCGTGGCTAATTGTGCAAGTAGCTCCATATAAGTTAATTGCATATGCAGTTGGGTTGCTTTTGATTATTGGCCTTTGTTGGTGGAATAGAACAAAGATTATTGCAGAAGAAAAGCGTAGAGAAGTTGCTATTCAAGATAAAAAGTAAAATTAAGGAGAATATATTATGAAAAAAATTTTAGTTGCCTGTGGAGCTGGGGTAGTTACAAGTACGTCGGCAATGAATAAGTTACAAGAAGAATTAGCTAATCGAGGAATTTCTGCAGCTGAATATACTTTAGGTCAGTCTTCTGTGGCTCAAGTCGAATCATTGGCTAATGACTACGACCTAGTGATTACCACAACTCAATATGATAATGAGGCTATCCATACACCAGTAATTAATGGCTTACCATTGTTAACAAATATTGGTGTTGAAAATGTCATCGATGAAGTAGTTAACAAATTGGGTCTTTAGTTTTATTTTGTCAAATTGCTAAGATACTAAAATTTGAAGGGTGATTAACATGATGACAAGCAATTCTGCCAGTTCCGTTAAGGCAAAAAGGCTATTAAATTATTTGGTTAAATCCCCTGGTTTTGTAAGTTTAAAAGAAATTTTAGAAACTTTTAGTATTTCGCGGCGAACAGCTTTTAATTGGTTAAAATTAATTAATCAAACTTTGCGTCAAAATAATTTAGACGAAATCATTAACGTTCCTAAATATGGTTATAAAATTACTAATCAGACAAAAAAGAAATTGTTGGCTGATACGGAGATAATAGAGACCATATCTAGGTATAGTCAAATTAAAAGTGTCAACGCCGCTGATCGACAAATAATGATTGTTTTGATGCTAATCGGGGAAAACAAATATTGCTCAATTAATGTATTGGCAAGAAAATTTTCCTGCTCACGTAATACAATCATTAAGGATTTTAAAGCACTTAATGAGCGTTTTCCGCAACTCGAAATCGCTAGTTCTAGATTCGGGCATCGAATTATTAGTGATGAGTCGACAATACGAAGAGTAATATACGAATTACTGCTTTATCAAAATAAGCTGGTTTTTAAGTTTATCAAACATTTGGATTTTTCAATTACTGAAGCTAAGACAATAATTAGTACTGCGCAAAAGCAGTTAGAAATGACTTTTTCGGAAAATTCTATTGAACAGTTAGCATATTTGTTAACTTTTACAAGATGGCGGATTGAGCATGGATTATGTGTTTCTAGCACAGCAGACTTAGAGTGGATAAAAATTAATACAACCAATGTTTTATTTACCTGTGAAAAAATATTGCAATCATTAATTGGAAAAAAGGTGCCTAGAGGTGAAATAGTTTTTCTTAGTAAATTTATTTTGTGTTCACAAGCTACTAAAGTTAATTGTGTTAAGGCTGATTTATACCATAATTTAGATAGTATTGCCCAAGAAATTATTTTTCGTTATGAGCAATTAACAGAGCAAAAAATTTCTTATAAATTATTTACTCAAGTTTTATGTAACCATTTGTATGCCACCTTTTTCCGAGTGAAGTTTGATTTACCATTTTCTTCAAATGAAGTAGATGAAATCAAACGGCAGTATCCAGAATTGGTTAAATTTACGGCAGTTGCATGTGCACCACTTGAACAATTCTTACATAAAAAATTACCAAGCAATGAAGTTGCTTTAATATACTTGTATTTTGGATCAGTTAGCCATAAAAATTATCAAGATTTTTCAGATATGGACAAGTTGCAACGAGCAGCACTAGCAGATGTTTTAGTTGTTTGCTCTAGTGGAATAGGTACATCTGCTATGCTTTATCAAGAACTCAGTAAAATGTATCCATTGATAAAATTTTCTTTACCACTAGAAATTCGTGATTTACCGCAAATTTTTAAGCGGTCTTATCAAGCAAAATTAATTATTAGTACAGCTAATTTAACTGATACCGTATATCCTATTCCAGTTGTAAATGTTAGGGCTGTTTTGACCAAGCATGATCAAAGTGCGATTGAAAAATTATTACGCCAAAAAATTCCACGTAAAATTGAGCATAATGAAAGTGCTGTTAATAGTTTAGTCTCTATCATCAATGAGTATGCAGATGTTAAAGATGAAAATGGCTTAAGAATGAGCTTAGATCGCTTTATTTTTCCAAAAAATCAAAAATCTGTTCATTATAATTTACCAACTTTAAGTAATCTGTTATCTGCAAATCATATCAAGTTTTTACATAATAATGATGATTGGAATTGGCAGGACGTGCTGCATTTTGGATGTGAGATCTTAGAGCAAGACGGAATTATCGATGAATATTATTGCGAAAAGATTATACATTTAATTCAGCAATATGGACCGTATATGCTGATAGCTAATAATATCTTTTTAGCACATGCTGCACCTGATACTAGTAGTAAAAAAGCAGGTATAGTGTTAATTTTACTAGATCATCCTTTAGTAATAGAAGCTTGTCAACAAAAAGAAATCGTGACCTGTATGTTTGTCCTATCACCAGGAATGAAACGTGAACATGAGAAGGCTTTGGAACAATTAGTCGATATAGTTAGGGATAAGGAAAATGTTTTGCGCTTGCTTAAAGCTAAATCTATTCGAGAAGTACGACAAATTTTATTATGCTTTTAAATAAAATAGTAGTTAAAAAGTATTAATTTAGCTTACTGTTAATTGGACTAACAAATATTAAAAAGAATGCGACCACGGAAATAAGGTGGTCGCTTTTGATTAGTTTGCATTAGTGAAAATAAAGTGTATAATTTAATCTTATAAGGTACCTAACCAAAATTAAAAACTAAGGAGACTGGTAGAAATGACGGAAACTTTAAGTTACCAAAATGATCAAAAAGTACAAAAAAATCGCTGGTGGATATTAGTAGCTGTAGGTCTTTTTACTTTTATGTCTACGCTTGACGGAACAATTGTCAATATCGCTTTGCCAGTAATTAGCAACGACTTACATATACCAATGAGTCAATCAGAATGGGTTGCTTCACTTTATTTAATCGTTGTTTGTAGTTTTATTTTGTTTTTCGGTAAGTTAAGTGATCTTCACGGAAAAATTAAAATTTTTCGTTTTGGAGCAATTTTTTTTATTGCTGGATCTTTGCTGTCAGGAATTAAAGTAAGTCTATTATTCTTACTTGTAGCAAGAGCTCTCCAAGCAATCGGGGCTGCAATGACTATGGCCACTAATAATGGTATTATTACGGAGATCTTTCCTGCAACGGAACGCGGCAAAGCACTAGGAACAATAGGATCTTTTGTTGCTCTAGGATCAATTGCGGGTCCAGGCTTAGGCGGACTTATTTTAAGTAAGCTATCATGGTCATATATTTTTTGGCTGAATGTTCCGGTTGGGGTTGTTGCTGCACTAATAGGTGCAATTTACCTTCCTAAGGATATTACCTTCACTACTTCAAGCCTTGATAAAATGGGGTCATTTAGCTTTGCCTTGGGAATGATTACGTTGTTTGGGGGCATTTTCTTAGGACAACAATTTGGCTTTACGTCTTTACCAGTTTTAGCAATGCTATTAGTTGGTGTTATTAGCTTTATATGGTTTGTTTCAATTGAAAACCACGCTGAAAATCCATTATTACAATTTAAGTTGTTTAAAAATCCTGATTTTTCAGTAAGTTTATTATGTGCACTTTTAGTTTTTATTACTAACTTCTTTTTTAATGTAGTTACTCCATTTTATTTGGAGAATGCGCGTCATTTAGCGCCAAGTCAAACAGGCTATATTTTGATGATTTTACCAATAGTTCAATTTTTTGCGGCTCCAGTTGCTGGTGCACTTTCTGATAAAATGAATCCAAAATTGTTAACTTTCATTGGTCTAGTTCTTTTATTAGTTAGTCAAATTTGTTACTCACTATGTAATCTTAATTCCTCGATTTGGTTATTTGTTGGTAGCATTGCAATTATGGGACTAGGAAGTGGTATTTTTACTTCACCTAATAATTCATTAGTAATGAGTTCAGTTGAGCAAAAAGATTTAGGAATTGCCGGCAGTATTAATTCACTTTCACGAAATTTGGGGATGGTAATTGGAATATCGAGTGCAACTACTGTTCTTTTTGCAGCAATGAGTCATGCTAAGGGCGCACGAGTAACGGCCTATTTACCGAAACAACCCGAAATTTTTATTTATGGCATGCATGTTGTTTTCATTATTTCGATGATTATCTGTTTAGTAACTGTAATTTTAAGCGGTTGGCGTTTGTTTAGAAAAGATTAAATTAAAAATATTATATTTATTTAAAGCACTACAATTTGATGTTAATTTATCTCATGTTTTGAGATAATAGAGATTAATTGTGGTGTTTTTATTTGAAATATTATCTTGTGTTTTGATTAATTATTTGTATTTTTCAAACAGCAATAGTAACTATAAAATGGTAAACTTATTAGTGATTGTTTGGGAAATTATAAGCAAAAAAACACCCCTATTATAGGGGTGCTCTTTTTATTAACTTGTTCCAAAAACTGATTTTTATAATTCTCGGGAACAATGTTATTATAATATATCAGAACTGATTTTGCTAATATTTTATACTATTTATATAAAATATTTTCTTTGCTAATAATTTTTTATTATTGTATCATTATTATTTTGCCATAGTAAAGCTAGGGTACTCGTTTTCCATGATTGACATCAAGCCTAGTTAAGTGATATTTTTTTGTATGAGAAGAAAGTTTGGAGTAAGCTATGCAAATAATTGAAAGTTCGATTTTGCGTATTGCAATCGATGAAAAAAGGGCAAGGTTAGTTAATCTTATATCTCAAAATGATCAAATCGATTATTTTAAAGATGATGATCTGCAAAGGAACCTGATAGTTGATTTTACTGGCGAAAATCAAAATGAAAATTTAGCAGAACTTCTACCTTGGACAATTGTTGATAAAGGTGATTCAAGGATAAGTCTGGCTTTGATTGATGACAATTCAAGTTATAAGAAATTTCCTTATCATTTTGAGGTAATTTTAACTTATACTGTTGAAGGCAATCGGGTTGATATTAAATATTACTTGAAAAACAATTCCCATAAAACTATGCCATTTTCTTTGTCTTTAGCAGTTGATATACCTGCTGGTTGGGCAAAAGTAGAAAAGGTAAATGAAGTTATTTTAAGCAAGAATGCTGTTAAATTACAGTGTATCTCGTCTAGTCTTGCCTTAGCAGTAAAAAACAATCAAATTGTTGCTGCCATGAAACAAGCAGAATTAGAAAAAGATCATGGTGAAGAATTTGGTCTATCATTGTTATTAACGTAAACAATTTAATGTTTTTAATAAGATATCAGAGTCAAGCCGACAACGGCTTGTTTTTTTTGCTATAATATATCCATTATATAATTAAATTGGGTAAGTAAAGAAATATGAATCACAATCATAATCATCCACGCAAAAGTCGGGTTGAAAGACATGCAAAGGATTACAAAAAAAGGCGATATGCCTTAATTTTACTCCTTAGCATCATTGTTTTTGTAATTGTAGCGTATTCGGCCTATCTCTATTTTCGAACTAAAAAGGCTGTTGATAGTACTTATGATAATAGTGCCCATGTGCAAATTAAGCATGGAGAATTTAATGGGAAGAATCGATTTGCAATTTTATTGATGGGTACGGATACCGGAGCTTTGGATCGAACTGATGAGGTGGGTAATACTGATACTATTATTGTTGCAGTAGTTAATCCAAAAAAGAAGCAATATACTTTAATGTCTGTACCACGAGATACAATGGCACAGATGATTGGTACACCAAACTTTCAGGTAGAAAAAATTAATGCTGCCTATTCGATTGGTGGCGCCAAAATGGCAATGGCTAGTGTTTCTAAGCTAATTAATGTGCCAATTAAATATTATGCTTTAGTTAATATGAAAGGAATCATGCGCTTAATACGTTATGTTGGTGGCATCAAATTGAAGCCACTGCTTAGCTTTGAGTATGGTGGATATGTTTTTAAGAAGGGACAGTTAACCCATATGGGTGGCGGTGGTGCTTTAGCATATTCGCGAATGAGGTATGATGACCCAGAAGGAGATTATGGTCGCCAGAAACGCCAACGACAAGTAATTACGACACTTATAGAAAAAACAGTTTCACCTAGTACTTTGACAAAGCTTGATTCAGTGTTAACTTCAGTTTCAGGTAATGTTAAAACAAATCTTCCTTTTGATGCTCTGCAGCAAATTGCACTTAACTATCGCAGTTCGACTAAGAAGGCGCAAAATGATTATCTTCATGGTCATAATGCCACAATTCACGATGCTTCTTATCAAGTCCAATCAACTGAGGAATTACAGCGAGTTTCGGATTGTTTGCGCCAGGAATTGGGTTTAAAGGCTAAATTGATTGATAATAATGAGACTTATCAGAACAAACGTAATAAAGAGCGCGGCTTTGACTTTAATGATCCTGAAAATCAAGTTTATACTATATTTCAAGATTATCAGGATCAAATACAGGAAGAAGGTGATAATTAATGATATTTATAGCATCATTAACACTTTCTTGCGTATGTATAGGTTTAATATTAGTAATTTTAAGGCATAAACTCCGAGTGTTGGGGATAAGTACCTGAGTTTATTATAATCGAGCAGCAGTAGCTACAGCTAAGTTTAGCAAGTACTGCTTTGCTAGTTGATTTGCAAGTTACAAAGGCCATGTTTATACATAAACGATTATAAATAGTTGTAAAAAGTATAGATACTGGTTAATAACATCATTTTTAGTGAGGGATATATACTAGAAATATGAATAAAAATAAAAAGTCTTTAACAGTTGCACAGATTATTTGCTTACTGGTTGCAGCTCTTTTCATGTTGATCCAAATGTTCAACTTGAAGGGAATTGCTACTAGAACACACTATTCATTCATCCGTTTTATGCCTGATATGTTACATAATATGACTCTGATAATAGTGCCAATGATTTTTGGAGCAGTATATAGTAGAAAAAAATTGAGTGTAAGTGAAAGTTTTAAGTATTGGCTAATGGCTAGTGCAACGCTTATCATTTATTATGTCCTCTTTTTCTGCAAGTTACCTGGTCATTTTAATATGTGGCGCATATGGGGCATGTTATTTCCGATTATTGCAAGTACTTCAGTTTTGTTTGCGGGATTGTTTTTCAGTTTATTAGTTCAGTCACATTTGTACGATTTGTTACATAAATTAACAAGCAAGCAGAACTGGCTCATCTTAAGCTTGCTTACTATTTTTGGCTTTGCTCTTAGTGCAGGTAATCTTACATTTCAATATTCAATTTATGGTTTATACTTAATTCTCTTTTTTGCTTGGGGTATGTTTTTAGCCCAGGTGCCAATTAATGGTAAAGCATTAAGTTTAATAGTTACTGGTGGGTTAATATCACTGGTTGTTGTTTTGATAGGTGTACCTGGCTTTGATGCAGTCTATTGGTCACAAATTGTCGCTGGTAATGGCGGCGGTGATTGGAATCGTGAATTCCTGAACAATCCCTCATCACCATTTATGTTTTTAATGGTAGTGGCGATTTTCTTACTATTTAAGAAAGTTATTCTGACCTTTAATACTAAGCAAATGCGTTTATTTGTCCCATTAATTATACTCATGGATGCACCAATTTCGGCAAAATTTATGGGTTCTTTTCGGTTTACTGGTTCTTCAACTATTAATAAGTTATTGGTGATTATTGCCATCTTAGTAATTATTGGTATATGGGATCTAATTCTTGAGCACTATTTGTTTCAGTTTAACCCCTTTAAGCGAGTAATTACTTATCTTGATCATGAATCTAATTTAGCAAAAATTTGTGAAAAACTGTGGTCTGTTTTTATTAAGTTTATTATCTCTAATCGAGTTAACTTATTGACCTGGGCTTGGTTTTATCTTCTGAGTTTTGGCTCATTTTTAATTGAATCAGATAATCTCAGAATTCAAATCAGTACCGCTAAGACAATTAATGCCATTGTTTACTTATTGGGGACGAGATTCTTCGCTATTGTTTTAACTACTATTTTACTTGATGCCCTATTTTCAGTATTTTATTTTGTAACTACACGGTATTGGACCTCAAATACATTAGTTAGTTTAATTGCAATTGGCTGGGCAGTAGCGAATAAGATTAAATTATTATTGCGTGGTGAACCAATCTACCCAACTGAAATAAGTGAAATTGTAAATTGGAAAACTTTGCTTCCAATGGTTGGTAAAACAACTGTAATTGTAATTTTACTTGCAATTTTACTTGTGATCTTACTTGATGTATTTTTAGAAATTAAGTTTCCGATTAAGAAAAGAGGCTCCTGGAAACGCCGCGGTATTTGGGCCTTAGTTAGTTTATTACTGTTTATGACCCCACTTCGTTTTAATCATGATGGTGGTGCAATCTACCACGTTAATCGAGGTTTTGATAATAAGCAAACATTCCGCAACCCTGAACGTGATATTCAAGTCAATGGTCCGGTATTAAATTTTCTAAATTATATTGATTTACAAATTATGGATCAACCGGATAATTATTCAGCCTCATCAATTAAGACTTTAAGTAATAAATATGCTAAGGTTGCAGATAGAATTAATAAAACGCGTAAGAATGATTTACATAAGCAGACAATTGTTTTTAACTTAAGTGAAAGTTTTGTGGATCCTAATACTTTCCCAACTATTAGATTTGACCACTCTGTTTCAAATCCAGTTAAGTTTATTGAATCAATGAAGTCTCGTTCTTCATATGGTACGATGCTTAGTGCTGGCTATGGTGGTGGTACAGCGAATATGGAATGGGAAACATTAACCGGTTTAAACATGGGAATGTTTAAATCAACTTTGACCCCATATGTCCAAATCGTACCTAATTTTGATTTTTATCCAACCATCGGTATGAATTTTGATTATAAATCTGCGGTCCACCCATTTATCGGTACGTATTATTCAAGAAGAGAGGATTACCACCGGTTTAAGTTTGATAAATTCGTCTATACTGGGTCTAAATATAAAGTTATTGGTCAAAAGAAATTAGGTAAGAGTGGTTATAATTCAGACTTTACTACCTATGCCAATGGCTTACACCAGATTAATTCACGTAGTGGTGGACAATTTATCAATTTGATATCGATTCAAAACCATATGCCGTATAATAATTGGTATCCTAATAATGAATACATTGGCAAAATTTCTGGCGAACTATTTAATACACCGGCTGTTCGTGAGCAAATGGCAACATATGTTAAAGGAACGCAATATACGGATAAGGCTGTAAAACAGTTTATTGGTGAAATTGATAAAATCAAAAAACCAATTACACTAGTCTTTTATGGAGATCATTATCCAAGTATTATTTCACAAAGTTACACTGCTAAATATCCAGTAGAGATGCATTCAACGCGTTACTTCATTTACTCAAACAAATATGCGCGTGCTCATGGTGCAAAGCTAAGATTACCGCGTAAGGCCAATAATTTTGTTAGCTCGAGTGACTTTATTGCTATGATGCTAGAGCAGACCGATTCAAAAGTTACTCCTTATCAAGCGTTGTTAACAGAAGTTCATAAAAAATTGCCAGCAATTACCATTAATTTTAAAGGGGACAAAGGATTTGAATTAATTGGTCGAAAGGGACAAGTAATTGATCCCAAGTATTTGACTAAAAAACAACAAGAATTACTTGCTGATTATGAGACAATTCAGTATGATATGACAGCTGGAAAAGCTTATGGATTAAAGATCAAGGGCTTTTACAAGTAAAAATAATTTTGTTGACATATTAAAAAAAAATTAGTATGATCACGTTATAATATTTAAGTAGCACTTTGATTCAGGGTTCAGAGAACTAGCATTTGGTGTGAGCTAGGCAGGTTGAAGGTTGCAAAATACAGATTTGGGTAGTTCCAATATCGACTTCAGTTAAGGCGCTATATTGAGCGTAAACGTGGGTGGTACCACGGCTAAGAAAAGTAATTTAGTCGTCCCTAGATTCTATTTTAGAATCTAGGGATTTTTTTTTGGAGGAAAAAGATGGCAAACTTTGACATTTTAGAAGATTTAAGATGGCGCGGGGCAATTAATCAACAAACGGATGAATCCGGCTTAACTAAATATTTGCAAGATCACGATGATTTTGCATTATATTGTGGTACAGATCCAACAGGTGATTCGCTCCACATTGGACATTTAATTCCGTTCATGATTCTTAAGAGGTTTCAACTGGCTGGTTACCATCCAGTAATTGTAATTGGAGGAGGAACAGGTTCAATTGGTGATCCGTCTGGACGTAAATCAGAACGGGTACTATTAAGCCCAGCGAAGCTTCATCAAAATGAAGTAGCTTTAACTAAGCAGATGGAAAAATTGTTTGGTACTGCTAATTTTGAAATTGTAAATAATTCAGAATGGTTAGATCAAATAAGTTTAATCGATTTCTTACGTGATTATGGAAAACATTTTCAGGTGAATAATATGCTGAGTAAAGATGTAGTCGCTAGCCGTTTGGAAAATGGTATTTCCTTTACGGAGTTTTCATACCAAATACTTCAAGCAATTGACTTTTATCGCCTGAATAAAGATCATAATGTGCAGATGCAAATTGGCGGAAGTGATCAGTGGGGTAACATCACAGCGGGCATCGATTTAATTCATAAATTGTCCGGTTCAGAGCAACCTGCATTTGGCTTGACTATACCGTTAATGCTGAAAGCCGATGGGACTAAATTTGGTAAATCAGCAGGTGGTGCTGTTTGGCTTGATCCAGAAAAGACCAGTCCGTATGAATTTTATCAATTTTGGCTTAATCAAGATGACCGTGATGTAGTTAAATATTTGAAATACTTTACATTTTTAAGCCATGAAGAAATTGAAGAACTAGAGGTACAAGTAGCAAAGGCGCCTTGGAAGAGAACAGCCCAAAAAGTATTAGCTAAAGAAGTAACAGAATTTGTTCATGGTGAAGCAGGATTAACGGAAGCAGAAACGATTACTACTGCCCTCTTTTCTGGTGAGATTAAAAACTTAACGGTTAAGCAAATTGAGCAAGGGCTTAAGCATGCTCCGATGGCTACAGCAACTTCTGAAAGCAAAAATATTATTGAATTTTTAGTTGAGACTCAAATTGAATCTTCTAAGCGTCAAGCCCGCGAAGATGTTCAAAATGGAGCAATTTATATTAATGGTGAAAAAAAGCAGTCACTTGATTTCAACGTAGATCCAAGTCAAGCATTTAGCGGTAAATATGTAATCGTTCGTAAAGGAAAGAAAAAGTATACGTTAGTCAAAATTAAGGGTTAAAATTAAGTGAAATGGCTGTTATTAGCAGGCATTTTATTTATAGAAAGGAAAAAAATGCGAGCACGGGTTATCCTTTATTGTCCAACGATAAAAGCTGTTTTATTAATTCACCGCATTAATAAGCGTGATTATTGGGTAGTACCAGGTGGTCGAGCACACAAGGGAGAAACTGCCAGTGAAACGGCCCTTCGGGAGTTTAAAGAAGAGCTAGGGATTAAGTTAGCGGCTCGAGATTTAACTCTGCTATATCAATTAGACCAAGACGAAAAACAAATTTTTTTTAAAGCGACAACCAAATTAATTAGGGCCCCATTAATCCAAGGTGAAGAAAGAAAGCGGTCAAGTAGTACTAACATCTATCATCCAGAATGGGTTAAGCTTAAAGATATAGCTAAGATTAATTTAATGCCACCACAAATAGCAGCAAGACTAGCAACAGGCGATGATTAAAATTATAATAGCTCTGTAATTGACAAATTATAGTTATTTATTCATAATCATATTTAGTGATATAGCTTTATATTATTAAATATAATCTTAGGAGATAAGTATGAATAACCAAGCAATTCTAGTTACAACAACAGAGAAGATACCTGGTAAAGAATATGAAATCATTGGTGAAGTTTTTGGAGTAACAACTCAATCCAAAAATTTTTTGAAAGATTTTGGTGCAGGACTAAAGTCAATGGTTGGTGGAGAAATTCGTAGTTATACCAAAATGCTGGAAGAGTCACGTGAACAGGCAATGGTCAGATTACGTGAATCAGCACAAGAATTGGGAGCAGATGCGGTGGTAATGATGCGCTATGATTCAGGATCAATCGGTAATGACATGCAATCAGTTGTCGCCTATGGCACAGCAGTAAAATATATAGCACATAATGAATAATTAAGATAAAAAAGTATTCTCGTTCTATGTGAATACTTTTTTGTTACAATAAATATGCCGCTTTAGCTCAGCAGGTAGAGCACCACCGTGGTAAGGAGGAGGTCCCACAGTTCAAATCTGGGAAGCGGCTTAGTGATAAAGGAGTTGATTTTATGGATATAACTAAAGTAATCTGTTTTGTTAAAGAAAAATTGAAAAATGAAAAAACAGGTCATGATTTTTATCATGGTCAACGTGTAGCTCATTTGGCACGGCAACTTTATTTGCAAGATAACCCGACTGCTGACCTGGCTAGCCGAAAAATAGCTATTATTCAAGCAACAGGCTATTTACATGATACAATTGATGAAAAAATTTGTAGTAATCCAGCAACTGTACTCCAGCAAATAAAGGTTGTGTTGAAGCAGGTTAAGTTTACGGAATTAGAAATTCAAGATATTTTGTTTACAATGCAACATATGTCATTTTCTAAAAATATTGAACATCATTATCAGTTACCATTGTCTGGTAGATATGTTCAAGATGCAGATCGACTCGAAAGTCTGGGTGCTATGGGAATTGCACGTGCTTTTACCTATGGTGGATTGCATGGCATTGATATTTATAATCCTAATATCAAGCCAGAAAAGCTAATTAGTCATGACCAATATCGTAAGCATACTGAGACAACAATTAATCATTTTTACGAAAAATTATTTCAGCTTGAAGAGACAATGAATACTCTTGGTGGCAAAAAAGAAGCGCATAAACGCACTGAATTTATGCATAAGTTTGTCGATCAATTTATGGCTGAATGGAATGTTTAATAAATATTTTTAGTAAGTAAACTGAGATTTTAAATAAGAATCTCAGTTTTTGTTTACCGTAAAATAAAAATAAAAAAATTTAGTTGTTGCATACAAAAACCCTAATCGGCAACCTATGACACGTTTTATGCCAAAGCAAGAACATTGCTACATCAACACTTTATATTGTATAGTAACTTTGACATAGCCACTAAATGTTGATATTTTATTAATTGGAATATCAAGGAGGTCATAAAATGAAAATCAAAAAAATTATTTCTTTTACTACCATCGCATTATTTACTGGACTTGCATTGACTGCTTGTTCAGGTAAAAAACAGGGTGGGAATGGTAATTCTAGTGGAAGTGCAAAAAATTCAATTGCATTAATTACTGATCAAACGGGTGTTAATGATAATTCTTTTAGCCAGTCTGCTTGGCGCGGATTTAAAGCTTATGGCAAAGAGCATGGCTTAAAGCAAGGTCGCAATGGTTATCAATATTTTCAATCAAGCGGTTCAGCTGATTTTGAACCAAATCTAGATCAAGCAGCTAAGTCGGGCTACCAAACAATCTTTGGCATTGGCTATAGTTTGAAAGATGCGGTTAGTGCAGCAGCTAAAAAGTATCCTAAAAAGAATTTTGTTATCATTGATGAAGTAATTAAGGGACAAAAAAATGTGGCCTCGGCTAATTTTAGAAGTGAACAGGCAGCATATTTAGCAGGAGTAGTTGCAGCAACGCAAACTAAAACTAATACGATTGGTTTTATTGGTGGCACACATGGCGATATTATTGATCTATTTGATGCCGGATTCACCAAGGGTGTTCATGATCAAGCTAAAAAATTAAATAAAAAAATCACATTATTAAATCAATATGTTGGTGACTTTACTAGTGCTGACAAAGAAAAAGCTATTGCACAATCAATGTATGCCAAAAAGGCTGATATTATTTTTCATGCTTCTGGGATGGCCGGTAATGGTCTTTTTCAAGAAGCTAAATCAATCAACCAAAATCGTCCTGCCAATAAAAAAGTTTGGACGATTGGTGTAGATGTTGACCAGTCATACCTTGGCAATTATAAAGATAAAGACGGAAAGAAAAGTAATTGTGTTTTAACTTCTGTAATTACAGGAGTAAATGTTGCAACTCATGATATTGCTAATCGCGCATATAACGGTAAGTTCCCTAGCGGCAAGCAGCTAGTTTATGGCTTAAATACTAATGGTGTATCGATTGAACGTGGGCAAATCAATAGTAAAGCTTGGGAATATTCACGTACAGCAAGGGAACAAATTATTAAAAATAAAATCAAGGTACCAATTCATCCAAATAAATAGTTCGTATTTTGATTGATAATTGTTTTTATATCTGCTGAAAAACGATAAATATTGAACTTAAACGTATTTTATAATAAAATAAAAGTTATAAAGTTCGTGTTTTTGGAGGATATAATAAACATGGGGAAAAAATTACGAAATTATTATCACTAGGGGTTGTGGCAACTTTTGCTATCTTACTTTTTACTGCTTGTACAGGCAAAAAACAAGGTTCAACTGGGCAGAGTAAAAAAGATAGTATTGCTCTGATTACAGATAGTAACGGAATTAGCGATCAATCCTTTAATGAAGCCGCATGGCAGGCTTCAAAGCTTACGGTAAAGAGCATAATTTACAAAAAGGG
This sequence comes from Lactobacillus sp. ESL0225, assembly GCF_003692905.1. Lineage (NCBI taxonomy): Bacteria > Bacillati > Bacillota > Bacilli > Lactobacillales > Lactobacillaceae > Lactobacillus > Lactobacillus sp. ESL0225. The sequence continues at coordinate 161,390 of NZ_REHK01000010.1, read as the reverse complement.
TCCGGATATCAATATTTCGAATCTAATAGTGCCACTGACTTTACTCCAAATTTTGATCAAGCAGCTAAGTCAGGTTATGATACAATTTATTGGTTATATGTTGAAAGATGCTGTTAAGGCAGCTGCTAAGAAAAATTTTGTTATCATTGATGACATAATTACCAAGCAAAAAAATGTTACATCCGTAACTTTTAAAAGTAATGAAGTGGCTTATCTAGCTGGAGTGGCGGCGGCCTATACAACTAAAACGAATAAAGTTGCTTTTATTGGTGGAGCTAAGGCTGTAACAATTGAATCTTTTGCAAGTGGTTTTAAACAAGGTGTTACTGATACAGCTAAGGCGCTAAATAAAAAAATTGAAGTTACCGAGCAATACATCGGTAACTTCACTGCAACTGATAAGGCAAAATCAATGGCGCAATCGCTATATGCTAATAAATATGATGTGATTTTTCATGCCGCTGGCTCAGCTGGAAATGGCGTTTTTCAGGAGACCAAAGCATACAATCAAATGAGATTGGCTAGCCATAGAGTCTGGGTTGTTGGCGTTGATGTTGATCAAGCAAAACTAGGAAATTACAAGTCAAAGGATGGGCAAAAGGTAACTTTACTCTAACTTCTGTTTTAAAAAGATTAGATGTTGCAACTAAGTCAATTGCAAATCAAGCGGCAAAAGATAAGTTCCCCGGTGGTAAACATTTGGTATATTCTTTAAAGGATAATGGTGTATCCGTGACTAAGGGAAGTATGTCACCTAAGGCTTGGGCTGCCGTGCAAAAAGCCAAGGCACAAATTGTATCTGGTCGAGTTAAGGTGAAATAATAAAAAGTAATTAGGTAAAATAAAAACTCTTTGTGGATACAAAGAGTTTTTTATAAAAGGAAATAGGGCTAAATGAAAAACACGACTAACGTAATTGAAATGCGCCACATTGTCAAAGACTTTAATGGCTTTAAAGCTAATAACGATATCAATCTTACTTTGCAAAAAGGTGAAATTTTAGCACTCCTTGGGGAGAATGGTGCTGGGAAGTCTACTTTGATGAGTATTTTATCGGGGCTTCTTACGCCATCTGCTGGTGAAATAGTTGTTCGTGGGGAAAAAGTCACCATTAAAAATCCGACAATTGCTAAAAAATTAGGAATTGGTATGGTACATCAGCACTTTATGTTAATGGATTCTTTTACTGTATTGGAAAATATTATTTTAGGGCATGAAGTTACTAAAGGGCTAAGGTTAGATTTTAAGAAGGCACAACAGGAAATTAAAGAGTTGTCGCAACGTTATAATCTAAATGTTGATCCTTTAAAAAAAGTTAGTGAAATTACAGTGGCCCAACAGCAACGTGTTGAAATTCTTAAAATTTTATATCGCGGTGCAGATATTATGATTTTTGATGAGCCGACAGCTGTATTGACACCCCAAGAAATTACTGAATTTATTCAAATATTACATGGGTTGGCTAACGAAGGTAAATCAATAATTTTAATTACTCATAAGTTGGAAGAAATTAAGCAAGTAGCCGATCGAGTAAGTGTTATTCGTGCGGGTAAAAGTGTTGGTAATTTTAAAGTTGCTGATGTAAGTAATAATCGCTTAGCTGAATTAATGGTGGGACGACATGTTAATATGCAATTAGATAAAGCTCCTGCCATAATTGGTAAAACAATTTTAAAAGTTGCTAATTTAAATGTTAAAAATAAGCAAAATATTCCTGCTTTAAAAGGATTATCTTTTAATTTACGAGCGGGAGAAATTTTAGGTGTTGCAGGTATTGATGGTAATGGTCAAGATGAGTTAGTACAAGCTTTAACCGGCTTAACACATATTGATTCGGGTCATGTTCTAATCGATGACCAAGAAACAACTAATCAAGAAGTCCGTAAAATTATCGAAAAAGGTGTTTCATGTATTCCTGCTGATCGTCAAAAGTTTGGCTTAATCTTACCCTTTTCAATTGCTGATAATTTAGCTATCCAGTCATATTATAAAAAACCTTATTCTCACCATCATGTACTTAATCATGATTTGATAAAGCAGCATGCTCAAAAATTAGTTAGCCAATTTGACATTCGGACTACAGGAGTTGAGTCACCAGTGAGTGATCTATCTGGTGGAAATCAACAAAAAGTGATTATTGCTAGAGAATTGAGCCGAGATAGTAATTTGATTATTGCTTTTCAACCGACAAGAGGGCTGGATGTTGGTGCAATTGAATATATTCATCACCAACTGCTAGCTCAGCGAGCTAAAGGGAAAGCAATTTTATTAATTTCGTATGAACTAGATGAAATTATGCAACTATCGGATCGGATAATTGTTTTACATGATGGTAATATTTCTGGTGAAGTTAAACCAGATGATACTAGTGATAAGGAATTAGGTTTATTAATGACTGGAGTTAAGAAAGAAGGTACAACTTTTGCTTAAAGTAACTTCCAAGACTAAACAGAATTTAGTACTAATTATCTCAATTTTGGCGGGCTTTTTAGTTGGTGCAGTTATTATGCTGGTTTGGAGTTATAACCCGCTACAAGCATATTCATCAATGTTTATGAGTGCACTGGGGAATATGAATGGGCTTGGTGAAACTATTCGTGAAGCGACACCATTAATTTTCACAGCGATTGGCTTCGCAATTGCTTCAAATGCTGGTTTTTTTAATATTGGTTTACCAGGTCAGGCACAGGCAGGGTGGCTAACCTCGATTTGGCTTGTGTTAGCTAATCCTAATATGCCTAAGTTTGTGCTACTTCCACTAGCAATCGTTGCGGGTGTAATAGCTGGAGCAATTGTGGCTGGTATTGCCGGTTGGTTACGGGCACAATTTGGAACTAATGAAGTTATTACCACCATCATGTTTAACTACATTGTGCTTTATTCTTCGCAGTATTTGATGCAACAAATTATGCCAAGTCGTTTGCGGATTGATACTGACACAACAAAAACAATTTCAGCTAATGGTAGTTTGAAAATTAATTGGTTAAGTTCAATGTTTGGTGATTCCAGAATTAATGCTGGCATTTTTCTAGCAATAATTGCTGTTTTTCTTTATTGGTATTTGATGAAGAAGACAACGATTGGTTTTGAAATTCGGTCAGTTGGAACTAATCCTTTTGCCAGTCGCTATGCTGGAATGTCGACTAAAAAGAATATTATCCTTTCGATGTTGTTATCCGGAGGTTTTGCTGGCTTAGGTGGTGTAGTACAGGGACTGGGGACTTATCAGAATTACTTCACGCAAACAACTAGCCTAGATATTGGCTGGGATGGCTTGTCAGTTGCCTTACTTGGTGGTGGTACTGCAGTTGGTATATTGCTTGCTGCGTTATTGTTTTCTATTTTAAAAATTGGTGGTCTAGGTATGCAGACAATTGCCGGTATCCCCTATGAAATAGTTTCAATTGTGATTGCTGCAATTATCTTCTTTGTTGCCATTCAATATGTAATTGGCTTGTTATTTAAGGATAAAGGCTCAACCCCAGATATAGAAAAAGTCTCACATATTACTGAAGGAGAGCAATAATGAATTTAGTTGCAATTTTATCTTTGCTAGTGTCATCAACCATTGTATATTCAACTCCCTTAATTTTTACTGCTCTTGGTGGAGTGTATAGTGAAAATTCAGGAATCACTAACATTGGACTTGAGGGAATCATGACCATGGGAGCTTTTTCGGCAGTGGTTTTTAATTTAACTTTTGCTACTTCTTTCGGCAAATTGACCCCATGGTTGGGGTTAATTGTAGGAGGAGTAGTCGGTTTGCTGTTCTCACTTTTGCATGCTGTTGCAACGATTAATTTTCATGCCGACCATGTCATTAGTGGTACTGTACTCAATCTGATGGCACCACCATTAGCCGTGTTCTTGATTAAAGCAATTTATGATAAAGGGCAAACAGAAAATATTACACAAAGCTTTGGGTATTTTAGCTTTCCTGGATTAGCTAAAATACCGCTTATTGGACCAATTCTTTTTGAAAATACATTTGCTCCAGCTTGGGTTGCAATTTTTGTAGCGGTTTTTTTGTGGTGGATTTTATATAAAACTCGTTTTGGTTTACGATTACGCTCTTGCGGTGAAAATCCCCAAGCAGCTGATACGCTGGGAGTTAATGTTTATGGTATGCGCTATGCTGGTGTATTAATTTCAGGCTTTCTTGGTGGTATTGGCGGTGCAGTATTTGCCCAAGCAATTTCGGGTAATTTTTCAATTTCGACGATTGTCGGTCAAGGTTTTATGGCTTTGGCAGCTATGATTTTTGGTAAGTGGAATCCTTTAGGAGCAATGCTTGCTTCGCTATTTTTTGGTTTCGCCCAAAGTATTAGTATTATAGGCAATCAGTTACCATTTTTTAATCATATTCCGTCTGTTTATATGCAAATTGCTCCTTATGTAATTACAATTGTAATTTTAGTGTTATTCTTTGGTAAGTCAGTTGCTCCAGCAGCTGATGGCCAAAATTATATTAAGTCAAAATAGGAAGATAAAAATGAAAGAAATTTATTTTAATCATGATGGCAATATTGACGACTTAGTGTCATATTTGTTGCTATTACAAGCACCAGAGATTAAGCTACTTGGTGTTAGTGCAATTGACGCCGATGGTTATCTTGAGCCATCAGTAGAAGTTTGTCGAAAAATGACGGATCAATTTAATTTGCGTGGTGATAAGCTAGCGATTGCTAAGTCGAATTCGCGGGCAGTTAACCAGTTTCCAGAAGCGTGGCGTACGGCATCTTATTCCTTTAATTCACTACCATTACTAAATGAGTCTGGAAAAATAACAACTGGTGAAGCGGCTGAGCCAGCGCATTTAGATATGATTGATAAACTAAGAAAGGCAGCTAAGCCAGTTACTTTAGTTATGACAGGTCCTTTAACTGACTTAGCTCGTGCTTTAGAAGTTGATCCCAAAATTGAAACAAAAATTGATCGTTTATTTTGGATGGGTGGTTCACTTGATGGTCATGGAAATGTGGTACAAGTAAATGCTGATGGAACACAAGAATGGAATGCTTTTTGGGATCCATTTGCGGTTGATCGAGTCTTTCAATCTGAGATTCCAATGCAAGTCATCGGACTAGAGAGTAGTGAAGAACTACCACTAACCAATCGACTTAAGATGCACTGGGCAAGTTTGAGAAAATATCCGGTAGTTGATTTAGTAGGTCAAGCATATAGCTTATTAGTAAATCCTCCAATTCAAAGTGCCCAACTTTATTTTTGGGATGTATTGACGACAATTAATGCTTTATATCCAGAAGTGGTTATAGCTTCGGAAAAGCGAACAGTTAAAGTACGTACCGTGGGTGATGCCGCGGGTCGCTTGGAAGATGATGAAAACGGGCGGGAGATTACTTTAGTAACCAAAGCTGATAAGGACTTCTTTTTTAAAAAGTTTGATGAATTAATGATGCAGACTAAGTAAAACTATAAAACAGTTCCAGTTTAGAGCTGTTTTTTTGCTTATTATAAATAAAGTGAGTATATATACTTACTTATAGCGATTTATATCATTTAGTACAAAAATGAGAAGATAGTTAATTAGAAGAGTAGTCTACCTAGATACAAGGATGAAAAAGCAAAATGTAAGCAAGTAGTTAGGAGTCAACCAAAAAGACTAACTCAATAAAATACTGAGTTAGTCTTTTTATTTATAAAACTGGCTAATTTTTTAGAAGCAATCTGTACTAGAATCCTCGCCGGCTTAAGCCAATGAATCCCAAGCTGGTAATTCAGTTGCAGAGCCTTCGGCTAAGGTGATTTGTTCAGAAGTTAGATACTTCTTATGAACAGCAACTTCATAAACGTATTCTTTAAACCATTCATTGTTCATTACAAAAAAGCCCTTGTCACCATTTTTTTCACCCCAGGAATTTTCTACTTTCCACTGGCGAATGTGACCCTGATCTTCGTCGACGCCAACAAGAGCCATGGCGTGACTAAAGTAGCCGGCACCAGTTCGCAAGCGATCAGCTTTTGACATTTTTAAATCAACCCCAAATAGGTCACTTAATTGATATAAGTTGCTGTCTAAATAGCCTTTTTGCCGATCACTTTGCTCACCAACATCATTGCCAAACCAAACAGCTTCGCCATCCTTTAACTGGTTAACACTAGCACGTTCTAAGTATTCAATGGGAACATTGAGCCATTGAATGTGACAAGTGCCATCAATGTTATTGGCATCAGGCAAACTATAAAGTTTATTGTATTCATGGTCGGGAGCGTTAGCTAGAAGTACATAATCGTTAAAGTCAACATCGCCCATATATTTATGTAGAAATTCTAGTGGGGTTAATTCTTTGTCTAAGTGATAATTTTTGTCATCATCACGATATTCTAAATCAAACTTCTTAGGTGGCTCTCCTACAGCAATAGCTGTCATTCGATAAACCTCACTTAGGAATTGTTCACGAACGAGTTTGATTTTTTCATCTTCTCCTGCTTGTTTTAATTTGCGGAGAACCAGTGCGTCTTTTTTAAGCTTATCGCCTAAGGCTTTGCCAAAGCCCGCTGTATTATTTGCATTAAAGCTTTCTGGCATCGCATATGAAGGTACAACACCATACTTTTCAATTAAGGCTGTTGCCATTTGAAAATGCCCGCCATCTTCACCAGCATTATTTAGATGGGTTTTAACAATACGAGAATTGAGTGGCTCACTAGCTGTTGCAATAATATAGTTATAGAAATTATTAGTTCGTTCAATTTTGTCCCAGAAAAAGTTATAACTTTGGGAAAAAGTAAAGTTTTTACAATGATACTTTTGCCCAAAATTATGACGTAAAATATTTAGCGTCGCAAATTCCCAGCAGCGACCAGATTGACGTTGATTGGTTACATTATCAGTAGCTAATTCTGTTGAAAAAACGCGGGTTAGTTCATTTTGCACCCGATCATTATAAGCAGCAGCCAAGACACCACTTTTTTGTGCAGCTCTAGCAACAACCTGATTTTGCGGGCTTTTATTAAAATCAGCTGAAAATTTTTCTAATTCTTGTAAGGTAAGTTTGTATCCCATAGGTGAATCTCCTTTTAATTTAATTTTAAATCACTTCATATTTTAATCTAAAAGAAAAACGAGTTCAATAAGTGAACTCGTTTTTAGGAATTATAGGGTTGATAGTTTTGTCAGAATTGTGTTATTTAAGTTAGTCAATTTTTATTGAATTATCATTTTTATCTGTACTTTGCTTTGGTAAGACGACGGTTAAAACACCATTTTCATATTTGGCACTAATTTCATTAGCAGCGACATTTGGCAATCTAAAGCTTCTAGAAATGTGACCAATACTTCTTTCACGGTGAATAATACTACTATTGTGGGAAACATCCTTAAATGCTTTCCTCGACCCAGCAACACTTAAAATACCATTATTGTAGTTTAAGCTAATATCATCTTTATTCATACCTGGCATATCAATATTAATTACATAATCATGATCATTTTCAGCTACATCAGACTGCATTAATTTTGTTATTTCAGTCTCATCAAAAAATTTTCTCGGAAGATCAAACCAATCATTCATTGCATCGAAAAAGTCATTGTGACGATTTATCATTTCATTTGTCATAGTAAAAACTTCCTTTCAAAATTAAATTAATTTATTACAGAAGACTTTCAATTCCTCTGTACAATTATTATTATAGTATTCAGCTCTTAAAAATAAAAATAATTAGCACTCTTATTTTTTTAGTGCTAATTATGTGATAGCTATCCTTTTATTATAAGGATTATAGCTTGTGGATTATTAAAAATGAGGAGAAGAAGTTTTGACTTATTATCAGAAGATGACCCCAGAAGGCTATCGAAAAATTGAGATGGAAATTGCTCGTTTAAAAAAAGAGCGTCCAAGACGAATTAAAATTTTGCAGGCAGCTCGAGCATTAGGTGATTTATCAGAAAATACCGAATATACTGAAGCTAAGCGCGAGTTAGGACATTTGCAAAGTAGATTACGTTATTTAAATAAGCAGTTGAATTATGCTGAAATTATTAAAAAAACTACTGATGGTAAAGTTGATTTAGGCAAAATAGTCACACTTGAGATTGGTCAAGAAAAAGAAACTGAGACATACCAAATTGTTGGTCGGATGGAAGCCGATGTCACTAAGGGTAAGCTTGCCTTTGATTCACCATTGGGACAAGCAATTATGAAAAAAACTGTAAATACGACTGTAGAGGTAATAGCTCCTGCGGGAAACTATCAAGTAACAATTAAAGCAATCGATTAAAGACACCCTATTTAGTCGTACTTAATGTTAGTAATATAGTGTCCTATTAGGAATTAGTTGTGTCATATCTGAATTTAGATATTAAGTTTCTAGGAAGGGATTAGAAATCTTATCGAAATGGATGGTCGAAAAAGCTGGCTATTTAAGAAAAGTTAATGGTCATTTCATAAAATTACTTTTTTTTGCTATAATATGGATTTTGGAGAGTATACAATTAGTTAGATAGAGGTAGTTTTGTGAATACACCAGCATCAAGAGAAGGTAACCTAATACGCTATATTGTTTATTTTATTGGCTATTTAATGACAGCTGGCGTAATCAAGCTAGTTATTGAAAATCTGCCAATTCATGTTTGGAATTTTATCTTATTTGCAACAATTTCCTTAATGGTTCTGTTATTTTTTATTTATCGCTTTAATCGCGAGCAACGCTTTTTTGCTCCGGGATTAGCCGGTTCATGGATTAGTAATTTTGCGCTTATTATTGGCATGACCCTGCTAATTACTGTATTCAGAATCAGTATTTCTTGGCTGCAATCGTATAATCACTTGCAGTTGTACGGTCTGCAAACAACATATTTGCACCATGAAGGGGTGGCAAATTATTGGTTCTTTGTGATTGCGTTAGGAATAGTTTTACCGATATTACAAGAGTTTTTAATTACTGGCTTTTTGTTTAACTATGCTTTTAGGCGTGATAATGTACCTACCGCTATTTGGGGGATTATTACATCTGGAATTTTATTTAGTTTGCTTAATTGGCAAAATTCAGCAACATTATTATTAGTTAATTTCTTTTTTGGCGCTATTTTTGCTTGGTCTTATTTGTATACACAAACTTTATGGATGCCGATTTATTTATCTGTTTTAAATGGTGTTTTACTTTTAATTATGACGTAAATTTATGAACCAATGTATTTTAAGATAACTAAATTGCTTGGTCTGTTTTGGGGCCAATTATAAGAATTAAATTACATAAAAAACGTAGGTTAAACCCTTAGGATTGACCTACGTTTTTTATATAGTATTAAGCGGATAGCGTGAATCGAACCCGCATCTTCAGCTTGGGAAGCTAACATTCTACCATTAAACTATACCCGCATTTCTTCTATATTTTACCATAGTTTTTTAGAAAAACCAACTTTCGGTAAAATTTATGGTTAATGGACCATTTTGGTGGCAACTAGATTTACGTCACGCGTAATTAGTGCGGAAAAATTTTGAAATAACCACTGGCGTAGTTCATCTGGCTCAATAACTAATGGCATCCGATCATGGATTGGTTGCATTATTTGATTAGCGGTGGTAGTAACCATTGAAAAATAATCGTTTTGGTAAATACCAGCAATTAAAGTCAGGGGCTCGTTAGAATTATGAAAACTATATTGTTCATGTGCTTGTTTACCGTATTTAGTAATATAAGTTTCCTGTGCTGTTTCAAAAAAGCAGTTTGTAACAATGATGCATCGTCTACGTGCAAAAGATGAATCCCACATAGATGGACGTTGATTGAAGAAACGCTCTATCCGAGCATTGAAAATAACTTGATTTTGTTTCATTGGCTTGGGATAGCCCCAAGTTTTAGGAATTAAAAGTAACTGATTATTTTGATATAAGAGTACAGGGGCCTTGTTTTTGGGAAAAATATTAGAATTTTGCGGTAGATTCGAATCTGGTTCTATTAATGGTAATTTTAAATCGGTAATTAAGTATTTTTTGATTTCAGCTAAGCTTGGTATTTGGAATTGATGACACATTTGATCCTCTGTATTTTATCATGGCTTGATTTTTGGTAGAATTAGTTGTAATTACTGCATTAAAAAGATTTTAAAATTTTTTTCAACTTTAGGCAAGGAGGATACTAATGAAAAATAAAATACTACTTACGGGTGATCGTCCAACTGGTAAATTACACGTTGGACATTATATTGGTTCATTAAGAAATCGAGTTAAATTACAAGATTCTGGTGAATATCAGCCATATATTATGATTGCCGATACTCAAGCACTTACGGATAATGCACGTAATCCAGAAAAGGTTCGTAATAGTTTAATTCAAGTTGCGCTTGATTATTTGGCTGTCGGTATAAACCCAGATAAATCAACCATTTTTGTTCAATCACAAATTCCCGCCTTATTTGAATTAACAGCCTATTACATGGACTTGGTTACAGTTAGTCGCTTGGAACGAAACCCTACTGTTAAGGCAGAAATTAAGCAAAAAGGGTTTAATGATTCAATTCCAGTAGGTTTTTTGAATTATCCTGTTTCACAAGCTGCTGATATTACGGCTTTTAAGGCCACAACTATACCAGTAGGTGACGACCAAAAACCAATGTTGGAACAGACAAGAGAAATTGTTCGAACTTTTAACCGTATATATAATTGTGATATTTTGGTGGAACCAAAGGGTTACTTTTCGATTAAAGGACAGGGAAGATTGCCTGGGCTTGATGGAAATGCTAAGATGTCAAAATCTTTGGGCAATGCAATTTATCTTTCAGATGATGCAGCAACTGTCCAAAAGAAAGTTATGTCGATGTATACTGATCCTGGGCATGTTCATGTACAAGACCCTGGTAAGATTGAGGGTAATATCGTCTTTACTTATCTTGATATTTTTGATTCTGATACAGCCAAAGTGGCAGAATTGAAGGAAGATTATCAAAAGGGTGGATTAGGCGATGTCAAAATAAAACGATATTTAAACAAAGTATTAGAGCAGGAATTAGCACCAATCCGTGAACGTCGGCTCCAATATGAAGAAAAGATTGATGAGGTTTATGAGATGCTCGAAGCAGGCTCTAAACAAGCTAATATTGTCGCAAATCAAACATTGTCTGAAGTACGTGATGCAATTGGCTTAAACTACTTTAAGAGGTAAAAAATGCGTGATCGGATTCCTTGGAAACAATACTTTATGATGCAAGCTTTAGTAATTGCGCAGCGTTCTACTTGTGATCGTGCCTTAGTAGGCAGTGTTTTGGTAAAAGATAATAGAATTATTGGAACTGGTTATAATGGGTCAGTTACCAATGAGCCACATTGCGATGATATTGGGCATCAAATTGTTGCTAATCATTGTGTGCGAACAATTCATTCAGAAATGAATTCATTGATTCAGTGTGCGCGCAACGGTGTTTCAACAGATCATACGGAAATTTATGTTACACATTTTCCTTGTTATAATTGTGCTAAGGCTTTAGTTCAAGCGGGTATTAAAAAGATAAATTATTACTTTGATTATCATGATAATCCCTTGGCAATAGCGCTTTTTAAAGATTGTGAGGTTCCTTATGAGCAAATTAAAATTAATCGCAACTATGTTGAACAGCTGGCACATAAGCTTGAAGATGTTGAAAACTAAATTAAGTTCTATAGTTGTATTAGTTAGTCTATTTTTAACGATGACCGCATTTTCTAATCCTAATATTAAGGATGAATGTCACCTGTTAGATAAAGAAACTAGCCATTTAATTGTTGCTAAAAATGGTCGGTATTTACAAACTAGTGAGCAACCTCAGATTGTGGTGCAAACGGTTCAACGAATAAATGATTTGACGCCGCATCGTTTAGCTAAGGCTAAAAAAACTGTCTTTATCGTTGTAGGGGTCAAAAAAGAAAAGCGGAATGTCCAAATTTATTCTAGTAAGGATTTGCATGGTGCTTTTACAGCAGATGTGCGGGGAAATATTATTCGATCACAGTCTGCCGCATTACTTAGCAAGGACAAAAAAGAATTTAACAAGGGCTTGAGATTTGTTTTTCGCGCTTGTGCAACGACCATTGATCAACGCTACCAATATGCCCTTGATAAATATGATTTAACTAGTAAGGAACGGGCGCAAGTCATTCATCCGCATCGATTGGCTTTGCCGATTGCTATGGCTTTAGTTATTGTAATTGCTGGTCTAGCGTATTTTTTCAAAAGTAATTTACATATAAAAAATAAGTAAAAGGATTGACCACCTTAAGCGTGTGTGTTACTATCGACTTGCTAATTAAATAAAACAAATAAACTGTTAGGTGAGACTCCTACGTGAACATATGCTATCGCTCAGAAACATCCAGAGATGCCAATGAGTCAAATAGTTATCGTCGATTTAAGGCGCTAACCAGATAGCTAGCTTAAGGCTTACGTCACGTAGTGTTAAAACTGAACGACGAGTACTTGATAATACCTTGTTTAAAAGGAGGGAGCGCCTAGCGGATAAAGCAGATTGGGGCTCCCTTTTAGTTTGTTTGAATTTTGGAAAAGAAGGAGTGAGAATAATGTTAAAAAAAGCCAATGAATCAGCTACTAACCAAGATTTAGAGCTGGTTAAAAGTATTGCTAAGGAAAGTAGAACTGAGACACTAGCACGACTACATACTAGCAGTGATGGGTTAACAAGTGAACAAGCTGTTCGCAATAGAGAAGAATATGGTGCAAATACAATTACGTCTAACAAACATAATTCTAAATTGCATTTTTTGACAGAAGCTTTTATTACTCCTTTTAGTTTAGTATTAATTGTTTTAGCATTTTTATCATTATGTACCGATTATATTTTTGTTCCAGCCGGTGAAAAAGATTTAACAACGGTAATAATTATGTTAACGATGGTCTTTATTTCAGGGATAACTAATTTCATTCAGAATATCAGATCATCAAATGCTGTTGATTCACTCTTAAAGATGGTTTCAATTACAACTGACATTATTAGAGACGGTAAGGATCAAGAAATTGATACTAGTGAAGTGGTAGTTGGCGATGTAATTCGGCTTGCAGCTGGTGATATGGTTCCAGCTGATATGCGTCTTTTAACGAGTAAAGATTTATTTTGCTCATCGAGTTCATTAAACGGAGAATCGAATCCAGTTGAAAAGATTGCAACCAAGAAACCTAAAATTGGTGCAGATCGTGATTATTTAGATTACCCAAATATTCTTTATGAAGGGACAACGATTGTTTCTGGATCTGGACTTGGTGTTGTATTTGCTACAGGTGAGCGGACAATGTTCGGCAAGCTGGCACATGATATTTCAAATCAAGATGTAAAAAACACTGCATTTGATGTGGGAATTAAAAATGTGTCTAAGCTATTAATAATTATGACGGTTATTATTGCCCCATTGGTTTTTATTATTAATGGTTTAACTAAGGGAGATTGGGTTAATGCCTTAATTTTTTCAATTGCAACTGCAGTTGGGTTGACGCCAGAAATGCTGCCTGTAATTGTGACAACTAATTTAGTCAAAGGTTCAATTGAAATGTCCAAAAAGGGCACAATTGTTAAAAAGATGAATTCGATTCAAAATTTTGGCTCAGCCGATATTTTGTGTACTGATAAAACAGGAACTTTGACTCAAGATAAAGTAGTTTTAGAACGGCACTATGATCTAAATTTACATGAAAATCCCCATATTTTAGAATTAGGTTATCTTAACTCATATTACCAGACTGGAATGAAAAATTTGATTGATAAAGCAATCATTGAGGCAGCTGGTGATGAATTAGATATTAATGAAATTCAACGTGATTATAATAAGATTGATGAAATTCCGTTTGATTTTTCTAGAAGAAGAATGAGTGTAGTCGTTGAAAATGCTGATCTTGAACATGGCGAACACTTGCTAGTAACTAAAGGTGCCTCTGAAGAGATGATGGCTGTTGCCACTAAAATTGAAGTCGATGGGCAAATTTTACCGTTAACGCCAGAACGTAAACAAAAAGTAATGGAAAAAGTTAACGAAATGAATAGCGATGGATTGCGGGTCATCATGTTGGGTTATAAGCGTAATCCAGCTCCTGTGGGAGAATTTTCTGTTAAAGATGAAGAAGACTTGATATTATGTGGCTTCTTAGCCTTCCTTGATCCCCCAAAGGAAAGTGCCAAAGCAGCTTTGGCAAAGCTTAAAGAAGACGGTATTACAGTTAAAATTTTAACTGGCGATAATGAAGCAGTTACGCGAACAATTGGTCTACAAGTAGGCTTAAATGTAGATACAGTTTACTCTGGGGCTGATTTAGAAGGGAAAAAACCGGATGAATTGGCAAAGATGGTAGAAGAATGTAATATTTTTGTGAAGTTATCACCAGAAGACAAAACTAAGATTATCAACTTGTTGAAACAAAATGGTCATACAGTAGGCTACATGGGTGACGGCATTAATGATGCACCAGCAATGAAAGCGGCGGATGTGTCGATTTCAGTAGATACAGCTGTAGATATTGCGAAAGAATCAGCCGATATCATTTTGCTACATAAGGATATGAATGTCTTAGAAACAGGTGTTAGAATTGGACGTAAAGTCTTTGGTAATACTACTAAATACATTAAGATTACCCTATCTTCAAACTTTGGTAATATCTTATCGATTCTAGTTGCGTCCTCATTTTTACCATTTTTACCAATGCTGCCCTTGCAACTATTGGTTTTAGATTTATTATATGGAACTAGCTGCTTATCATTACCATTTGATGAAATGTCTGATGATTATCTCAAAGAGCCACGAATTTGGTCGACTAAGAAATTACCAAAATTTATGTTTTACTTTGGTCCAACTTCTTCAGTTTTTGATATTCTAACTTTTGGCTTATTATACTTTATAATTTGTCCGTATTTAGTTGGTGGTAACTTTAATGCAATTAGCCCTAGTCAAAAAATAGTTTTTATAGCCTTATTCCATACAGGGTGGTTTATTGAATCACTGTGGACACAAGAAATGGTTATTCATGCCTTGCGTGACCGGCGCTTGCCGTTTATTAAGCAGCATGCTACAACAACCGTTGTCTTGTCTACTTTCGGTGCTGGGATTATCGGAACATTGATTCCATTTTCCTCTTTAGCAGGTAAGCTTGGTTTTGGCAGGATGCCATTAAGCTTTATGTGGATTATTTTAGGAATTTTAATCCTTTATATCTTACTGACGACTTTGGTAAAGCATTTTTACTTAAAAGATGAAAAATTTCTAATTTAGAAAATATGGCTAAAGGTTAAAAAGGGAATTCCAGGAGGAATTCTCTTTTTTGTTGGTGTAATATTATATAATATAATGAATTATACGAATCTTAAGGAGAAAAATGAAAATGGCTGATAAAAAAACTTTTTACATTACGACCCCAATCTATTATCCATCTGGCCGCCTGACCATTGGTAATGCCTACACTACTATTGCTGCTGATGTTATGGCACGATACAAGCGTAGTCAGGGTTATGATACTTTCTTTTTAACTGGAACTGATGAACACGGGCTAAAGATTGAACAAAAAGCTGAAAAGCAAGGGGTTCAACCACAAGAGTTTGTTGATAGTATGGCAGCAGATTACAAAAAATTATGGAAAAGCCTGGATATTTCTTATGATAAGTTTATTCGCACCACTGATGAGCAACATGTTAAGGGCGTTCAAAAAATATTTGAACGTTTGTTAAAGCAAGGTGACATTTACCTTGGTGAATATACTGGCTGGTATTCAGTTGAAGATGAGGAATACTTTACTGAGTCACAATTGACTGAAGTTTATCGTGATACTGCGGGCAAGGTAGTTGGTGGCAAGGCACCATCTGGTCATGAGGTTCAACTAGTTAAGGAACCATCATATTTTTTCAAAATGAGCAAGTATGCTGAGCGACTTTACCGCTACTATCAAGATCATCCTGCATTTATTCTGCCTAATTCGCGCGAAAAGGAAATGGTCAATAACTTTATTAAGCCGGGGTTAGAGGATTTGTCGGTTACTAGAACCACAGTTTCTTGGGGTATTCCTGTACCAAGTGATCCTAAGCATGTTGTTTATGTCTGGATTGATGCTTTATCAAACTATATTACCGCCTTGGGTTATGGCTCTACTGATGATTCTTTGTTTAAAAAATATTGGCCAGCTGATGTTCACTTGGTCGGTAAGGAAATCGTTCGTTTTCATACAATTTATTGGCCAATTATGTTAATGGCTCTTGATTTACCGCTACCTAAACATATTATTGGTCATGGTTGGGTATTAATGAAGGATGGTAAGATGTCTAAATCAAAGGGTAATGCTGTTTATCCGGAGTCAATTACCAGCCGTTATGGTGTAGACGCTTTACGTTATTACTTAATGCGAGCATTACCATTTGGTTCTGATGGTATTTTTACACCGGAAGACTTTGTTGAACGAGTTAACTATGATTTAGCCAATGATTTAGGAAACTTATTAAATCGTACCGTTTCAATGATTAATCAGTATCAAAAGGGTCTTGTTAAGCCAGTTAGTGAACAAGATGAATTAGGCAAAAGTTTAGCTGAAACTGCGCATAAAATGATTAATAGTTATCAACAGGAAATGGACACGCTTCACTTTACGCAAGCAATTGATGACATATGGCAATTAGTCAGTCGTGCTAATAAATACATTGATGAGACAGCGCCTTGGATTTTAAATAAAGAAGATAAAAAGAATGATTTAGCGCGGGTAATGGCTAATTTAGCAGAAAGTTTACGTATTATTGCATTATTAATTGCACCGATTATGACGCGGACTGCAGGTGAAATATACAAGCAACTAGGACTTGATTGGAATAATTCTGCGCAAAAGCAACTTGCATTTGGTGGCTACAATTGGAATATTAAAGTTGTTGCGAAAGCACAGCCAATTTATCCACGTCTAAAGCCAGAAGAAGAAATTAAATATATTAAAGATGAAATGGCAAAAGCTAAGCCCAAGAAGCAATCCCGCAGTGAAAAGGAGCAAAGCAAAGAAATTACAATTGATGATTTTGCTAAAATTAAAATTCAAGTTGGGCAAATTTTAGCAGTTGAGCCAGTTAAGGGCTCTAATAAGTTATTACAATTCCAATTAGATTTTGGTGCAGGAAGCAAACGCCAAATTTTAAGTGGAATTAGGAAATATTATCCAGAAGCAAGTGAATTAGTAGGTAAAAAAGTACTGGCAGTAACTAATTTAAAACCACGTAAGATGCTAGGAAAACTTAGTCAAGGCATGCTCTTATCTAGCGAAAAAGCAGGACAAGTAAAATTAGCTATTGTTGGTGATGAGCATGAAATTGGGGCAGAATTAGGTTAATGGAATTAATTGATAATCACACCCATTTACAAGACACACCCTTTCAAGGAAAAGAAGAGTTTTACCTTGAACGTGCACATAAATTAGGGGTAACCAAAGTAATTTGTGCTGGGCAAGACCCTACTTTTAACCAACAAGCAATTGCCTTAAGCCAACGTTTTGATCAAGTTTACGCAATGGTTGGCTATTGTCCTGATATTGCTAAAGCTTATAATCAAAAAGCTGAAGACTTATTAATTGAGCAGTTGCAAACTCCTGGTGTGGTAGCGATGGGAGAGATTGGGCTCGACTATTATTGGGACGAAACGCCTCGAGAAAAGCAAAAAGAGGTATTTGCTCGACAAATTGAAGTTGCCCATGAATTAAAAATGCCAGTTGATATCCATACGCGTGACGCTTTTGCGGATTGTTACGAAATTCTCCGGCACAGTAATCTAGAATACGGTGCAGTCTTACATAGTTTTAATGGCAGCGTTAAATGGTTAGCAAAGTTTTTAGCTTTAAATGTTAACTTCTCCTATTCAGGTGTGGCATCTTTTACTAAAGCGACGCAGGTGCACGAATCTGTCAAAAATACCCCATTAGATCGGTTACTGATTGAAACGGATGCACCATTTTTGACACCTAAGCCCTATAGAGGCAAGCAAAATGAGCCGGGTAACGTTTATTATGTTGCTCAAGCTGTTGCTGAATTGAAAGGTATACCAATACAAGAGGTTGCTCAAGCAACTTATGCTAATACAATGAGGATTTATGGGCTTGACTAAAAAACATTTTAATGCAGTAGTTGTTGTTGAAGGAAAAGATGACACAATTAGGTTAAAACAATTTTTCCCGGGAATTGAAACAATTGAAACAAACGGTTCCGATGTGCCAGATGCTGTTTTAGTAGAATTAAAAGAATTAGCTAAAAAGCGCGATATAATTGTTTTAACTGATCCTGATTTAAATGGAGAACGGATTAGACGATTGGTTACTGAAGTAGTGCCAAACGCGAAGCAAGCATTTATCACTCGTCAAGAAGGTCGACCACGTAAAAAAAGAAATTCGTTAGGAGTTGAGCATGCCTCAAAGGCTACGTTGACTAAAGCTTTGAGTGATTTACATGAAAGTAAAATGCAAAGCAGTGATTTGACTAGAGCAATATATCGAAAATTAGGTTTAGCTAGTGACTTAAATTCGCGTAAATTACGGGAAAAAGTAGGAATTAAATTGCGAATAGGTTACGGGAATGCACAACAATTTTATAAACGGTTACAAACTTTTGGGGTAACTAGTGCTCAACTTGAGAAAGTGGTAGAGGAGGTTAATAATGAATAGTGATATGCCAATTGGTTCAAGTGTAAGAACCCAAGCCATTATTAATCGTTATTTTTTACGAGCTAAGAAAAATCTAGGCCAAAATTTTTTGGTTGACTTAGATGCTCTCGAAGGAATTGTTCAAGCCGCAGAGATTAAGCCCAATGATCAAGTAATTGAAATTGGTCCAGGAATAGGTTCATTAACTGAACAATTGTTATTGGCAGGAGCAAAAGTCTTTGCCTATGAAGTCGACGAAACTTTGCCTGAAATTTTACAAAATGAATTACCTGCAAAAATCAATGGTGTCCCGATAAAAGAGCGTTTTAAGCTTATGATTAAGGATATCTTAAAGGCGGATTTTGCTACTGATTTGGCGGATTTTTTTGATTTAACTCAACCAGTTAAAGTAGTGGCAAATTTGCCATATTATATTACAACGCCAATTATTTTCTTTTTAAATGATACAAAGTTAAATTTTTCCAGTTTAACTTTAATGATGCAAAAAGAAGTAGCCGAGCGGCTTAGTGCGCATCCAGCTACTAAAGAATATGGTCCACTTACAATCTCTGTCCAAACGCAAATGAAAGTAAACCTTGCCTTACAGGTAAAAAGCAAGTCCTTCATTCCAAGACCTAAGGTTGATTCTAGTGTAGTTGTTTTGCAGCCTTTGCTTAAAAAAACAGATGTTGGTAATATTAAACATTTTAATTGGGTAGTCAAATGTTGTTTTGCCCAAAGACGCAAAACATTAAATAATAATTTAAAAACTTTAATTCCTAATACCTTCCAACGGGAAGCACTGATTAGTAACTTGGGTGTTGACCTACATACTAGGCCAGAACAATTGACAATTGACCAGTTTGTCGACCTAGCCCGAGCCATACAAATTAAGAATTAACCAAAATATTTGGATTTAGCTTTAAAAATGATTGAAAAAATAATGATAACATGGTAAAATTCCCCCAAAGGAGTTGTTATCAGTGCCAACATCAATTATTACCATTAAGCAAAAATTGGATTCACATTTAGGTGATTCATTAACTGTGGTTGCAAGAGCAGGTCGGAAGAAGGTTACTAAGAGACGAGGAATTTTGCGGGAAACATTTCCAGCAGTTTTTGTGGTTGACTTAGATCAAGATCAGAATAATTTTGAGCATGTCTCATATAGTTATACCGACTTGCTAACCAAAAACATCACTTTAAAGTTCGATGATGTAACGGAATAGTTACAGTAAAAAGTAAAAATAATTTTTTGGGTAGTAACATTTTAAAATGTTAGTGCCTTTTTTTGTGGTTCAGAGTATAGTAGAAAAAGTAAACATTAGAGAGGATAATTTATGAAACGTTCAGAAAGACTAGTTGATATGACGAAATATTTAATGGAGCGACCACACAATTTGATTTCATTACCTTTTTTTGCAACGCGCTATGGAGCCGCTAAATCATCAATTTCTGAGGATTTAACTATTTTAAAACATACTTTGGCTGATAATCAAGATGGTATTTTAGAAACAGTTGCCGGAGCTGCTGGAGGAGTAAGATACATTCCGTTTTGGGGTAAAAAAAACGTTACCCAATATTTACAAGACTTGGCTAAAAGAATTGAAAGTTCAGAACGAATTTTAGCCGGTGGTTTTGTTTATCTTTCAGATATTTTAGGTAATCCACAAGACTTAGATAAAATTGGGAAAATAATTGCTACTCGTTATGCTTATTCCAAGATTGATGTGGTAATGACAATCGAGACTAAAGGAATATCATTAGCCCAAGCAGTTGCACGGTATTTGAATGTACCATTTATTACAGCCCGCAAGCGGTCTAAGGTAACTGAAGGAGCTACTGTCTCTGTTAATTATATTTCTTCTTCACTTGATCGTGTTTCCAAAATGGAACTTCCCACTAGAGCTTTAAGAGAAAATTCAAATGTCTTACTAGTAGATGATTTTATGATGGCTGGTGGTACCTTGACGGGGATGAAACAGTTAGTAAAAGAGTTTAATAGTAATATTGCTGGAATTTGTGTCTTATGTGAAGCAGACTTTGATGATGAAAAAGTAATTGAGGGGCACTTATCTTTAATTAGGATAAAAGATGTAAATGATAAGCAAAAGATAATTGTAGCTGAGCCCGGTACACTACTTGGACATACTAACTTTAACCGCTTTTAGCATATAAAATGATATGTTAAAATATGGTAATAACTTAAGAATATAAAAGAGGCTGAATTTAATGAAAAAATTTGTAGTTGTACTTGCAGCCGGTAAGGGTACACGAATGAAGTCAAAGCTATATAAAGTTTTGCATCAAGTTTGTGGAAAATCAATGGTCGAACATGTAGTTGAAGCAGCTCAAGCAATAGAACCAGATAAAATAGTTACAGTAGTTGGTAATGGAGCAGAAAAAGTAAAAACTGTTTTAGCTGGGAAATCTGAGTTTGTTTTACAAAAAAAACAGTTAGGCACGGGCGATGCAGTTTTAACAGCAGAAAAGCAGTTAGCTCAAGAGGACGGTGCTACCTTAGTAATTACAGGTGATACTCCACTTTTTACAAGTAAGACTTTACAAAAGTTGTTTGACTACCATCAAAATAAAGGTAATGCTGCCACTGTTTTAACAGCACAAGCGCCTAATCCATATGGTTATGGTCGAATTATTCGGGATGAACAAGATAATGTTTTACGGATTGTAGAACAAAAAGATGGCAGTCCTGAAGAATTGAAAATTAAAGAAATCAATACAGGTGTATTTTGCTTTGATAATAAGCAACTTTTTACTGCCCTTAAGCAGGTAACTAACGATAATGCACAAGGTGAATACTATTTAACTGATGTATTAGAAATTCTACGTAATAATAAGCAGCGTATTGGTGCTTATAAAATGCATGACTTTAGTGAAAGCATAGGGGTAAACGACCGCATAGCTTTAGCACAAGCTACTAAAATTATGCAAAAAAGAATTAATGAGCAGCATATGCGAGAAGGGGTCACTTTTGTTGATCCAGATACTGCCTATATTGATGCAGATGTAAAAATCGGCAGTGACACCGTAATTGAGGGTAATGTCGTAATTAAAGGTAAGACAATAATCGGTAATAATTGTTTAATTACTGCTGGTTCACGTATTATTGATTCTCAAATTAGCAATAAGGTAACTATTACTTCGTCAACTATTGAAGGAGCAAAAATGGCCGATCATAGTGATATAGGTCCTAACTCACATCTACGAACCAATTCTATTATCGAAGCAGGCGTCCATATCGGTAACTTTGTTGAGGTGAAAAATGCTGAAATTGGACAAAATTCTAAAGTTGGTCATTTGACTTATGTGGGTGATGCTACTTTGGGTAAAGATGTCAATGTAGGTTGCGGGACAATCTTTGCTAACTATGATGGTGTGCAAAAGGATCATACAACCGTTGGTAATCGATCTTTTATTGGTTCAGGCTCGACATTAGTTGCTCCAGTAAATGTGGCTGATCATGCTTTTATAGCCGCCGATTCAACTATAACTAAAGATGTTAGTCAATATGATATGGCAATCGCTCGCGGTAAACAAGTAAATAAACCTAATTATTGGCACAGGCTTCCTTTAGCTAATGATCCAAATTGGCAGTAATCTCTAAAAACTCTAGTTTAAACTAGAGCTTTTTTAATTACTAAAAATAAATGTTGTCCTTAATAAGAAAGTGCTATCATAAGTGATGAAAGGGGGAATGATAATGATTAGTTGGCTTTTAAAACAACCAGATAAGGATGAGCAAATACCACCAGAAAAGATTGCCAAGACATACAGATGGCATCAATTAGGTGTCTTGTTAGCTACTTGCATAGGTTATATCGGTTACTATATTATTCGTCTAGTTTTTACAGCTGAACAAAATGATATTATGAAAGCATATCACTTTACAACTGCTAATGTTGGGTTGATTTTATCTTGTTTTGGAATTGGTTATGGTGTAGCTAAGCTATTTATGGGGGTATTAGCTGATAAATGTGATGCCAATCGCTACCTAATGGTTGGCTTATTATTATCAGCATTTATAAATATCTTTTTAGGGTCGACCCGCAACTTATACATCATGATGGCATTGATGTTTATAATGGCAATAACGCAGGGAATGGGGGCTGCTGCATGCCAAAAAATGATTCAACTTTGGTGGGGGCCACGAATGCGAGGCACAATGTATTCGATTTGGTCGTCAGCCCATAATGCTGGCTCCTTTATTTGTGTAGCAATTGTTCAACTGGCTGTTTTTTTATTTTCTGGTTCAATTGCAGCTGTCTTTTATACGGCATCAGCTGTTTCATTTGTGCTTTGTATATTAATCCTAGTTTTAGGAGCAGATCGACCAAAAGTTGTTGGACTCCCAGATATTGCAACTTATACGGATGATCGAGTTATTCTAAACGATGGGCAAATTTCAACTTCTGATCAAACTGACTTGAATGTTGGCCAAATTTTTATTAAGTATATTTTAAAAAATAAACTAGTTTGGGCTGTAACATTAACTTCGATGTCACTTTATTTAGTTAGGTATGGTATTCAAAGCTGGATTCCTGCTTATTTAGTTCAAAATAAAGGCTTTGATCCTGCAAATGCAAAATGGTTAATTGGTATTTTTGAATTAGCATCTGTTCCAGGTGTAATCATTATGGGTGCTATTTCAGATGCTTTAAAGGGTCGACGAGCATTAGTTTCAATTTTTTGTGTGCTTGGCACATTAATTTGTTTAACGATTTATTTTTTTAATAATAATTATACTTTAATTATTGCCGCTTTAATCATCATGGGCAATTTGATTTATGCACCATTGACTTTGGTTGGATTAATGATTAATGAAGTTGTCCCTAAATTTGCTGTGGGAGCATCTACTGGCTTTATGGGCTTTTTCCAATATATTTTTGGTGAATCTTTAGCTACAGCACTGATTGGTATTTTAGTTGCAAAATTTGGTTGGCTAGCAAGTAATACTGTCTTATATGGTGCATCAATTCTAGCACTTGTTTTTTTACTTTATACAGCAGTTAGTGAAACAAAAATGCAAAAAAAATCACAAATTAATTTATAAATTGGACATAATTAATTTGAGTTTCCTAGAGTAAGTAGAGTATTAAGAAAAAGTAAGCTATTTTAAAGTCGATTTATTAGAATTACATTTTAGTATATAATAAGAATTAGTAAATTAAATTTTAGTGAGGTAAATAGATAAATGAAATTAAGTCATAAGTTATTGATGGTATCAACTGCTGCGCTTCTTGGCGTTAGTCCAATTTTGAGTGCAAGTCAAGCATCATTAGTACAAGCTGCTAAGACTAATAAAACTGATACCAAAACTAATAAGTCTGTTTCTAAAAAAGATACTGCAAAGAAAACCAGTTCAAAAAAGAATAGTACTTCAAAGCGAGGCACAATTAAATTAAGTCGGAATGCTTATGTTTATGATAAAAATGGCAAACGGCTTAAGAGCTACATGGGTAGTGCTAAGTATACTGTAATAGCTAAGGGTGTTACTTTAAACTACAATACTAAAAAGACAATTAATGATGTTGATTTTTATGACCTTGGTGGTAATGCTTATGTCAAAGCTGCTAATGTAGGTTATGTTGACGGCAAGAAAGTTAATCCTAAAAAAAGTGAAAAAACAGATCAGTCATCTACCACAGCTAAATTAAAGAGTAATGCCTATATTTATGATGAAAAAGGCAAAACTAATAAGAAAAAAATCAAGAAGGGTCAAGTAATTGCAGTTGATCAATTAGTTTATATTGGTGGTAAACTTTATTATCGGATTAGTGGTGAAAAGAATCAATTCATTAAGGCTAATAATGTAGGGTCAACTACTGGTACTGCATTAAAACCAATTAATAAGAAGCCAGAAAAAGATGATGACAAAACACCGTCAGACAATCAAAATGACCCAACGGTAATTACCCTAAGTCATAATGCATATCTTTATGATGGTAAGGGTAGCTCAAAAAGCAAAGTAGTTAAGAGCGGTCAAAAGATTCAAGTTGATAAGTTGCAGTACATTGGTAAAAATCTCTTTTATCATGTAAATGATAAAAATTATCCTGGTGATGATAATTGGATTAAGAAAAATAATGTTGGCATCATTACTGGTAAGCAATTAACGCCTTCTAATGCTAAACCTGATGCTAAACAAAATGGGACAATTGCCACATTAGGTCGGGATGCTAACGTTTATAATAGCAAAGGGGTTATGCAATCAACTAAAACTTTTGCTAAAGGTCATACAGCCCGTGTAAATGAATTACGTTATATTTGGATTGAAAGTGAAAACAAGGCTGAATTATTCTATAAGTTACAAAGTGATAAGAATGGGTACCTTAAAGAAAGTGATATTAGTACCATTGCAGGCGATAAATTAACCCCTGTTAATACAGCGGAAGCCGCAAAAGAAGAAACTGTTATGGCGACTGATGCAGATAAGAAGACTTTACAAGCTGCGTTAACTGAAGCCACGACTATTAAAACAAGTGATAGCTACAAATTATCAAGTAAAGCTTTACGTGATGCTTACGATGCAGCCATTATTTCCGGTAATCAAGTGAACAATGCTAATGCAACTGTTGCTAGCGTTAAAGATGAAGTAAATAAAATTAGCAAGGCTAAGGCTGCGCTTAATGGTAAGAAGATTGTAGTTAATGATTTGAAAAACTTAACCATGGATGAAGCAAATCAAATAGTACAATTAGTAGCTACTGCTAACGGTGTTGACAAGAATACTGTTAAATTTAGTAATAACAATACTGTTTTAACGATTACTAGTGCTAATGGGTTTGAACAAACATTAAATATTGAAGATTACGCAACTATTATTAAGTAATTAAGATAATAAAAAATATAGCTCAAAAAGCAGGTAAAAAGGCAAATATGACTTTTACCTGCTTTTTTAATGGTTAAAGTTAAAACTAATATACTTGAATTAACAAATAGTTAGATTTAGTGCTTTAAATTGTGTAAGCTAATAAAGCCTTAAATGATTAATTAAATGTAGTTAAGGAAACATTGCCTGCTATATAATAGATACCTTATAATAAATATTAATATCTGTTTTTTTATATAATGTAAAGCGGATACAAATACTATGCTATAATATACGTGGAGTAAAAATAGTAGGAGGGAAATTATGAATGCTTTAATTAATTGGTTAAATAAGCATGTTGTTCCAGTCGCTGCTAAGATTGGTTCAATACGCTGGCTAATTGCCTTGCGTGATGCCTTCATTGCAGTAATGCCGTTAACCTTAGCTGGATCTTTAGCAACTGTAATCAATGCCCTTGTTAGAGATTTGCCTACTAGCTTTGGTTGGACTGGTTTTGTCAATTCAATGCAATGGTTGATTAGTATTGATTCTCTTGTGTGGACTGGTACCATGGCTATTTTAGGTTTACTGTTTGCATTTACATTTGGCTACCAAATGTGTGTTCAGTACAAAGTTGAACCAATAGCTGGTGGTCTTGTCAGTTTAGGGACATTTGTCATGGGCTTACCGCAAAACTTTTCTTTAATTTTGAGTAATACCCTAACCCATGGAGATGCTAAGACTTTGACAGGTGCCGGTGCCGCTGTTGACGGTAAAAACATAACTGCTTGGGGTTATTTTAATTTTAATAAGTATTTTGGTTCAGCTGGTTTCTTTACGGTAATGATTATGGGGGCCATTTCGGTAACTATTTATATTTGGCTTATGAAAAAAAATATTACTATTAAGATGCCTGATAGTGTGCCACCAGCAGTGGCAAAAGCCTTTACTGGCATTATTCCAGCGACAGCAGGATTGTATGTAGTTGGCGTAATTGATTATCTCTTTAGTCTTAGCCATACAACAGTAATTGACTTTATTTCTCAAACTATTCAAGATCCACTATTAAATATAGGTCAAGGATATGGAAGTGTTTTACTTGTAACTATTCTTGTACAAGTTTTGTGGTTCTTTGGTATTCACGGTACTAACGTACTTATGCCAATCACAGAAAGTATTTGGATGACTGCTCAATTTGCGAATATTAATGCTGCAAATAAAGGACAAGCTCTACCTTATATGTGGACTAGATCAGATTTTGACTTTTATGTTTGGATTGGTGGCGCTGGCTCCACCTTATTACTGATTTTAGCAATTTTAGCCTTTTCAACGCGTGAAGATCAACGAGCAGTAGCAAAGGTATCACTTGTTCCTGGAATCTTTAATATTAATGAACCGGTCATGTTTGGAATGCCAATTGTGCTAGACCCGATTTACTTTATCCCGTTTGTAATTGCACCTATAGTTATGGTATCAACATCTTATGCAGCTTTAAGTATGGGGTGGGTATTACCTGTTAAAGCTAATATGCCGTGGGCTATGCCACCATTTTTGAATACATTTTTAGGTACATTGGATTGGCGCGCAGTCGTTTTGCAACTAGTTAATATGGTAATTGGTTTCTTAATCTATGTGCCATTTGTTAAAGCTGCTAACAACGTTAATACACAAGCTGAGGCTTAATAGGAGTTATATTTAATGAAACAATTAGGAATTTCACTTTATCCTGAACAAAGTACTTTTATACAAGATAAGGAATATATTGATTTAGCCAAAAAATATGGCTACCAGCGTATTTTTACATCACTTTTACAATTAAAAAGTGATAGTGGAGAGGATTTGTTGGCCCGTCTTAAAGAAGACGTTGATTATGCTAATCAATTAGGCTTCAAAACAGTTGTTGATATAAATCCCGCACTATTTAAAGAATTAAGAATTGACTATAATGATCTTAGCTTTTTCCAAGATTTAGGTGTTTGGGGATTACGGCTAGATGAGGGATTTAGTGGTATTGAAGAAGCGGCGATGACGCATAATCCTTATGGCTTAAAAATTGAATTAAATATGAGTCGGGGTACTAATTATTTAGACAGTATTATGTCTTATGACCCGGAAGAAGATAATTTAATTGGTTGTCATAACTTCTATCCGCAAGAATATACTGGTCTAAGTGAAGAGATTTTTTACGAATATTCACAAAAATACCGTGACTATGGGTTGCATACTGCTGCTTTTATTTCATCTAAGCATGCTCAATTTGGTCCTTGGCCAGTCCACGAAGGTTTGCCAACGATGGAAAATGATCGCGACAGAAATATTTTTAGTCAAGTAACTCACTTAAGATTAAGTAAAATGATTGATGATATCATTATTGGCAATGCTTTTGCTACTGAAGAGGAGTTGGCTCAAGCGGCTGCCGCTTTTAATAGTCCTTTTCCTACTTTGAGTATAGAATTTACAAATAATGTTTTGCCAATTGAACAAACAATTTGCTTAAAAGATGTTCATTTGTATCGTGGTGATGCTTCAGCATATTTGTTGCGGGATACTAAACCACGAGTAGTTTATGCAAACGAAGCGATTCCAGCGCAAACTGAAGTTAAAGAAGTTTTTGATTATGGTGATGTGGTAATTGTGAATGACAAATATCCACGTTATAAAGGTGAGTTGCAACTAGTTTTGACTCCATTTGAAAATGATGGTCGGCGTAACTTAGTTGGTCATTTAAGAGAAGACGATCTTGACTTATTGGATGCAATTGAACCGTGGAGCACTTTTATTCTTAAAAATGCCAAAAACAACTAAATAAATTGTTACAGTGTTTGTAACGGCTAAAACAAATAAAAACCTTAAATTTCTCTTGAAAGTTAAGGTTTTTATTTTGATAGTAAATAGTTTAAATAAAAAATAAAAAAATACACAATATCTGGTCTTAAAGGCTTGAATGTCGCTTTGTAAAGTTGAATAATAAGATAGGAATAACTTTTTCAGACAACTTTTGCTAAAATAATAAGTTGTTAACCAAAGATTAGACGGAGGAAATTATGTCTTATAAAGACAACATGATGTTGTTTGCCCTGAATTCAAATGTGCCGCTTGCCCAAAAGATTGCCGAGCGAGTTGGAATACCGTTAAGTAAGTCAAGTGTTCAGCGCTTTAGTGATGGTGAAATTCAAATTAATATTGATGAATCAGTTCGTGGGAAAGACGTTTATTTGATTCAGTCATTGAGCGTTCCAGTAAATGATAACTTAATGGAATTATTAATTATGATTGATGCAGTGCGTCGGGCTAGTGCGCAAACAATTAATATTGTAATCCCATATTATGGTTATGCACGTCAAGATCGTAAAACTCGCCCACGTGAGCCAATTACAGCTAAGCTTGTTGCTGATATGTTGCAAGAAGCTGGTGCAACTAGAGTCTTATCATTAGATTTGCATGCACCACAAATTCAAGGCTTTTTCGATATTCCAGTTGATAATTTAATGGGCGCACCATTATTAGCGGATTACTTTTTATGCAATCATTTGGAAAAAGATGCTGTGGTTGTTTCTCCAGATCATGGTGGTGTTACGCGGGCACGAAAATTAGCTGAGTTTTTAGGCACGTCCATTGCGATTGTAGATAAACGGCGACCACGAGCTAATGTTGCTGAAGTAATGAATATTATCGGTGACGTTAAAGGTAAACGGGCAATTATTATTGATGATATGATTGATACTGCGGGAACCATTACATTGGCAGCCCAAGCTTTAATTGATGCTGGTGCTACAGAGGTTTATGCAAGTGCAACTCATGCTGTTTTATCAGGTCCAGCTATTAAAAGGTTAAATGATTCCCCAATTAAGAATTTGGTTTTGACTGACTCAATTAACCAACCTGAAGAAAAGAAATTGGATAAAACTTTATTAGTTTCGGTTGGTCCATTGATGGGTGATGCGATTAAATGTATTCAAAAGAATGAGCCATTGAGTCCACTATTTAATACGCGTTATCAAGAAGATCAACACTAGACTAAAAAGCAACATTTTAGTAATTTAGTGAAGTTTATTTAAATATTACTCACTTTAAGTATCGGGCTACTAAGTAGTTTGATACTTTTTTATTTTTGATTCATTAAATAAAAAATAAAATTAACATTGATAATTTAATCATGCCTGCATATAATTAAAATGTTTATATTAATTAAAGCGAAAATAATTAAGGTTTACATCAATAAAAATATGACAGATTGCTAATATTTTTTTTCAATTGCTATCTAAAAGCAGAGTTTATTTAATTTATGAAGAAAAATATTAATAATGGAGAATAATAAATGATTGTTGAAACTAAAAAACTTTATAAAGAATACCAAAAAGTAGTATCAGCCACACTATTTCATAAAAAATACCAGCAAATTCTAGCTGTCCATGATGTTTCCTTTCAAATTAAAGCAGGTGAACATGTCGGCTTGGTTGGCTTAAATGGGTCGGGTAAATCTACTTTGATTAAAATGATTCTTGGTATTTTGCAACCAACTAGCGGTAAAGTAGAAACCTTTGGTTGCGTGCCAGTAGATAATCGTCAAAAAAATGCTCTGAAAATCGGGGTGGTCTTTGGGCAAAGAAGCCAATTACGCTGGGATTTACCGGCGATGGATACTTTTCGTTTAAATCAAGAACTTTATCAAGTACCACAAACAAGTTTTGAGCAGCGAGTAAGGGAGTTATCTCAGATGCTTGATGCGAAAGATTTTCTCTTTCAACCAGTGCGCAGCCTTAGTCTGGGGCAACGAATGAAAGTTGAATTTATTGCAGCTTTAATTCATGATCCAGATTTAATTATTTTGGATGAACCCACAATTGGCTTAGATGTTTTAAGTAAGAATAGCATTGTTCATTTTTTAAAGACGCTAACTAATAAAACAATTATCTTTACGTCACATGATTTGGATGAGGTAGAAAAAGTTTGTTCACGTACAATTATTCTCAATCAAGGATACCTAGTTTTAGATAAGAGTAGTCAAGAGCTAGCTAATCTTGATGTACCAGCTACAATCACATTTACTAGTAAAAAGAGCCGGTACAATGATTTACAAAAAAATTGGTCACAGTTGCAATTGCTTGAAAATGGCAACTATCAACTTAGTGGGATTAGTCATAACGAAATTATGGCTACTTTGAGTAAAATTACGGCTAAAATTCCAATTGATAATATTGAAGTCAAAAGTGGGAAATTAGAGTACCTTCTCGCCCATGTCGGTAAAGCAGGTGAACGCTAATGAGTTATCGCATGATGTTGCTCAAGCTTGGGCTAAAAAAAGGCTTTTCATCGAAATATATTTTGCTTTTTTATCTTTTTTCTTCACTAATTTCAATTGTGGTGCAATATTTTTTATGGCAGGCTGTTTTAGTTAATCGTCCACTAATAGAATTTAAGCAAACACTAAGTTATCTTATTTTAATGCAACTTTTGAGTATTTTGTTTCCTAAGTCAAGCTATGATCTTAATGATCAAATTCGCTCAGGCGATATTGCACTTGATTTATTAAAACCAGTATCAATTGCCACCCAATTATTTTGGGAAAGTTTAGGTTATTCTATCACCAAGTTAGTAATCGTGGGGGGAGTTGATCTTGCCCTTTACTTTTGGGTGTTGGATTTTCAATTCAACTTACTGGCAGTTTTATTAGTGCTAGTTACAGGTGTTTTAGCCTACATTTTATATTTTGAGCTAGAATTAATTTTGGGTACTTTTACTTTTTATACCTATAGTATCTGGGGGATTGCCACTTTCAAGGAAGCCCTACTTTTGATCTTGGCGGGTAATGTTTTTCCGGCTTACTTTTATCCGCAAGTATTAAAACAGGTAGCGTCCTATTTGCCTTTTCAATATTCATTTAGTGCGGTCGGCATGCTAGCGCAAACTCCTTCTTGGCAATTATTTTTACAGATTGTCGTAATTCAAATTGGTTATATCATATTTTTGATATTGCTATTCAAGGTTCTCTTCAAGTGGTCCAGCACTAAAACTGTTATTCAGGGAGGTTAACCATGCGCTATTTGAAATTATTATTGACTTATTTAAAGGTAAACCTTAAATCACTTGCCATTTATGATTTAGACTTTTACTTTGCAATTTTAGGAATGATAATCCAAAATGGATTAAATATTGTGGCGCTACGTTTTATTTTTAACCTTGTGCCACGAATTAAGGGATACAGTTTTGAACAATTGCTATTAACCTATGCTTTAGCCACTTTATCCTGGGCTATATTTCGCTGTTTTTTTATTAATACTCTTAATATTGCTACTTATATTCATAGAGGCAGTCTTGATACAATTTTAATTAAGCCCGTCAATCCCCTCTTTCAAATAATTAATGAGCGGGTTGATGAAGATTCATGGGGCGATTTATTGGTTGCACTTTTATTATTAATTATTGTTGATTTCCAATTAAATAATCCTTGGTATATTACAGTGATGTTTATTTTTATTGCGCTATTCACGTCGTTAATTTTCTTAAGTCTGGCAGTTTTAGGCAATACCGTCGCTCTATTTTCTAATGGTTTGGCTGATTTGGCAGAAACCACTTTCGACTTCTTTGAAATGAGTAAGTACCCTTTGACAATTTATTCAGGATTATTAAAAGTGATAATGACTTTTATTATACCGATTGGCTGGGTAGCTTCTATTCCACAAGAACGCATTGCAGATAAACACGAATGGGGCTGGTTAGTTATCATTCCGTCAGTTTGTTTACTTTATTTTGTTTTAGTTTATCAGCTCTGGCGCTTATTTTTACGTAAATACCAGAGTACGGGTAGCTAAGTTGTAAAATTTTGAAAGCCTAACTGTTTACTTAAAATTTAAAATAAGCTGAATTAAGTAATTTAAAGTCCAAATTAAATTCAGCTTATTTTTTATTTTCGGGGTTTTCTTAAATAACGTAAGGTTCCATTTTTAATATAGCGTTGAAATTGCTGGTAAAGGGGATCGAAAATTTGTGGTTCATCACTATTCGACATCATAATTTTAGGAAAAAAGAAACGTTCATCACCTTGTAAAGTTCCGTTAAGAGCGCGTACAAGAGGGCTAAGTTGGGATAACTCAATCAATTGCCCATCGTCTTGCATGATTTCAATTTGGCTATTAGCATTTTTACCGCTAGGCTTGTAAGCATCATACGGCTCATCAAAAGCGGAGTTGGTGTCCGTGTAATAGGTGGGATCAAAGCCAGCTTGTTTAATTAAGTCCTTGAGCTTGGGTAAGAGATTTTTGGTTTCGACGTCAATCCGGATACTGGCAAACGGTTTACGAAATAAATAAAGATTTGCTAAATCAGCTAGAATTGGGTCATTTGCATCGGTCCACATTAAAAAATTGGTTTCCATAACGCCATCATCTAGTTTAAGATAGTCGTTCAGTGTCCAACTATCTGCTAAAAAATTAGCTAGTTCAGGCGTTACTGGTAAAACTCCTTTGTGGTAAATGATTTTTGCCCGTTCTAGTAAGTGCTGGAGCATTACTTCCATTGCACGACCGACGCGGTGAAAGTAAACTTGTTGGTACATCTGGTAACGCGAGACTATGTAATCTTCTACTGCATGCATGCCGGACATGCTGAAACAAATCCCACCGCTAAATGGTCTGATCTCTTGTAAAATACGAGACAGATCAAATTCACCATAAGTGACACCGGTAAAGTAGGCGTCACGTTTAAGATAATCCATTCGATCAGCATCCGCTTGACTAGAAATCAATTTTACTACTTGGGGATTAGGATAAGTTTTAGCAATTACACTGGCTACTAGTTCAGGGAAATTAGGTGCAACTTGGCGTAATACTTGATTAACTTCAGTGTTCGGGTCGGTAATGATTTTTTGACCAATTTTTTCATGATCAGTGCCAAAAAGGTGTTCAAAAGTGTGTGAATAGGGCCCATGACCAATATCATGAAGTAGCCCCGCACATTCAACTAATAAACGATTATTTTCATCCCAAAGCCCGTCACCTGAACGTTGAGTGGGATATTTTTGGGCAAAGATATTACAAATTCGTCTAGTTAATTCGTAAACTCCGGCGTTATGCTCAAAGCGAGTGTGTGTTGCACCGGGAAAGACATAAGCAATCGGCCCCAACTGTTTAATTCTACGCATACGCTGAAATTCTTTAGTGGCAACTAGGTCTTGGATTACTTGGTCTTCAATATGAATGTATTCGTGAACCGGATCACGCAGCACAATTTCTTTAGTTAATTTAATATTTTGAAATTTAGGCATATGGGACCTCAGATCTGGTTAACTAAGTAGTTAAAAAACGTATATATCTTAATTATAACAAATTTCTAGTAATGCAGGCTAATTGAATTCTATTCCCAGCTCCGTTGATTAACTGTAAAGTGAGCCTAGCAGAATTTCTAGCTAAAAAAAAGAAATTAACTTATAATAAAGCAGAATAAAAGCTTTAAAAATGTGGTTTAGAGTAGCTAATTATAAACTATTTTTAAAGGCTATAAACAGTTTGGCAAGGGAGAATTTAAATTAAACAATGACTAGAGTAAAAGTTAACTTTACCAGTACAATTGTTCAAGAAAAAGAAAGTGAAACATTTACTAAAACTAGTGTGGGTGAATTGATTAAAATTGGAGAGGTTACTAGAGTTTCATACTTAGAAGATGGTCAAGTACCGGTTAAGCTTTTAATTAAGCCTAATGATGTGATTATTAAGCGCAGTCAGGACAGTGCTAATTATTCACAGTTACATTTTGTTTTAAACGAACAACGAAATTGTCGATATGTAGCACAAGGTTACCAAATGGATTTAAAAAGTATGACTAATTTAATTAAATTTTTCCCTAAAATTGATGGTTCACAAGAACTTCGAATTGAATATAACCTCTTTAGTGGTCTATACTTAATAGGTAATTATACCGTCACATTGATTTTTACTTAAACGCCTAGTAAAATGGAAAAGATTGACAAAAGAGAGGAATGCATTGTGGGATTAAACGACTTTAAAGACAAAAATCGCAACGAATTATCAATGATTGAAGTTGCTCGCGCAATTTTGGAAGATAACAATAAGAGAATGGCCTTTGCTGATATTGTTAATGCTGTGCAAAAGTTTTTGGGTGAGAGTGACGAAGAGATAAGAGAACGTTTGCCTCAATTTTATACAGACATGAACACTAATGGTGAGTTTATCTCTATGGGAGAAAATATTTGGGCACTACGTTCGTGGTTTCCGTATGAATCAGTTGATGAAGAGGTTAATCATCCTGAAGATGAGGATGAAGAAGATACTCGTACGCATCATAAGAAGGTTAATGCCTTCTTAGCTAGCGCTACTGGTAGTGATGACATCATTGATTATGATAACGATGATCCTGAGGATGAAGATTTAGATGCTGCCCCTGCTGATGAAACTGATTTTGTTGCGGATGACGATGATTTCACTGATGCAGCTGATGATGAGGATGAAGATTTACCAGACGGTATCGAGGGACAATTATCAGAATTAAATGATGATGAGGATGAAGATGAAGAAGACGAATAATTTTCTTGACTTCAACAATAAAAATAGATAGTATTTTATTTGGGCACCTTATGTGCGTTTATGCTCCCGTTAGGGAGCTTTTTTTATTTTATGGGTTAATTTTATTTTTGCAAAAGGAGTTTGGCTAATGACAAAATATATCTTCGTTACTGGCGGTGTGGTTTCTTCGTTGGGAAAGGGCATTACTGCTTCAAGCCTAGGACGGTTGTTAAAGAATCGTGGTTTAAAGGTAACAATGCAAAAGTTTGATCCTTACATCAACATTGATCCAGGGACTATGAATCCATATCAACATGGGGAAGTTTTTGTAACTGATGATGGAACAGAAGCTGATTTGGACTTAGGACACTATGAGCGCATGGTTGATGTGCGGACCAGTAAATATTCAAATGTCACTACTGGGAAAATTTATAAAGAAGTTCTAGAAAAAGAGCGCCGTGGTGATTACCATGGTGCTACTGTGCAGGTTATTCCGCATATCACTGATATGATTAAACAAAAAATAATGCGTGCAGGGCTAACAACTGATTCTGATGTCGTTATTTCTGAAATTGGTGGAACGGTTGGAGATATTGAATCAACACCTTTTATGGAAGCGATTAGACAGATGCGCCGTGAAGTTGGTAAAGAGAACGTAATGTATATCCATTGTACCTTAGTACCATATTTGCATGCCGCACAAGAAATGAAAACAAAACCAACCCAGCATTCAGTTGCTGAACTTCGTAGTATTGGTATTCAACCTAATATGTTAGTTTTACGAGCAGAAAGGCCAATTAATCAAGAACACAAAGATAAGATTTCGACTTTTACTGATGTTCCAGTTGACCGAATTATCGAATCAATTGATGCACCATCACTATTTGATTTGCCATTGGCCTTTAAAGAACAAGGAATGGATCAAAAAGTTTGTGATTTTCTTAATCTCAAGAGTCCTAAGCCTGAAGCTGATATGACAGAATGGATTCGACTTGATGAACGGGTTAAAAATTTAAAGCATACAACTAAAATTACCTTAGTTGGTAAATACGTTGAATTAGAAGATGCATATATTTCAGTGACTGATGCCTTAAAGCATGCGGGATATGCCTATGATACTAATATTGAAATTCAAAAAGTCCAAGCAGAAGATATTACTGCAACTAACATTGCCGAATTAATGGAAGGCAGTGATGGGTTAATTGTTCCTGGTGGGTTTGGAACACGAGGGCTCGAGGGAATGATTACTGCAATTAAATATGCTCGTGAAAATGATATTCCTTTCTTGGGAGTTTGTCTTGGGATGCAGATGGCAACAGTAGAATTTGCTCGAAATGTTTTAGGCTATCAAGATGCTAATACGGCTGAAGTAGAC
This sequence comes from Lactobacillus sp. ESL0225, assembly GCF_003692905.1. Lineage (NCBI taxonomy): Bacteria > Bacillati > Bacillota > Bacilli > Lactobacillales > Lactobacillaceae > Lactobacillus > Lactobacillus sp. ESL0225. The sequence continues at coordinate 125,083 of NZ_REHK01000010.1, read as the reverse complement.
CCAGAGGCTGCTCATAATGTAATTGATATTATGGCTGATAAGCGTGATGAAGAGAATATTGGGGGAACTCTACGTTTAGGTCTTTATCCAACAGCATTAAAGTCAGGTACTAAAACTGCTGCGGCCTATGATAATCAAGAAGTGATTCAAGAGCGTCATCGTCACCGTTTCGAATTTAATAATGAATATCGATCAGAATTTGAAGCTGCTGGTATGACCTTTGCTGGTGTTTCACCTGACAATCATTTGGTTGAAGTAATTGAACTATCAAAAAATAAGTTTTTTGTTGCAGCACAATATCACCCTGAATTCTTGAGTAGACCCCAAAGACCTGAAGGATTATATAAGGCATTTATTGGTGCAGCCAGTGGTTTGCCAGAAAAAGAACTTTAATAAAATTTTTTTATTTTTAATGGAGAAGACAAAGGTCTTCTCTTGTTTTTTCTGGTAAATTCCTTTAACATTATTATGATTAAATGAAATAGAAAAGGATTTTTTCGCCAATGAAGCAAATGATAATTCATGGTGGAAAGCCCCTACAGGGTGATGTCTGGATTGGTGGTGCTAAGAACTCAACGGTAGCCTTAATTCCGGCATCTATTTTGTCGCGTACACCAGTTACTTTGGAAGGCGTTCCAAGGATTGCAGATGTTGACAACTTAATGGATTTGCTGAGTGAAATGGATGTTGAAAGTGAATTTCACCAAACAACTTTGCACATTAACCCAGAAAACATTAAGATGAGTCCATTACCAAGTGGTAAAATTAAGAGTTTGCGTGCGTCGTATTATTTTATGGGTGCACTTCTTGGACGCTTTGGTAAGGCTGTTGTGGGCTTCCCTGGCGGGGATGATATTGGTCCCCGCCCAATTGACCAACATATTAAGGGTTTTGAAGCACTTGGTGCGTGTGTAAAAAATGAAAATGATCAAATAATAATCACAGCTCCGTCTGGTGGCTTGGAAGGTGCTCCAATTCACCTGGAAATGCCATCGGTTGGAGCAACTATGAATATTATCATGGCCTCAGTTACGGCCCATGGTCAAACTATTATTAATAATGCTGCCAAAGAACCAGAAATAATTGATTTAGCTACTTTTTTAAATAATATGGGTGCAATTATTCGGGGTGCTGGTACTGATTCAATAAGAATTGAAGGGGTTGAGCTCCTCAAAGCCAGAACGCCCCATACTATTATTCCTGATCGCATTGAAGCAGGTACTTATATTTCATTAGCAGGATGTATTGGTAATGGTATTTGCATACATAATATTATTGAAGAGCATTTAGACTCTTACCTTGCTAAGGTTGAAGAAATGGGACTCGTCATTGATGCAGATGAAGACTCACTGTTTATTTATCCGGCAGGAGAATTGAAAATGACCCAGATTAAAACCGATGCCTACCCAGGTTTTGCAACTGATTTGCAGCAGCCGATCACGCCGCTTCTTCTTTCTGCTAAAACTGGTGAAGGCGTAATTATTGATCGCATATATCCTAAAAGGATAGGTCACATTGAACAGTTACGTAAAATGGGTGCCAATATTAGTGCGGAAGATAATGTTATTTTAGTTCACCCTACTGATGAACTTCATGGTGCAACAGTTTCAGCAGGCGAGATTCGCGCTGGTGCTTGTCTAATGTTAGCTGGATTAATGGCTAATGGTGAGACAGTTATTAATAATGCTGGTAATATTTTGCGCGGTTACGACCGAGTACAAGAAAAATTGAGATTACTTGGTGCTGATGTCACTATTCAAGATGTGGCAGATAAATAGCCAACTTAATATTTAACAAAAGACTAATCGTTAAGGTTAGTCTTTTGTTTTGCCTCTATAAATTACTATTATTTTAAGATTATTTTTTTTGTAATAAATTTGGAATATACTTTAATTATTATTAATTAAAAAAAACTATGTACAAGAATTAAATTTAAATTACATAGTTTTTCTAATACTTTTATACCAGCAGTACTCTTAAGTGTACGGTAGATTCAACTATATTGGTAAACAATTTGTTGCAAAAACAGATACCGTTAAGGCTGCTCCTTAAAATTGTTAGGCAGAACTGAAGCTTTGGCAAATAAACTATTTGGCCGAGAAAAGAAAATTGCACTAAGCTTCTCATTGGTCTTTATCCGACTATCCAAAAGTAAATATAATTTTGTTTGAAAGAAAAATTGGAACCTGAAGTATGCTAGCTTCAAGTTTTATTTTTTTAATAATGGTTATTTAATTCATAAGTGTGAGGTAAGCATTTATTTAATAAAAAAGTAACAGAAGTAAAAACGAAATAAAAAGTAATTAATGTTATTAGAATCAATCGAAACTAGCGGTACCAAGTTTTTGTTTTTGCCGTTGGTAACGAAAATTATCAAATAAAAGATCAAACCACTTTTTCACGACAACGCTGGCAGAAACTTTGCCAAAAACTGTCGAATATTTTAAGCAGTTTGCTGTCGATGCAATTGGAATTGTATCTTTTGGACCGATTGAAGTCAGAAAAGCAACACCTAATTATGGTTATGTTATGGATACTTCCAAAAAAGATTGGAATAATACGGACTTTATTTGGCTTTTAACTGAGACAATTAAAGTTTCGGTTTTTTACTACCGTTGTTAATGACTCTATTTATGGTGAATATGTCATGTCGCAACTTGCACATGAAGACGTTGATTCTATAGTTTATTACATAATTGGTACTGATATAGGGCGGAGTTACCAGCGAAAAATTTCTAGTAAAAGTGTGGTGTACCTTTAAGGTTTTATTAAATGATTATGTTCACTTTCCTCCTTTAGAACAATACATCACAATGTTTGAAATAATTGATAATGGGCCTGCAATAGTAGGTAATTTTGCTTTAGCTAAAAGATTGTTAAGAGAGTAAATAGTTTTTTCGTAAAGATCTAGAAAATACTACTTAGTAGTTTTACGTGCGTATTTTAAAAATGACTTTGCATAAATAGAAAGTAATAAGATAATTAATTAATTGCATGAAGATAAAAATCTTCATGCTTTTTTATGAGTTCAGTTTTTGTACTGAACTTTGTTAACTTTTTTCTTGGAAGCGATTTATTCATAATAAAAATAACAAGGAGGCATTGTAAATGAAAGTACAGTTTAACCAGAGTCAACTTAAAATTATAGATCTCCTTGTAAAAGTTAAATATTTCATGACGGTTGGTGATATGTCTGAAAAAGTTAAAGTGTCAGAAAGGAGTGTTTATAAAAATCTAAGTTCACTTAATAAGAAATTAAAGACACTGAACATTGAAGGAACACGCAATGTTTATGGTCAAGGCTATTATTTGAGCGAAAAAAGCAAACAACAGATACAGAAGTACTTAGCCAATGAAAGTTCAAATAAATACAGTTCTTTAGAAAGGCAGTACATAGTTTTTATTAATCTGCTGATTGACAGTAGATTCAGTGTTCAAAAAATAGCACAGGGATGTGGTGTCAGTAAACAAACAATTTTAAAAGACATTCAAAGTCTTAAACAGAAAATGAAAAGTTTTGAAATAACGATAGTTTCGAACTATTGGGGACATTTTTTACAGGGACAAGAAATAAAAATTAGACAGTTCCTTTTTTCATGGCTTTATTCTGATCATGAATTAGCGGGTATTTACGAAACGCGGGAAATAAAAGAATTAAAGGTATTAATTAGTCAATGGTTAAGCTCATTTGAAAATGCTAACAACATCATATATTCTGATGAATTCATTTATATTTTCGCTAATTTTTATGCATTGATTTTAAAAAGAATTTTTAATAATGCTGTACTTAAAGGTAAGAAGTGTACGATTAGTGCAAAGTTGCAGGAAACACCTGAATATAAATTTTCTTCTTCATTTTTATCTATCCTCTTAGGGGATAGATGCAGTGATTTTGAGAATAATTATTTGACTTTTGTTCTTTTAGGAGGTCAAAAACGCAAACTTCCTAAAGATAGTATTAACACAGAAATAAGTAATATTGTTTATGTCATTATTAATAGTTTCAAGAATTTAGCAGATTGTGCGTTTAAAGATGAAAGTAAACTGCATCAAGATTTAGTTGTTCATCTGGCGACTACTTTTTTTCGTGTTAAATACCGGCAACAATATCAAAATAGTGATTTTGATTCAATCAAAGAAAATTATCCAGATATATATATTTATACCAAAATGAGCATTCATCCTTTTGAACGATTTATTGGTGCCAGTTTAAATAATTATGAAGTTGGTTTAGTTTCGATTTATTTTGCTTCAGAAATCTCACGTAAAAATGAAAATGATTCAAAAGTACTTTTAGTGAGTTCAGGTAGCAATGGCTCTGCTGGATTTCTTATGACTCAGATGGTAGAACAATACCCTAATGTCAGTTTTAGTTTGCCAATAGCTCCATCCGAATTAACAAATAGACCAATTGAAGAAAGGGCAATTATTACTAATATTTCTTTGACTGGCACAAAATTGCCTTGGTTAAAGGTAAATTCGGTCTTAACTAGTAAAGATTTTGAGAATATTGATAATTTTTTCCAGCTTAACGGTATTACTAATTCAGAGAACCTTCAGACTGAATTTAAAGCAATAATGGAAACTATTTATGATAATACGAACGTTATTCATGGCAAGGCTTTGGAAAAAGGAATTAAGCAAATATTAGTAGATAAGAAGAAACATGAGAAAAAGAAAAAAAGGATTGGACCATTGCTAAGTGAAGTATTAACAGAAGACAAAATTAAATTTAGTCATGATAAAACCTTAAATTGGGAACAGGCAATCGAATTATGCTCTCAACCATTATTAACAGCAGGCAACATTACGCAATCTTATATAACTGCGATGATTAACAACGTTAAAGATAACGGCCCATATATTAATATTGGTACTGAAATTGCTTTGGCGCATGCAAGACCTAGTCAAGGGGTTAATAGATTAGGAATGTCTTTATTGTTATTAGATCATGACATTGATTTGGTAGATAAAGAACACAAAATTAAATTGATTATTGTGCTTGCAGCTCAAGATTCAACATCACATTTAAGGGCTCTTTCAGAGTTAGCCAAAATTTTAGGTAACAAAGAAGATGTAAGCAAAATAATGAATGCTAAAAATGCAATTGAAATAGAGGATTTGATTAAGAAAGGTGAAAAATGAAATTAGGAGCATGTTGTAGTACAGGAGTAGGCTCATCTTTCATGGTAGACATGAATATGCAAGATGTACTTAAAGAAATAGGAAGATCGGATGTAGAAACTACTCACATTGATCTTTCTGGACTCAATCCAAGTGTGGCTGATCATTTTTTTGTAGGACGCGATATGTATGACGCTGTAGCAAATGTTGTTGGTAATGATAACGTGACAGAATTAAGCAGCATCATTGATAAGGAGGAATTAAAGGAAAAAATTCAAGCTTATCTGAATAGTTTTGATCAAAAAAGTGAGGGTGATAACTGATGAATGAAATTTTAAACTTCTTCTTAAGTATTGCTAGAACTCCTTCAATCTTAGTTGGATTGGTAGCAGTCTTAGGTTTAATTCTGCAGAAAAAGGATTCAACAGAAGTAATTTCAGGTGGTTTGAAAACTTTTGTCGGATTCCTAGTCTTAACTGGTGGTTCGGGAGTAATTACAGATGCCTTAACACCTTTTGGCAAAATGTTTATGCAGGCTTTTCATGTTCAAGGCGTTGTCCCTAACAATGAAGCTTTTACCGCTACTGCATTAACAAAATACGGTAGTGCTACTGCGATGATATTGCTGATTGCAATGATAGTAAATATCACTTTAGCCAGAGTATCGCACTTTAAATATATTTATCTTTCAGGACATGTCATGATCAATATGTCTTGTATGTTGGCAGTACTGCTTGCAGTAGCAGGCTTTACAGAAATACCTTCAATTATTGTTGGTGGTACTTTTTTAGGTCTATTTGATACGATTATGCCAGCTTTAGTTCAGCCCTTTGTTAAAAAGGTTACTAAGAGCGATGAAATTGCGATTGCGCATACGGGTGACTTTGGGTATTTAATAGCTGGATTAGTTGCAAAGCTTGTTGGTGATCCATCCAAATCAACAGAAGATCTCCATGTTTCTAAGAAAGTATCGTTTTTAAGAGATAATACGATTGCCGTGACAATTACGATGGCAGCGGCTTATCTGATTATTGCGTTATTTGCAGGTCCCGTTTATGTTGAAAAATTAAGCGGTGGAATTAACTACATAATCTATGCCTTAATTGAATCTGGTTCATTTTCTGCTGGTGTTTACATTATGCTAGCTGGAGTAAGAATGATCTTAAACGAATTAATCCCTGCCTTCAAAGGTATTTCAACTAAATTAGTTCCTAATGCTAAAGCAGGCTTGGATATTCCAATCCTGTTTACATTTGCACCTAATGCCGTAATTATTGGTTTTTTTTCCAGTTTTGTAGGCGGCTTGGTTGCCACATTACTAATGGTTTTATGTCACATAACCATTGTCATTCCCGGCGTTGTAGCTCACTTCATGTGTGGTGGGGCCGCTGGTGTTATTGGTAACACAGTTGGTGGTCGTCGTGGTTGTGTCATTGGATCATTTATTCACGGCTTATTGATTTCTTTTGTACCAATTATTTTAATCCCAGTATTAGGACACTTGGGCTTAGGTACAGCTAGTTATGCAGATGCTGACTTTGGTATTGTAGGCTCCTATGTTGGCTATAGTGGTTTACTTGGTGGTCGTTCATTAATCATTGCTGCACTGGTAGCTGCATTGGTAATTTTCTTTATCGTATCAATTACCTTAGATAAGAAGCAAAAGAACGTAGTTAGATTAACCAAATAAAATTTAAGGAGTTAAAAATGAAATATACGGCAAAAGATAACTTAGCAGTGAATGCAATTAGAGCTCTAAGTATTGATGAAATTCACAAAGCCAACTCAGGACATAGTGGTATTACTTTAAGTGCTGCTCCGTTAATATATACTATCTATCAAAATATGAAATTTGACGTGACTGATCCGCACTGGTTTAATCGTGACCGTTTTGTTCTTTCAGGAGGTCACGGGTCAGCAATGTTATACGCTACTTTACATTTGCTTGGTTTTGATATTTCAATCACTGATTTGAAAAAATTTAGAACTTTAGGTAGTAAAACTCCTGGTCACCCAGAAATTACTACTTCGGGTGTTGACGTTGCTACTGGTCCGTTAGGACAAGGATTCGGTATGGCTGTCGGTATGGCTATGGCAGAAAAACACCTTAGTTCGCTCTACAACAAGCCTAATTACCAAATTATTGATAATAAGGTTTATGTGATTCTTGGCGATGGGGACTTAATGGAAGGTATCAGCCATGAATCTGCTAGTTTAGCTGGGCATCTGCAACTGAATAATTTGATTGTGTTATATGATTCAAACCGCAATACCATGGATGCAAGTATGGCACAAGAATGCGATGACAATGTTGCACAAAGATTTGAAGCATACGGCTGGAAGTACCTTAAAGTTGCTGATGGCAATAATCTAAATGATATTGATGCGGCAATTAAGATTGCTCAAGGTGAAAAGAAAAGACCGACCTTAATTGAAGTAAACACTGTTTTAGGCTATGCGTCTCCATTTGCAGATAGCCATTTAGCTCATGGAGCGGTTTTGGATGCAGAACAAGTTGTTGCCACTAAAAAGCAACTTGGCTATGAATATGGTCCATTTGAGGTTCCTCAAGAAGCTTATGCTGCATTTGAGGGTGTTAAAGCAGAAGGTCAAAAAGCCCACCAGAAATGGTCAGAACTCTTGCAAGACTACATTGAAAATAATCCTGAACTTGGCGGTCAACTAATTAAGAATATTAACAATAATATCAAACTTAATTTTGCTGAAAATAAGTTAGAAATACCAGATGCTCTTTCAACAAGAGATTCTATTCATCAAGTTTTACAGCAAACTAGCAAGTCAGAATTAAATATTTGGGGCGGTTCTTCAGATTTAGGCAGTTCTGACAAAACCTACTTTGATGGTGATGAAGGTTTTCAACCCAATTCATACGATAAAAACAACTTGTACTTTGGTATTCGTGAGTTTGCTGAAGGTGCAGCAATTAACGGCATCACTTTATACGGTGGCTCTAGAGTATTTGCTAACACATTCTTTATCTTTTCAGACTATATGAAAAATGCAATCAGGATGTCTGCCTTAATGCAGATTCCGTCAATCTTTATTTTTGGTCATGATTCTATTTCTTTAGGCCCCGATGGTCCTACTCATCAACCAATCGAACAATTAGCAGGAATAAGGGCAATCCCTAACTTAATTGTATTTCGTCCAGCTGATTATTTGGAAACGATTTATTCTTGGCAATACGCTATTAATCAAAAAGATTACCCAGTAGCATTTATATTGGGTCGTCAGAATTTGCCAACTCTCTTGAATTATCAAGACAGCGTTAAGTCTGGTGTTTCAAAGGGTGGTTATATCCTGGCAGAAGCAGAAAATGGTGAACCGGAAGGTATTTTAATGGCTACTGGTTCTGAGGTAAGTTTGGCTTTAGCAGCGCAAAAAGAATTGGCACAAAGTGGCAAAAATGTCCGCGTGGTATCAATGCCAAGTTTTGAACTATTTTTAAAGCAGGGTCCAGAATACCAAGAAAAAGTTCTACCTAAATCAATTAAGCACCGAGTATCAATTGAAATGGCATCTACTTATGACTGGGGACAATTTGTAGGATTAGATGGAGCAGCTATTGGCATTAATCACTTTGGTGAAAGTGGTGATGGTGACGAACTGATAAAGAAATCTGGCTTTACGGTTGATAATATTGTCAAAACATACTTAGCTATTTGCCAGTAATGAAATAAGGCAATAGTTCTTGTTTTAAATTATGATATAAGTGAATAATAAAAAAGTGTTGGGAGAAATCTCAACACTTTTTTGCGTAAGAATTATCAAATATTTATTCTGAAAAATTAAAAAGCTGCTAACAACTATTTAATGTTAGCAGCTTTTAAGGCGTACATTTAGTAGACGTTAAGAAGTTTAATCTAATAAATCGAACTTCAATGTGGCTAAGTTGTGTCCTTCGTTAACCATGTTGCCGAGCAACTCAATTGTATTATTGTAAACTTGGTCGGCCATCTTTTGATTAGCTTCTGTTAGGGCATCTTCAACTGCTTTACCTGAAAGTCCAGCGACTTTTTTATCAGTTTCATGTTGAATGAAGTGGCACTCAGCTAACGATTTTTGCTCAAAATCATTTTCTAATTCACCGTAAACTTTAAAGTTAGTGTCACCAAGTTGAGCAGTTAGCTTGTTTAGCCAGAAAATCTTGTTCAAGTCAAACTTAGGACCGGTTTGGAAGCTAGCTGGTGTGTCATTAACGTTGGTGTAGAATGGGACAAAACTGTTAAAGGTATTTGGACCAAAGCAAAGCCATTGAACACCAGCGATTTCTTCTGGTACATCGTTTCTAACTTGTAAAATATGTGTTTCAAAGTTACGGTTCAAAGCAATTGGCCGAAAAGCTTTCTTTTGTTCAGGCGTACCTTGATCGCCGTATGGATCAAATGGGGTATCTTGGTAGTGTGAACTTTCAACAAAGCAAATGTCCTCGATACTAATCTTGCGGTTAGCATGACAAATGAATGGTTGATCTTGATCGCTTGGCTTGCCACCAAATTCTGGATCAAAATAATTATGGACATACCAAGCCCGTGGATTATTATAATGAGCATCTTTAATAGTTGAACTACCAAAGATATGGCGCATATTGTAACCGTCATGATCAGGATTTAAGTGGTAAGTGTCAATTAATTCTTCTAGTTGCGCATCAGCCATAAAGCCATCTTGACCAAAGTGAAATTCGTCAATATTTAAGCGGTTAGGGGCAACTACGTAAGCATCATCTGGAATTCGGCGGGCAATCCAGTGGTGACCGCCAATTGTTTCCAGATACCAAATTTCATCGTGGTCAGCAAAAGCCATCCCATTCATTTCATAGGTACCGTATTTTTCTAGCAGGTAGCCAACACGCTTAACACCTTCAAGGGCGCTATGGATATAAGGCAAAGTTAGGGTAACAAAATCTTCTTCACCAAGTCCGCCTGCACTAACTAGTGGATCAATTCCCTGAATACGGGAATTTGTTGTAATTGTTTCAGTCGCAGTCATCGCAATGTTATCGGAGTTGATTCCGGCTGCTGCCCAAATACCACTTTCACCAGAAACATCAGGTGCGCTGGTATAACGCATAGGAGTTTCAGCTAAATCTTTATCATCAATTTTTTGGTGACTGATGACACTTTCATAGTGTTTAGGTTGTTTTTCAGGGGTAATAACTTCAAACCCTTCTGGAATAATGGTTCTACCACCATCTTCACTGCGGGCAATCATAGTTGAACCATCAATACTGGCATTTTTACCAACAAGAATGGTTGTACATTCTGCTTTTTTCATAAATATTGTCCTTTCAAAGTTCTTAAGGTATATTGTATTAAAAAATGGACATTAATTGCAAAAAAATGGTTGATTTTTAGGAGAAATTATAGTTGTTTTTGTCGAGGGTAACTAGTAATGGAAATTAAACGGTTGTTAGAGCAAAGGTTGCAGGCAAAACTAAGGGTAATTAGTCATCAGTCGTTTAATCGCACTTTTGTTGGTTTTAGTCAGCAGTATCAGCAGTCAGTTTTTGTTAAAGTCTTTTTACAAGAGCGTAATTGGCTAACAGAAAAAGCAGTTAACGAACAACTTAATTCAAGGGTTCTTGCAGCTTTTAAAGTTGATGTTGAACCAATCTTGTATGTTTTAGTGATGACTGATATGGCACCAGCAGATATTGCCGTACCAGTTTCAAAAGCATTGGCCTTTTTAATGGGTGAGAAGTTAGCCATATTTCACGCTCAAGTGCGTCCTTTTGCGGGAATTAGACAAGATAGTGAGCCTTTTATTAAAATTCATCAAAGAATTAAGCAGTTGCGTAGTAGTTCTATGCGCAATCAAATTATGATTGAAACAGAGCTACTTAATTCTAGTACAGTTCTACACGGTGATGTGGGTGTACGTAATTATCAGTTTGTCACTAATCAGCTAGTATTAATTGATTATGAAAAAGTACAGTTGGGTGTTAGTTACTAAGATTTTATTAAGCTATTTTATCAGGATTTTAAACTACAACCAGAATTAATGGCCGCTTTTATGGAGGGATATACACTCAAGTTACCTGAACCTAAAATTAGCCAGTTAATGCAAGCTTTTTTACTTTTTAAAACAGCCTGTGGCATTATGAGTTATACTGACAAAATTGAGGATCAGCCTTTTAAGCAGATTGGGGAAAAGATGTTAGTAAAAGTAGAAGAAGATTTACTCTAAAGCTTAATTAGATTTTTTAATAAAAACTAGTTTATTTAAGAGGCAGAAAACAAAACCCCCATAATTAGGATGCTAAATTATGGGGGTTTGTTTGATTAAATTATCTAAACAAGACAAAAGTGAAATTGTGATGTAAGCAAAAAAATATTGTTAAATCTATTATTCGAGTATATAATAAATTATTATTAATTTTATATTAAAATTAATTAAAAAATAGTTAATAGGAGAAAAGAAGCAATGATCTTTAAAAACTATTCGCATTTTAAATTCTTTTTACTTAATGTCTTTGGTTTTATTTACAGCACGGAAAATGTCATTATGGCCTACATGGTAGGATCACTGATCAATATGGCTGCAGCCAAGCAATTTGCTAAGTTACCTTGGTTGATTATTCAAGTCTTAATTGCACTAATTTTAGTCTTATTGGCTCACTTAAGCTTTAACTATTTAAAGGCGGATGCAATTAAGCAAACTAATATTAAACTAAGAAGGCAGACACTTAAAGGGATGCTTGCTAGTCCCAGTGAGGATACTGCCAACCTAGGTTTTTTAACTAATGATTTTAAGTTGTTAGAAACAAATCGTTATGAAGCAGAGATTTCTATTTTAACTTATTTTTATACAGTAATTTTGGCCTTATCATATGCCCTGTACTTAAATCCTATTTTAACCGTCATATTTTTTGCAGGTTCATTGCTTCCTATGCTTGTTTCTAATCTGCTCCAAAAGCCAATTCAAACCGCTGCTGATGAATGGACTAAGGCCAATGATCAATATGTTAATCAGACCAAGAACACACTAGCAGGAACTAGGACATTAAACCTTTATGGTCAACAAAATAACGCTGTTAAGCGAGACCTAAAAGTAATTAATTTATTAGAAACCAAGTTGGCAAGAATGAATATCTTGAAAAACAATACGAATGCCTATCTTAATCTCATTGCTATGGGTGGTTCTTACTTAGTTCCCTTTGCTATAGGGATTATGCTAGTAATCAAGGGTTTTACCACTTTAGGTGCACTTTTTGGCATTATTCAGCTTTCGAATTCTTTTGTTAACCCAATCTTACAAATTCTTAGTGAACGCAATAATTTATCTACAACCAAGGGGATTGTTAAGCGCATTACTCAGTTCGGTCAAAAGGCTGCTACTTATCCTCAAACAACGAGTATGACAGCAAATTTAGTAGAATTGAAGGTTAAGGATTTGTCTTTAATCCGACAAGGCCAGCAGTTAGCTAGCGATATCGACTTGACAATTGAGAATGGTCAAAAAATTGCAGTTATCGGACCATCTGGAGCCGGTAAGTCAACTTTATTACAGTATTTGTTATATGGTGACTATGGTCAAGCTAGCAAGATTTTACTCAATCACCAGCAAGTAGACGCGGGGGCGTTTACTAATCTTTTTGCTTACTCAAGTCAAAATGCCGTAATTTTTGCTGACACTTTACTCTTTAACTTAACTTTAGGCGCTGACATTGCGCCAGACAAAATAATGGCCGTTTGTCAGGGTGTTGGTCTAGCTAAGCTAATTCAAGAAAAAGGGCTAAACTACGGCCTAGGTGATAATGCTGATCAATTGTCAGGCGGCCAATTATCTAGGATTGAACTCGCGCGGGCAATTTTGGCTCAGCGTCAGATTCTTTTACTCGATGAAGTCAATGCTTCTTTGGATCAAGTAACCTCCAAGCAGGTTCATGATTACCTCTTCGCTTCTGATTTGACTTTTATTGAGGTAATTCATCATTATAAACCAGCAGACCTGGCACGTTATGATCAGGTAATTGATTTTAATTCATACCTTTCTTCGTAGCGACTATGTTTCAGCGAGTATGACTAATTTTTGAAGTAACCGCTTAGTCTAGGATGCAAATTAAGTTGAGTATGTAAAAATTTACGGCAATAGTTTTTATTAAAATGGCACTCCTTTTCTTTATATAGAAAAAAAGTGCCATTTTGCGATGGATAATAGTATAGCTATAATTTGGTTAGCTACTAATTTTTTTAGAATTTGCACCATTGAGTAGTAAGTTTAAGATAGTAGCCGATAAACTGGTAATCACAATACCATTATTTAGGAAAAGTTGAATTGTTGCAGGTAAATTGTGGAAAAATTGTGGATAAATAGTAACACCTAGTCCCAGGCCAATTGAAATAGCAATAATTAAAATATTATTGTTATTACTTAAATCAACTTGGACTAAAGTTTTAATGCCCTGAACGGCAATCATGGTAAACATTACTAGCATGGCCCCACCTAATACTGGTGTTGGAATAATGGTGACGAGAGCGCCAATTTTGGGTAACAGTCCCATCGTCATCAACAATCCAGCGGCCCAATAAATGGGGCGTTTAGTTTTAATGCCTGACAATTGTAAAAGTCCAACATTTTGCGAAAAGGTCGTGTAAGGAAAAGCGTTGAATAAACCACCTAGGATTTGAGCGAGTCCTTCTGCCCGATAGCCTTTTTTAAGATCATCTTCTGAAACTTGATGCGTGATCAAATCACCCGTGGCAAAGAAGACGCCAGTTGATTCAACCATTGAAACTAAGGCAATGATGATCATTGTTAAACTGGAAGACCATTCAAAATGAGGCGCTCCAAAGTAAAAAAGTTGCGGTAAATGAAACCAGGATGCTGTAATTACTGGGGTAAATGAAACTAGACCTAGGCACGCAGCAATAAGTGTGCCGCTAATTAATCCTATTAAAACTGAAACTGATTGTAAAAAGCCTTTTGTCCAAATTTCTAAAGCTAAAATAATGAACATAGTGCAGAAGGCAAGTAATAAATTTTGACTACTACCAAAATCCTTAGCAGTAGCATTTCCTCCGCCCATATTTTGAATGGCAACTGGGATTAAGGTTAGACCAATTGTGGTAATTAAGGTACCGGTGACAACAGGGGGAAAGAATTTTTTGATTTTGGCAAAAACTCCAGCAATTAAAATTACGAAAATGCCGGCAATAATAATGGCCCCATACATATCATTAATTGAAAATTTGCGACCAATCATTTGTAAGGGAGCAACCGCCTGAATAGCGCAGCCAAGAATTACAGGAAAGCCAATACCAAAAAAGCGATTAGTAATTAACTGTAAAAGAGTTGCCAACCCACACATAAAAATATCAATTGAAACTAAGTAGGTCATTTGTTCAGCGTTGAATTTTAGAGCTGTCCCAATTAAAAGTGGTACTGCGACTGCACCAGAATACATTGCTAACAGATGTTGCAGCCCAAGGACGGCGGCTTTTTGTTGACTGACTTCTTTTTGCATTAATTTTCCCCTACAAAATGTACTTGATTATCAGCTAAACTAGCAATGTTTGCTAAAGCTTCAAGTTTATAGCCATGTTTTTTAATCCAAGTGCTACCGCCTTGAAAAGACTTAGCTACGACTACGCCCACGCCAGCTATTTCCGCATAGGCTTGATGAGCAATATTAATCATGCCCTTAACGGCTTCACCATTAGCTAGAAAATCATCAATAATTAATAAACGGTCGTTGGGATTGAGAAATTTTTGTTCAACACAAATTTGGTTAGTGGTTTTCTTGGTGTAAGAATAAACATCCGCCCAATATACTTCATCGTTAAGTGTCGAGGGCTTTTTTTTACGGGCAAAGACCATGGGTACGTGTAACTCATAGGCAGTCATTACCCCGGGCGCGATTCCTGAAGCTTCACAAGTTAAGACTTTGGTGATACCGGCATCTTTGAAAAGATGAGCAAATTCTGTTCCAACGGCCATCATTAATTCAGGATCAACTTGATGATTTAAAAATGAGTTAATCTTTAGGACATTTCCGGGTAAAACTTCGCTATCGTTGCGAATACGATCTTCCAGCAATTTCATACTTTTCCTCCTAAAACAAAAAGGTCTTTTCTACCAAAACTATGGTAAAAAAGACCAATAAGACAGTAACACTGCGCTATTTGTACTTGATCCATAGTTCAGAATTTACGGTTCTGAGTAGAGACTGCCGACCAGATTACGGCAATATATAGACATAATATTTGCTTGTGTATGCATTCTAACAAAGTAAATTTAGTTGTGCAAGATTAAGGGGGATTTTAAAAATAAATTAGTTCAAGCATATATCGATATAATTTTTGAGAAAAATATTTTTACTTAAAAAGTAGTTGACCCCACCTTAAATTCTTAGTACAGTTTAGATGATTTGATATTTAATTAGCAAAGGAGCCAGAATGTCAGTGAGAAAAAAGATTCATGATTTTGATGAAATTATTGTTTTAGACTTTGGTAGTCAATATAATCAACTAATCACGCGGCGCTTGCGTGATTTTGGCATTTATTCTGAACTATTACCGCACGATCTTAGCTTAGAAAAAATTAGACAAATTAATCCTAAGGGCATTATTTTTTCCGGTGGTCCTAACAGTATTTATGATGACAATGCTTTAAAGGTTGATCCTAAAATTTTTGAATTAGGAATTCCCATTTTAGGTATTTGCTATGGCATGCAATTAATGTCGTCTTATTTAAACGGTAAAGTTGAAAAAGCTGATAATTCTGAATATGGTAAAGCTGACATTCAAGTAGAAGATGCGAGTTCGGTTTTATTTGACGGCTTACCAAAAGATGAATTTGTTTGGATGAGTCATGGTGACTTAGTTAAGCAGGCACCAAGTGGTTTTAAGACAATTGCTTCAAGTAAAAATTGCCCGATTGCGGCGATTGCTAATGAACAAAGCAAGTTTTATGGCATTCAATTTCATGCTGAAGTTCGCAATACTGAATATGGCTTAGATATTTTGCGTAATTTTGCTTTTAAAGTCTGCAAAGCTAAAGCTAACTGGTCAATGGCTGATTTTATTGAGCTGGAAATTGCCAATATTCAGCAGACAGTTGGTGATAAAAAGGTAATATTAGGCTTATCTGGTGGGGTAGACTCTAGCGTGACGGCTACTTTGTTACATAGGGCAATTGGTGATCAATTAACTGCCATTTTTGTTGATCACGGGATGTTGCGCAAAAATGAAGGTGACGAAGTAATGGCCGCCTTGAATCGTGATTTAGGTGTGAACATTGTGCGGGTAAATGCCCAAGAGCGCTTTTTAACTAAATTAAAGGGTGTAACTGATCCCGAGCAAAAGCGTAAAATCATCGGTAAGGAATTCATCGAGGTTTTCAACGAAGAAGCGCAAAAGATGCATGAAGTTGATTTTTTGGCGCAGGGTACACTCTATACTGACGTAATTGAAAGCGGCACCAATACAGCACAGACAATTAAGTCCCACCACAATGTCGGCGGTCTGCCTCAGGATATGCACTTTCAACTAATTGAACCATTACGAAAATTATTTAAGGATGAAGTGCGTCAGCTTGGTGAAGAATTAGGGATTCCGCATGACTTAGTTTGGCGTCAGCCGTTTCCTGGTCCCGGTCTTGGGATTCGGGTGTTAGGTGAAGTTACTGCACCTAAATTAGAATTAGTGCGTGAAAGTGATGCCATCTTGCGCGCAGAAATTAAAAAGGCGGGTCTACAAGAAGACGTCTGGCAATATTTCACGGTTTTACCAGGAATTAAATCAGTTGGCGTCATGGGTGACGGGCGGACTTATGACTATACGATTGGCATTCGGGCCGTAACTTCGATTGATGGGATGACAGCTGATTTTGCGCACTTGCCGTGGGATGTCTTGCAAAAAGTTTCAACGAGAATTATTAACGAAGTTGATAACGTTAACCGAGTCGTTTATGATGTAACGAGTAAGCCACCTTCAACTATTGAATGGGAATAAAAGGTCATGTTAAGTTATGAGGAAATTTCAATTTAACAATACTTATTTAGAACAAGTTTTATGAAAAAGGTAAAAATTAATTTGGTTGTCTGCTCAAAGTCTACTAAATATAAAAGCACTTAATATAAAATTGAGTGCTTTTTAGTTTGTGTATTTATTTGATATTTTGGTAGCATTTTAAGATCATTGAAGAATAATTGCCTAACATGAAATTTCCATGAATTTTATTGATCCTGTCTAATCCTGATAAGAACAATTTTAAAGCAGTCGCGTATTTTGCTAAATCAAAATAAATCTTACCTTGTTGATATTGAATTACGTTAAGATTTTCAGACTGTGCATCACTAATGGTAGATGAATATTTATTTACTATTTTAAATATTTTAAAGGCTTCTTTGTTTCTTCCTAACTGAAAGTAAATAACACCTAAAGAATTAAGTAATAGTAGTTCAATAGGATTTTTAGGAATTGGCTTTGAAACATTCATAGAGTATGAAATTGCCACCTCAAAGTAATGCTGGCAAGCCAATAAATCATGCTTAACTTGATATATTGAACAGCTATAATAGTAATAATAAGTTTGAAAGTCTAGATTAGTATTAAGAGATGCAATAATATTTTGATCATCCAAATATTTAATAAGCTTAGTATATTTATGTTCTCTACATAATTTAAAGGTTGTATTTGCAAGATAAGTATTATTGCTAAAATTTAATTTTTCTTTTAAAAAAGCTTTATCAATAGATAAATTTAGTTTGCTACATATAGCAATAAAAATAGCAGTATTTGGTATATAGTCACCATGCTCGATACTACTTATCATTCCTTGTGAGCAAATTCCTTCAGCCAATTCTTTTTGAGAAAGCTTTTTATTTATCCGTTCTTGTTTAATTGTTTTACTTATTTTTTTAGAAATTACTTCTTCAAAGTTGTTCATAGTACTGTTTACTATAGCATATTAATCTTTAAAAGAAATCAAATTTCTTCCTCTGCTTGGGCTTGTAGTTTGATATTCTATTGCTTCATTAAAATTTTTGTAATTAAAAATTTGATTAATAGGTATAAATAATCTATTGTTTGAAATTTCATTCATCAAGAAACTATAGTCCTTTGGTAAAGCTGGTTTACTAATGAATTTAACACCCAATAAATCATTTTGTGCGACACTAATAACTTCGTCATTGTTCTGAATATGCTGATAAAGTTTGTCATTGATATCACTGCCGACTAAATCGATAATAAGATTGTTCTTTTGCGCTGTTGCTTCAATATCTGGTTTTATATTATATTCATTAATCTTTTGTTTTAGGTAGTTTGCTGATAAAGTTCTTGCCTTGGGGATAAATGGCACTTTTGTGAATCGTGTTAATAATTGCATTAATACTAATCCTGTCACCGAATCGGCGCCATAAATAATTATCTGTTTAAATGTATTTTTAACGATTTTAAACAAACTGAGAGCTAGATCAGCTCCACCAATTAGTCCGGTAGCTTCTTCATTTGAAACATTATCCAAAATTGGAATAGTTAAAGGTGGGATATTTGAAGTTATTTTTTCTTGAAAAGTTCCCCACGGATTTAAAATTAATACACGTTTATTGAGAAGAGATGATGAACGTAGATTTCCGATTGCTACTACTGTACCTGTTGCACCATAGCCAAGAATTGATGGTAGTTTTGTGGGGACTTGACCATTAATTTTTAATAAATCATATCTAAGCAAAGGAACAAAATTTGTTTTTACTTTAATAGAAATTGGTGAAAGAGGAATTGATGGCATTTCTTTAATTTGAGTTTTATTATATCCTGTTTGAATTATTGCTTTCATTGAATTTTCCTTTCAGTAATTGGATAATGAAAGTCTATACTGTTTTAAATAATTGTTCTAATTAGAATACTAATAATTACGGATGAATGTGTAATTAATCTAAGGAAAGTAAAAACATAATTTGGTTGGTAGTCAGAATATATAAATAAAATCTTTATATCAGCAACCTTACTCCTAGGATGTTAATCTTTCCTAATATTAAACGCATTATGATTAAAGATGTACTGACCATCATTTTGTGATGATCCATTTTATAAAGTACGAGTAGATGGTAGTAATTATGGAATAGTACAGGTAATTTTAGGAACATCTCTATATGATAAAATGCAAATAGTGGTAATGGATTATCATATGCTAAGAAAATTTTTAAGAATAATACATTGGTGGCTTATTTAATGGTAAGGCAAGTGTATAAACTGTTATTTATGTATTTAAAGTGGCTGATAAAATTTATTATAAAATAAAAAATAGATACATATTTTGTACCTATTTTTATTTTGATAGTTATAACGTTGATCGTTCGATTAAACTAACTGGAATAATATCATGCTCTAACTTAGTATCTCCGCTTTTGATTGCTTTAATTAGATGTTGACTAGCTCGTGAGGCAATTTCTACGACATTTTGTCTAATGGTAGTAAGTTCGGGAAATGAATATTTGGCAATTGGAGCATCATCAAAGCCAATAATTTTTACATCTCCCGGAATATTTAAGCGAAGGTCGCGTGCAGAAACTAGAATATCGGCAGCTAGAGTATCGCTTGTAGCAAAAATGCCCAAAGGTAATTTTTGTTTTTGAACTAAACTTCGTAGGATAGTTCTAATTTCTAATCTTCGCTTGTCTGAACCCTGTTTATAAGCAGGGTTTAGGCAGAAAATTGAATTATCAATTTTACTGTTTAAATTAAGCGATTTAATAGTATTTTTAAAGCCCCGTATTCGATGCTTAATAGATGAAGAGCCATCAATTACTGTAAATAGTAATGGTTGGGTACCTGCTTCAATTAGAGCTTTAGTAGCTATTTTTGCTCCAGTATAATGATCCGATCCCACATAAATTGTATCTTGATTTTTAGGTTCACGGTCAATACAAACAACTGGAATATCTCGGCTAAGAATTTTAGTATTAAAAGGATTATCACCAGAAATTACAATTAAGCCATCAATCTGTTTTGATTCTAACATTTGGAGGTAAGTCATTTCTTTTTGAGAATTACGTCCAGTATCACAAATAATAGTGGAATAATTATTAGAAAAAAAGTTGTTTTCTATTTTTTCAACTAGTGAAGAAAAGAAAGTATTTGCTAAGTCTGGCACAATAATTCCAATTGTATTTGAGCGTTGCATTCTAAGACCTTTGGCAAAACTATTAGTTTGATAATTATATTTTTTAATGGTTGCAAGTACGCGTTGCTTTGTCTCTTCAGAAAAGCGCCCATTATTGTTAATGACGCGTGAGACAGTTGAAGCTGATACACCACTTAATTTAGCGATTTCTTTGATAGAAACTTTATTACTCACGATTAATTTTAATTCTCCTAAATCATTAATTAATGTGAGCTATTATGACCAATCATTAATTAATTTTTTATATCTCAGTAATATTATTTTTTATTTTATCAAACTTTTTGCTATCGTGTGCATCTTCTGCAGCTAGTTCGTCAATTCGTCTTTGGTGCCTGCCACCTTCAAATTCTGCAGCTAACCAAGATTTTACAATCATTTTTGCTAATTCAGATCCAACAACACGTGAACCAAAAGCTAAAATATTTGAATTATTGTGACGTCTTGATAATTCAGCTGAATATGGGTCACTAACACATGCCGCACGAATACCAGGAACTTTATTAGCAGCAATTGAAATACCAACCCCAGTTCCACAAATGACAATTCCTAAGTCATAATTACCAGCAGCTACTTCTTCACCAACTTTTTTACCATAAAGCGGGTAATCAGTTCGTTTATTCGAATAAGTACCAAAATCATAAATTTCATAACCAAGTGACTTAACATATTCCATAATTACAGGTTTTAGTTCGTAGCCAACATGATCAGAACCGAATGCAATTTTTAAGTTTTTCATAATTATTCTCCTCGTAATTTTTTGATAATTTCAGAATAATTTTCTTGTTTTCCAAAAAGAGTTGACGTTCCCAAAATAAAACCATCGACACCAATAGCTGATAATTCTTTGATTTTTCCTGGTGAAATAGCGCCATCAACCATTAAAGTAAAATCTTTTTCTTGCTTTTGTTGTGCTAGATTTTTAATCTTAGGAATGACAAAATCTAAAAATTTTTGACCTGCAAATCCTGGATTGACAGTCATGACCATTACATAATCTGCAAGAGGTAATAGTTCTTTAATTGTTTCAATTGAAGTACCAGGATTAATTGCAATCCCGGGACGCTTACCTAAACTTCTTATTTTCAATAATGTGCTAGTAGGAATTGGATCTGCTTCTGGATGAATATAGATAATATCAGCCCCAGCATTACTGAATAAGTTAATATATTGATTTGGATTTTTAATCATCAAGTGAGCATCCATAGGTAAGGAGGTCAGGCTACGAATTGCTTTATAGTCTTCTAAACCTAAAGCAAAGTTAGGTACAAAAATACCGTCCATAATATCCATATGGAAAATATCAACGCCAGCTTTAATTAAATTAGAGACCTCAGATTTAATGTTGGCTAGATTAGCGCACATCATTGACGGACATAGTAATCGTTCCATAAATTATTCTCCTTTTTGAACAATCGTTTTCTCAGAAATGAATTTAACATTGAATTAAATAATAGTCAACCCGAACATTTTTGTTTGTTATATCAGCATATTCATAATTGCTATTTAGGTTGATGGTTGACAAATTAAAAAAGCATGCTAATATATCATTTAAATTAGAGAAAACGTTTGCTCAAAAAATATCAAGGAGGATTAACCAAATAAAAAGAAAAGTTAATTAATAACTAGCGTGTCTGTTTTGCAATTCATGATATTTTTTTGTAATTTTTTGAAAAAATATGAAAAATAATTATTGAAATATGAAAATTATTGATTATAATTGAAAATGTAAACGATAACAATTATGGATAAGATGAAATGAAAGGAATCTATCACATGGAATTAAAATTAGCTACAAGATTAAATGCATATCTACCCCACTATAATAATGATCTGGAAAAAGTCTTTGAACAATTAGAAAAAGTAGGTATCAACTATGTTGATATTAATTTTCCACAACAAACTCTTGGCATTACTCCAGAACATATGAAAGAGATGCTTGATAAACATAATCTACAGCCAAATGGAATGGAGATGCGTTTTGAAACACACTATTTGACTGGAGATTTGGGTAATCCAGATGAAAAACTTTATCAAGATGCCATCAAAATGTGTAAAGAAGCCGCAGATTATTGCCATGCAATTGGTGGATCAATGATTAATATTTGGAGTGCGCATGATGGCTTTGATTATAGTTTTCAAATAGATTACGTTGAATATTGGAATAGAATTGTCAAAGCGTGTCAAGAAGTTGCAGATTATGCTCCTGACATTAGATGGAGTATTGAATATAAGCCATATGAACCTCGTGGCTATGCTTTCGTTGATAGTATGGGAATAGTAGAAATGATGCTCCATGATATTAACCGCAAAAATTTTGGAGTTTTACTAGATTATTGCCACATGTTGATGAAACATGAAAATCCAGCAATGGGTACTGCACTATTCTGTAGTAGAAAACAACTTTTTGGCGTCCACTTAAATGATGGATACGGAGTGCATGATGACGGATTAATGGTTGGTACAGTAACGCCTTTTAAGACACTTGAATTTTTATATTATATGAAAAAATATAATTTTGACGGCATGATTTACTTTGATACAGAACCTGTGAGAGAAGATCCTTCAGATGAAACAAAATCAAATATTGAAATGCTCAAGTATTTATTAGATTTACTTGATCAAATAGGTATGGATAAAATTCAGCAGGTTATTGACTCTAATGATGGAGTGAAGGCAAGAAATTTAATGCTCGAATTTTTACAAAAATAGATTTCTAATTTGTAAGTAAGAAGGTGCAAATCTATGGATTATAAAAAAACTGCGCAGGGAATACTTCAAGCAGTAGGTGGATCAAAAAATATCACAAATATGACACATTGCGCTACCAGACTAAGATTGACTTTGAAAAACGACAATGTAGATGATACTAAGGTTAAAGCAATTGATGGGGTAATAAATGTTGCCCGTGGAGGTGGTCAATATCAGGTTTTAATAGGTCTTGATGTTCCTAAAGTATACGATGCCTTTGAAAGTCTAGTGAACGGTTCAGGAAATACAAACGTTGAAACTAAACCAGAAATTCATGGTTTAAAAGATTGGATAAATAATTTGTTTACGGCTATTGCGGGAATATTTGCTCCATTATTACCGGCATTGGCAGGTTCAGGAATTTTATATGGATTATTACTTTTGAGTAGCCAGCTAGGATTAGTAAGTCAAAAAAGTGGTACTTTTGTGATTTTAACTGCTGCTTCTAAGGCAGTATTCTATTTCTTGCCAATTCTATTAGCTTTTTCCGCATCTAATCGATTTAAAGTCAGTCCATATATTGGTGCTTTAATTGCGGGGGCCTTGTTATTCCCAGATTTTATCCAGCTGATGGGTAATCATGGTAATGGTGCGATGTCATCTTTTATGGGAATACCCGTAGTTTTAATGAATTATAACTCAACAGTTGTGCCAATTTTGATTTCCATTTGGGCATATTCATACCTATATAAATGGCTGGAAAAGCATGTTCCAGAAAATTTACAGTTAGTTATTACACCTTTAATTTCTTTATTAATAATGGTTCCATTAACAGTAATTGTTATTGGCCCATTGGGAGTATACGGCGGTCAAATTGTCGGTGATGCTGTCAATTGGCTAATTAAAAATGCCCCAATTCTTTGTGGCATTGTAGTTGGTGGCGGGTGGAGTTTCTTAGTATCTTTTGGTATTCATTGGGCGGTTAATCCAATCATGATTAATAATATTGCTACTAAAGGATTTGATTATATTTGCCCGTTGACGTTTGCTTGCAATTTTGCTGTTATTGGTACTGCCTTTGGCGTTTGGTTAAAAACGAGAGATAAAGAATTAAAAAATTTCTCTATAACTGGTGTCATTACAATTTGTTTATCGGCAATTATTGAACCAACTTTATTTGGTTTGTTAGTTAAAAACCGAAAGATTTGGTTAGCACAAATAATAGCTGGAGCAGTTGGTGGAGCTTATCTTGGTTTAACTAAAGTATTTACTACGGCATTTGTATTTGGTAGTGTAACTACTTTTCCAGCATTTATCTCTAAATCAGGTGGCAATTTTATTAATGCAATGATTGGACTTGGGATTTCTACAGTAGTAGGTATAGTTCTAGGGTTCTTAGTTACAAGTAGAGAAGAAAAATTGGCGTAGAAAATTTTTGATAGTATAATTGAAAGGAAGTGAAAGAGTTATTAAGTATTAGTTATGGAGAAAAATATTTGTTACCTGTTGAGAGACAAAACAAAATTTTAACAATTTTAAAAAATAATAAGATGATTAAACTTGATGAATTGCATCAACAAATTCCTGAAGTATCATTATCTACGTTAAGAAGAGATATTAAAGTTCTTGAAAAAAAGGAAAAGATTGAGTACCTTTTTGGTGGAGCGATTCAGCTAGTATCAAAGATTGGTGAAATATCTTTTATAAAAAAAGCAACGATGCATTTACAAGAAAAAGAAGAAATTTGTAAATTAGCTTCAAGCATTATTCAAGATCATGACACGATATATATTGATTCAGGATCGACGTGTACACTTCTTTTAAAGCAAATAGTTAATAGAAAAGTTGTTATCTATACTACTAATACACAGGTTTGTAGTATTTTAGGTGATTTAGTTGCTGATGTTGTTTTAATTGGCGGTAATTATAATGGTTTTACCTCGTCTTTGACTGGTTCCTTAACCGAGGCAACCTTAAAAGATTTACATTTTGACAAAGCCTTTTTTGGCATTAGTGGTGTAAATGTTGAAACAGGTTATATGACACCATCAATTGAAGAATCTTCTAAAAAAAGAATAATTAGTCAACGGTCGATTCAATCTTATATTTTATGCGATAGCAGTAAGTTTGGTGTGACATCAACAGTGAGTGCTTTACAATTAAAGGAGGCAACTTTGATTTCTGATCAGTTTGATAGTGAAATTGCTGAGGGTACGCAGATGATAGTTCCTAAGACTTTTAAGTCGTAAAAAGGGAGGATAAATGTGTTTAAGTTATTTTCCAGAAAAGTAAAAGCTGAAATAGTTGCTCCAATTTCAGGTAAGTTAGTAAAGATAACTGATGTAAAAGATGATATATTTTCGCAAAAAATGATGGGTGATGGTTTTGCAGTTATCCCTAGTGGTGATACAGCTGAAGTAGTTGCTCCAATTGATGCAGAAATAATTATGATTCCAGAAACGAAGCATGCAGTTGGTTTAAAGAGTAAACAAGGATTAGAAATTTTAATACACATTGGGTTAGATACTGTTAACCTTAATGGAAAGGGATTTGAGCTACTTGTAAATCAAGGAGATAAAGTAACTAAGAAGCAACCTTTGATTAAAATTAAACCAGATTTTTTTGAAAAACAAGGTTATGATCCAACTACGATAGTTGTATTTACTAAAGGGTTTGACAGAGAAATAGTTCCGGTTCCTGAGTACGGCTCACTAATTAATGCAGGCGAAGTTGTGCTTGAATCACTATAGTATCAATAATAAGCTTAATATTTTTTTAATGAACAGATATAAAAAGCTTAGAAATTGTTAATATTTCTAAGCTTTTTGTTTTTTTAAAATATAAATAAAAATAGTTAGCGCAGTCACTAATATTAAGTCTAACTAATGTGAGGCTAGCTTTAATTTATTTTATAGCTATCTTTTTTATGTGAATTGAATTGTTAAGATAATAAAAAGCAATATTCTTCATTATCATAATGAAGAATATTGCTCTAAAATCTATTTAACTAAAAAATTATTTTTTGTTTTCAGGAGCTTTGTCCGTCTTGCTTGGTGTATCTACTGGGTGATCAGTTGGTACATCAGGTAGTGGATTAACAATTTTAGCTTGTTGTTCCTTTTCAACAATTGGCTTTAACCAGTTAATTTCTGCTTTTAAATAAGCACGATATTTTTTAGCATAACTAGCATGATTCTTAGAAAAGTGCTTCAAAGTATCAGTATATAGGTTTAAACGCTTTAACTTAGAAAGTTTGCGTCCCTTCTTGATAGCAGCATTGTAATATTTATTGGCAGCTTTATGCTTTTTGGACCATTTGGCATTAGTTTTAATTAACTTAGCCTTTGGTTCTTTAGTCTTGGCTTCTTCTTTAGGCTTTTGTGCATCAGCATTCGGGTTTGGCGCAACAACTTTGTTGTCTTCTTTAGGCTTTTGTGCATCAGCGTTAGGTGCAGTTACCTTGTTGTCTTGACTAGCCTTTGAATTGTCAGTAGTTGCAGTATTGGCATCAGTTTTTGCAGTATTGTTAGTTACTTGATTAGTAGTATCAGCTAAAACAAGTGCAGATTGACTAATAATTGGGGAAACGGCAGTAATACCTGCTACAGCAAGGGTAACTATTTTTTTATTAAATTTCATAACTTTACCTCTCTAATTAATAAATACCTATGTATAAATACCTATGTATTTTAACACAGAACATATTAAGGATTGTAAATTAATTGTTAAGTTATGATTACAGAAAGTAAGATTTCTTACCAATTTTTGTAAAATTATAAAATTTAGCGGACAGGGAGTAATTAACTAGATAAAAATAGCTCCAATTACTTCTATTTATTTTGATGCTGGACATAAAGGTACACAGGCCAGCCACTCAGAGTGAGTAAAATACCGATTAAAGCTAAAATGGGTTGGGTAAGGGTGGTACTAATGACGATAAAGCCAGCGCCACTAATAGCTAGAATAGGTGGTAGTGGATACCAGGGAGTCTTATATGGCCGCTGGAGGTTAGGCTTTTTAATTCGTAAGAGCATAACGCCAATAAATAATAGGATTGAGAAAATCCAAGAAACATAAACTAGCATATCAGTTAGTGAGTCAAAAGTTCCGGAAAAAATCATAATGGTCGCGACCAAACACTCAAACAGCATGCTATTTGTGGGTACTGCTGTTTTTTGATTTAGGGTGCCAAAAAATTTGGCACCAGGTAATTTGTTTTCTTTTCCAAGAACATATGGCATCCTTGATCCTAACAGCAGGTGACCATTAATTGCTCCGAAAATTGAAACTAAAATTCCAAAACTAATAATGATACTCCCAAAATTGCCGAACAACTGTTGCGACGTCAAAAGCGCCGTTGCTTGATTGCCCACAATTAGTTTCCAAGGAAGTATTTTGATGAAGCTCCAATTAAGCAAGGTATAAATGACAGTTACCCCAAATAATCCCCAAATGATTGCTTTAGCAAGTGTTTTGGCTGGATTTTTAATCTCACTAGCCAAATTACCAATGCTTAACCAACCGTCGTAAGCAAATAAAACTGCTAACAAAGCTTGGCCAAAGGCAACAGCACCACTTGCAGATGAAATTTGTGGTCGAGGAGCTGAAACTAAATGGTTTTGATTGCTAATGACGGCTAATACAATGATAGCTAGAATGGGAATTAATTTAATTATCAAAGCAATTTTTTGAACTTGTCCACTTAATTTAGAACCAAGCCAATTAATAGCAAGAATTATAAGCATGACAATCAGTGCAATTGCTGTAATTGAAAGGTGACTAAAGCCAGGAATTGCTTTAAGTTGAGTTGCAAAAACGATAGTTAAAGCGCCAATGTTAGCTGGATAATAGATAATAATTAATGACCAACCAAATAAAAAAGCAACTTTGGGACCATAAATTTTTTCGAGGTATTTAACCGGACCACCTTCTTCAGGGAAAATTGCAGCTAATTCGGCGATGCTTAAGCCCGCCATCAGCGTGATAAATCCAGCAAGTGGCCAAACAAGAATACTCAGCCAAGGGTTATGGGTAAGTGTAGAAGTATTAGCAATTTTAAAAAAAGCACCACCGCCAATCATTGTCCCCATGACGGTTGCCAAAGCTGCAAAGAAGTTTAATTGTCTTTTCATTGTTCAATACCTTATTAAATCAAAATTAAATTTATCATTGTAATTATAGGATAAGGTTTGCAAAATAAAAAGATTATTTGTAAAAGATAATTAATAAACTTAAAGGAAATAGAAAATATTTACTTCTTGCATACTTGAAGGCAATTACGTGTTATTATTTGGAGGAAATAATGTTGATGATCTTTCTTTTATATGTATAAAGGAGAAAAAATGAGTAAAGTTACAGTAGTCGGTAGCCTTAATTTTGATACTAATCTACGAGTAAAGCGGATGGCAAAACCTGGCGAAACAATCCATGCTAAAGATCACTATTCTGCTGCCGGTGGGAAGGGTGCTAATCAAGCAGTTGCAGCAGCTCGAGCTGGTTGTACTGTGAAATTTATTGGTGCTGTTGGTAATGATGCACCAGGTAAGGAATTGCTTGCCGCACTTAAACAGGAAAAGATTGATACAAGTGGAGTTATGATAGTTGACCAAGAATCAACGGGGCAAGCCTACATTACTGTTGATGATGCTGGGCAGAATTCAATTACAATATATTCTGGTGCCAATTATCGCTTTGACCAAAATTATGTTAGTCAGAATAGATCATTACTCACTGATAGCGATTTTGTTGTGGCTCAATTTGAGACGCCAATTGCGGCCACTATTACAGCTTTTGAAATAGCTCATCAAGCTGGGATTAAAACCATTTTAAATCCTGCTCCTGCAATGGAAGAAATCCCTTCAGAATTGCTTAAATTAACAGATATAATTATTCCTAATGAAACAGAAGCTGCTACAATTACTAATGTACAGGTTGTTGATGAAGCTAGTGCTAAAAAAGCTGCTGAAAAATTACATCAGCTAGGTGTGGCTACAGTCATTATCACTATTGGCTCCAAGGGAGCTTTTTATGATTTTCAGTCTAAGAGTGGGTTAGTTCCAGCATATAAAGTCAAGGCTGTCGATACCACTGCTGCGGGTGATACCTTTATTGGAGCACTGGCAAGTACTCTTAAACCCAATTTAGTTAACTTAAGTAATGCAATCAATTTTGCTAATAAAGCTTCGTCACTCACTGTTCAAAGATATGGTGCACAGCCTTCAATTCCTTATCTTAAAGAAATCGAAAAAATTTAAGTAAAGTTATTAAGCAAAGAAAAAGAGGTAGGTATTATGACAACAAAGATTGGAATTATTGGTGATGGTCATGTCGGCTGTACTGTAGCACATCAATTGATCATTTCAGAACTAGTTGATGATTTAGTAATGATTGATGTTAATGAAAAAAAGGTCAAAGCTGATGCAGTTGACTTTGAAGATGCTATGGCTAACTTGCCCAATCACGTAAATATTAAGGTTAATGATTACTCAGCTTTAAAAGATGCTCAAATTGTAATTAGCACCTTAGGCAGGATTTCGCTTGAAACTAAAGGCGATCGTTTTGAAGAACTAGAATTCAATAAAAAACAATTGAAGCCAATTACTGATGCAATCAAAAAGAGTGGCTTCAATGGAATTTTGTTAGTTATATCTAATCCAGTCGATGCAATTACTAATCTATATCAACAATTAACGGGATTACCTAAAGAACATGTGATTGGAACAGGTACTTTACTTGATACTGCACGTATGAAAAAAGTAGTAGCGCAAAAATTTGATGTTGATCCGCGTTCAGTAAGTGGTTTTGCTTTAGGTGAGCATGGCAATTCACAATTTACAGCTTGGTCGACTGTAAAAGTTTTGCAGCAACCAATTTCTGAATTTACACAAGATGGATCTTGGCGAGTAGAGGATCTTGATAATGAAATTAAAGAAGGGGGTTTTACGGTTTTTAACGGTAAGGGTTATACTAATTATGGTGTTTCAGCTGCGGCTGTTAGAATTGTTCGGACAATTTTAACTGATGCACGCACAGAATTACCAGTGTCGAGTTTTCAAGAAAAATATGACACTTATATGTCTTATCCAGCTGTTGTTGGGCGAGAAGGAATAGTTGCTAAAATTAACTTAAAACTAACAGCAGCAGAAGAGGAATTGCTACAAAAATCTGCTGAAACAATCAAAGAAAAATCGCAAGCATAATTTATAGTGAGCAAAAATATCTAATAGTTATGTGATCCTAAATCTAGGAATCATTGTTTTAAATTACTAAGCCTGTTATAATTATTAAGGCTTGAAATTTAACATTAAAAATGTTATTGTATTTAGCGTTAATCGATTAATCTATGGTTTGCAATAAAGCCATGGCAAAGGAGTAATAAACATGAAACAAGGCATTCATCCAGATTACCAAGAAGTTGTCTTTATGGACTCAGCAACAGGTGCTAAATTTGTTGCAGGTTCAACTGTAAAGTCAAAAGAAACAGTAGATTACGAAGGTAAGACTTATCCATTAATTCGGGTTGAAATCACTTCAGATTCTCATCCATTTTACACTGGCAAGCAAAAGTTTGCTCAGGCCGATGGTCGAATCGAAAAATTCAACAAGAAGTATGGTATGAAAGAGAAGTAGTATCTTTGATCTGGTGGAAGCAGTCCCATTGGGGCTGCTTTTTTATGTAAAGCCTATGGCTTATTTAAAATTGGATTAGGATGCTTTACCCAAATTTCTTTTTAGCTAGGAGAAAAATAGATGAAAATGCAACTGGCAGAAATTGCCAAGGCAATTAATTCAACTTGTGAGGGCAACGAGCAAACTGTTATTACTTCTGTTGTCTTTGATTCAAGAAAAATTACAGCTGGCGGCTTATTCGTCCCATTGAAAGGAGAAAGGGACGGACATGACTTCATTGATAGCGCAATCAACAATGGGGCCAGTGCCACTTTATGGCAAAAGGGTCACCCCAATAAGCCTAATAATATTGCAATTCTAGAAGTTGAAGATCCTTTAACTAGTATGCAACAGCTAGCACAGTATTATCTTAATAAAGTTAATCCAACTGTAGTTGGAATAACTGGTTCTAATGGCAAAACTACTACCAAAGATATGACCTCAGCTGTTTTGGCTAAAAGGTTTAACGTTCATAAGACTGATGGGAACTTTAATAACGAAATTGGTGTGCCAATGACTATTTTGGAAATGAAACCTAATACAGAGATTCTGGTTTTGGAAATGGGAATGGATCATGCAGGGCAATTACATTTATTAAGTGAGCTTACTCATCCGGATGTTGCTGTAATTACAATGATTGGGGAAGCCCATATTGAATTTTTAGGCTCGCGGGCAGCAATTGCTGATGCGAAGATGGAAATTACTGATTTTTTGCGTGAAGACGGCGAACTTATCTATAACGGTGATGAACCGCTTTTGCAAGCGCGAGCTAAGAAAATTAACCAAGCAAAAGTTACCTTTGGCCTAGCAAAAAATGATACAGTTTATATGACAGGTTATCGAAGTTATAAGCGTCATGCTACATTTACGGTTAACAATTCTGATAATCAATTTACTATTCCCATGATTGGTAAACATAATGTTTCTAATGCACTATCGGCTTTGTGTGTAGGGCGTTATTTTGGTGAAAGTGATGAAGAAATTGCAGCTGCTTTGGCTGGCTTTACGCCTACTGCTAACCGAATGGAGTGGGAAAAAGGCGATGTAGGCGAAGACATTATGAGCGATGTCTATAATTCAAACCCGACAGCTGTACGTGCTGTTTTAACTAGTTTTGGTCAAATTGAAGTACCAAAAGATAGCAGACGGATTGCCGTTTTAGGCGATATGTTAGAATTGGGGCAACAGTCGGATAGTCTCCATGCTAAATTAGCGGATTGTCTTGACCCACAAGTAATAAATGAAGTATATTTATTTGGCTCAGAAATGAAGAATTTAGCAAATGTTCTCAAGGGAATATATTCCGATGAGCATTTGCATTATTATACAAAAGATCAGATGCAGCACATGATTGCTGATTTGAAAAATGATATTAAGCCGCATGATATAGTTGTTCTTAAGGGATCGCATGGCATGCATCTGGAAAAGGTACTAGAGCGGCTTAGATAGGAGAATTTAGTGAAATTTTCGGAATTAGGATTAAATGATGAGCTTTTAAAAGCTATTAAACGTTCAGGCTTTGAAGAAGCGACACCAATCCAGGAAGAGACAATTCCCCTTGCTTTAGCAGGCAAGGATGTAATTGGTCAAGCACAAACAGGAACAGGTAAGACTGCTGCTTTTGCTTTACCAATCTTACAAAATTTAGACAAAGATAAGAAGGTAATTCAAGCCTTAATTATTGAACCGACTCGTGAACTGGCAATTCAGACGCAAGAAGAGCTTTTTCGCTTAGGACGTGATGAACGTGCCCGTGTGCAGGTCGTATATGGTGGGGCGGACATTAGTAGACAGATTCGTTCACTTAAGAATCATGTACCAGCGATTTTAGTTGGTACCCCCGGAAGACTACTCGATCACTTAAAGCGTAAGACAATTAATTTAGCAGATGTTAACACTATTGTTTTAGATGAAGCTGACGAAATGCTTGATATGGGTTTTATTCAAGACATTGAAAGCATTTTAAGTTATGTTAAAAATCGCAAGCAGACTTTACTTTTCAGTGCAACTATGCCTAAGCCAATTATGAATATTAGTGAAAAGTTTATGGATAATCCAGAAATAGTCCGAATTAAGACTAAGGAACTAACTGCTGATTTGATTGATCAATATTATGTTAGAGCAAAAGACTCTGAAAAATTTGACATTATGTGTCGGTTAATTGATGTTGAAAGTCCTGATTTAGCAGTGGTTTTTGTGCGAACAAAGCGACGTGTTGATGAGGTTACACGAGGCTTGCAAGCCCGCGGCTATAATGCAGCTGGAATTCATGGCGATTTATCACAGGCACGAAGAATAAGTGTTTTAAAACGCTTTAGAGCTAGTAAACTTGATATTCTAGTTGCTACCGATGTTGCTGCGCGTGGGTTAGATATTTCAGGCGTAACGCACGTTTACAACTATGATATTCCGCAGGATCCAGATTCATACGTCCACCGTATTGGACGTACGGGTCGGGCTGGTCAAAATGGGAGCTCTATTACCTTTGTTACACCAAATGAATTGGGCTATATGAGAACAATTGAGCAATTAA
Source organism: Lactobacillus sp. ESL0225 (assembly GCF_003692905.1). Classification (NCBI taxonomy): domain Bacteria; kingdom Bacillati; phylum Bacillota; class Bacilli; order Lactobacillales; family Lactobacillaceae; genus Lactobacillus; species Lactobacillus sp. ESL0225. The sequence continues at coordinate 91,920 of NZ_REHK01000010.1, read as the reverse complement.
CCAAGAAGAAGATGACCCCGCTTGCTCCACCTTCAGATGATGAAGCTTTAAGAGGCCAGTTGAAACTTGCTAAGACTAAGGTTGAGGATTTGCTAAAGGAAGACTTGACTAAATATGCTGCTGATGCTGCTGAGTTATTAGAAAATTATTCGGCTATTGATTTAGCAAGTGCCTTACTTAAGAATTTATCAAAAGATTCTTCTAATGTTGAAGTCAAAATCAGTTCCCAAAAGCCATTACCATATAAGGGTGGCGACGGGCGTCGCAGCGGAAACAGAAGTCGCGGCCGTGGTAATTACCGTGGTGGAAGCCGAGGTCATAGTAATTATCGTGGTGGTAATCGTGGACATGGTAATTATCGCGGTGATCGTTCACATAAAGCAAATAGCAGTCATAGTTTTGTGATTAAGAGTAAAAAGGATTAATGATTTACAAAATAATGAGTTGGCCTGATGTACAACTCTTTTTTTGTATTATACTTTTTTATATGAGGTAAAAAAATGATTGTAGGCGTAGGTATTGATGCTATTGAAGTTGAACGTGTGGCAAAAATTGTGACCAAGGGCGATTCTTTTGCAAAAAAAGTTTTAACGCCTAAGGAATTTGCTCAATATCAAAAGATGGTTAATAAGCGAAAAGTAGAATATTTAGGTGGTCGTTTTTCAATAAAAGAATCTTTTTCTAAGGCCATGGGGACTGGACTTGGAAAAGAAATTGGATTACAAGATGTTGAAACGCTGTGGGATAAGGTAGGGCATCCGGTGACAACTTCACCAAAGTTTACTGGTAAAATTTGGTCGAGTATTACCCACGACAATCATGAAATAGTCACATTAGTTGTTTTGGAGAAATAAAATGATTCCAGGAATACATCGTCCGGCTGCTGTTTGTGTTGATTTGGCAGCTATTAGGCAAAATATAAAAGAAGAAATAAGACATTTAGAACCGGGGCAAAAATTGTTTGCGGTTGTTAAAGCTAATGCGTATGGACATGGGGCTGTACAAGTTGCTCAAGAGGCAGTAAAAGTTGGTGTGAGTGGTTTTTGCGTGGCTATTTTAGATGAGGCCTTAGAGTTACGTCAAGCAGGGATTGTTCAGCCAATTCTAGTCTTGGGTGTAACACCACCTAAATTTGTTTCGCTAGCTGCTGCTAATGATATTTCCCTAGCAGTTCCCAATTTAGCGTGGTTAGAAGATGCAGAAAAAATCTTAGTAGCAGAAAATGCAGATTTAGTTCTTAAAATACATTTGGCGATTGATTCTGGGATGGGGCGAATTGGTTTTAGTGAGGATGCTGAATTTCTCAACGCTAATAATTTTTTATTAAATAATCCTAATTTTTTTGTTGAAGGACTATTTACTCATTTTGCTTCAGCTGATAGTAGTGATGATACTTACTTTAAAAGTCAAGTTCAGCGCTTTAATCATTTAAAAAAATTGCTTAAAGTAAAGCCCAAATGGATTCACGTGGATAATACGGCAGCTAGTGTTTTTAATAAGGGTGTTCATAGCGATTTAGTGCGCTTTGGAATTGGAATTTATGGTTTGAATCCATCCTCAAATCCTACTAGTCCAGATTTGTCACTAACAATTAAATTAAAACCCGCCCTTTCATTTGAAAGTGAACTAGTGCAGGTGCACACCATTCATGCCAATCAGGGGGTAGGCTATGGTTCAACTTATGTTGCAACTAGTGACCAAATAATTGGCACGGTACCAGTAGGATATGCTGACGGTTTTATTCGTAAGTTTCAGGGCTTTAAAATAAAAGTAGGAAACGAATATTGCCCAATTGTGGGACGAATATGTATGGATCAATTAATGGTGCGATTGCCTCATGAAATGCCCGTGGGTACAGAAGTAGTGCTGATTTCTAATGACCCACTAGCTCCTAATAATATTAAGGCGGCAGCTGATTACGTTGATTCAATTCATTATGAAGTAGCTTGTTTATTAGATGATCGCTTACCGCGTAAATATTACGGGCAATTGAATTGCTAATCAAAAAAAGACATTGCAAAAGCAATGTCTTTTTTGTCAATGAAATTAATCATTAATTGGCTTATTGAGATAAACTCCTGGATTTTCATCGCTCATAATGGTCATGCCAGCTTGTAAATCTTCAATTTCTGCAACTACGTAACCCTTATGTTCTAATTTACCAACAATAGTTTTCAGTGTTTCTTCACTCACACCAGCCGGAAGAGTAAATAAGATTCGGCGAACGAAATTATGACTTTGCTGAGCAGTAGATGCATCTAAACTCATTGTTCCAGCGATATTAGAATATTTATTAATAATTTTTGCCATTTTTACTAAATTACCATTTGAATTATCGGTTAAAACGGTGAGGACATACGAACCGGTTTTAAGATTCCATGCATCAGATAACATGTCTAATAAGCGAGAGTGTGTTAAAATACCATAGAACTTACCGCTTTCATCTAGAACAGAGATGTAAGGTAGGTCTTTTATTGTGAAGAATACTTTAAAAAATGGTGAATTAACTTTAATTGTTTTAGTTGCGTTTTTAAGTAGATGTGTTACTGGTAAATCCATATCTTTTCCTTGGGATTTATGGCGGTAAATATGCATCTTATAAATATTTCCACGAAAAATAGTTCCAGTATCATCTAAAATAGGTACACATCTGTAGCCCGAATCTTCTAAAGTTTCCAGGGCTTCAGCTAATGTAGCATGTTCGTTAACTGTTGTTAGATAATCTTTTTTGATAACTAAAGATTTAATAAGCATGAAACTGCCTCCATTATAAAAATTGTTCTAGATAATTATAACATAAATAGTATATTAATTAGATAAGTATTAAAATTAAAATATTGGATAAATAGAGTTTAGCACGTACAGGATAATTAAAAAAGATTTTTATTTCACATGTACATGTAAATGTAAGTATGCTTATTAATTATCCTATGAGGTGGCTATACTATTCATTAATACGATTAAAAGTAAGGGGAATTACTAATGAAATTAATTGTTGGTTTAGGAAATCCAGGTAAAAAATATGATGGTACCAAGCATAATACAGGCTTTATGGCGCTAGATTATTATTTAAAGCAAGGTTCCCTTCAGCTTGAGCGCGAAAAGTTTGAAGGCAGATATATTAAACAAGTTATTAAGGGTGAAGATGTTATTTTTCTTGAACCACAAACTTTTATGAATGAATCTGGCCGCTCAGTTGCCCAATTTGCCCACTTTTTTAAAATTAAGGCACAAGATGTTTTGATTATACAAGATGATATGGATCTACCATTAGGAAAAATTAGAATTCGGGCAACTGGTAAATCTGGTGGGCATAACGGAATTAAAAGTATCATTCGCGATCTTGGCACTAGTGATTTTAACCGGCTCAAAATCGGTATCAAACATCCAGCTAATGTTACTGAAGCTAGTGTTATTTCGTGGGTTTTATCCAAATTTAGTATGGAGCAACAAAAATTAATGGATAATGCTTTTGAAATTAGTAGTGATGTAATTACTGATTTTATTACTGGTAAGGGTTGCCAATTTTTGATGAATAAATATAATTGATATGCGTTTAACTAATTTAATTGAAAAAGATCAAGAATTAACTAATTTTATAGCTAAAACAGTTAATGTGAAAAATTCACTCATCACCGGTGCCAATGCTGGTGCTTTTAGTGTACTTTTATGTCAGCTAGTAAGTGAGCTTGACCGACCAATAATTTTAATTGAAGAGAATGAAAACAAGGTGCAAAAGCTCTATGGTGAATTAAAGCAGTTAATGCCAGATGGTAGAGTACAGCTTTTTCCATTGAATGCAACGATTGCTACCCAAGCAGCAGTTAGCTCACCGGATGAACTGAGTAGTCGAATACAAGCACTTAACTTTTTATTAACTGGTGAACAAGGAATTGTGCTAACTACCCCACAAGGGATGCAATACAAATTGTCTAATCCTAAAGAATATCAAGCTGTAAGGCAAGAATTTAGGGCTGAAGCTGAGTACGATTTAGCTGATTTAACAAGTTGGTTGGTTAGTTCAGGGTATCGACGGGAAAATTTAGTAGCTAAACCAGGAGAATTTGCTTTACGAGGTGACATTTTAGATATTTATCCTCTAGATCGTGAAAATCCAGTTAGAATCGAATTCTTTGGTGATCAAATTGATACTATGCGCGAATTAGATTTAGCTAGTCAGCGTAGTCAAAAAGAAATTAAGGCTTTAACAGTAGGACCAGCGCAGGATCATGTTTTTACTGCACATAACTTTAAAAGTGCAGTTAAGCAAATTGAAGTTGCAATGGCCGATGCTCCAGCACCGAAAGAAGAAGTGGAAAATCATTTTACTTCAATTTTAGCGAATTTGAATGATAATAATTTACCCCAGAACTATTCTTTTCTAATTGACTTCTTACTTTCTAATTCAAGTAGCATTTTAGATTATCTAACTAAAGATGGCTTAATTGTATTGGATGATTGGTCTTTAATTAATCAGTCAATTAAAACAGTAGATCAGCAAAATGCAGACTTTATTGCTGACGAATTGAAGACCGGTGCAATGTTGCCAGGGCAAGTAGTGCGCAGTGATTTTTATAAAAATTGGGCTATAGACGGGCACCATCATGTATATTTTTCCCCTTTTCAAAGGAGTATTGGTCGAGTTCGGTTAGGGCAACTCCTTGATTGGCAAACTAGACAGCCTCAAGAGTTCTTTAGTCAGATGCCGCTGTTGAAAACTGAAATTGAGTCTTATCAAAAAAAGAAACAAACGGTTATCTTGCAAGCAGATAATATTCAAAGAGCACAGCAAATTAAGCAGACTTTAGCTGAATTTGGTTTAAATGTTCCCATAGTTGAAGCTGATCAGTTAATTGAGCAACAAACGCAAATAATTGTTGGCTCATTTATGCGTGGCTTTTCTTTACCTAATAGTAAGTTAGTTTATTTAACTGAACAAGAATTATTTAATAAACCCACTCACCAACCCTCAAAAATTAAAACATTAGAAAATGCACAGCGTTTACGTAATTATACTGAGTTAAAACCAGGCGATTATGTTGTGCACGTCAATCACGGGATTGGCCGTTTTGAAGGAATTAAGACGCTAGAAAACCAAGGAATTAAGCGCGATTATATTACTATAACTTATCAACATGGTGATCAGTTATTTGTTCCAGCTGATCAATTAAAGTTGGTGCAAAAGTATGTTGCTTCAGAAGGAAAGCAGCCGCATATTAATAAATTAGGTGGCAGTGAATGGGCTAATACCAAGCGTAAAGTTCAGTCTAAAGTTGAAGATATTGCAGATGACCTGATTGAACTTTATGCAAAACGTGAAGCAGAAAAAGGTTTTGCTTTTGCTCCGGATGATGAATTACAACAGCAGTTTGAAGCTGCTTTTCCTTATGTTGAAACAGCTGACCAGTTACGCTCGACTAAAGAAATCAAGCATGATATGGAACAAGAGAAACCAATGGATCGTTTATTAGTTGGTGATGTAGGTTTTGGTAAAACTGAAGTGGCATTACGGGCTGCCTTTAAAGCGATTGAAAGTGGTAAGCAAGTGGCTTTTTTAGTGCCAACAACTATTCTGGCTCAACAACACTTTGAAACAATTCAAGATCGATTTAAAAACTTTCCAGTTAATTATGCAGTCTTATCAAGGTTTCAAACTGCAAGTGAAACCCAAAAAATTATTGCTGAACTTCAGGCGGGTAAGCTTGATTTAGTTGTAGGTACGCACCGACTTTTATCTAAAGATGTGCAGTTTAAAGACTTGGGACTGCTAATTGTTGATGAAGAACAACGATTTGGCGTTAAGCACAAAGAACGTCTAAAAGAACTAAAAGCTAATATTGATGTATTAACACTAACAGCTACGCCAATTCCAAGGACCCTACATATGTCAATGGTTGGTGTACGTGATCTTTCGGTGATGGAAACACCGCCTTCTAACCGTTTTCCAATTCAAACTTATGTCATGGAGGAATTGCCAAGCGTGGTCAAGGATGCCTGCTTGCGTGAAATGCAACGCGATGGGCAAGTCTTTTATTTACACAATCGAATTGGTGATATTGATGATGTGGTAGTCAGGTTACAAGAGCTATTGCCTACGGCTCGAATTGCTAGCGTACATGGTCGAATGAGCAAAAATCAGATGGAGGATATTTTATATCGCTTTTTAAATCGCGAATTTGATATTTTGGTCACAACTACAATTATTGAAACAGGTATTGATATGCCTAATGTAAATACGATGGTCATTGAAAATGCCGACCATTATGGTTTAAGTCAGCTTTATCAGTTGCGCGGACGAATCGGGCGTAGTGCAAGGTTGGCTTATGCCTATTTCTTATATCAGCCTAATCGAGTGTTAACTGAAGTGGGTGAAAAGCGCTTAGAAGCGATTCGTGATTTTACTGAATTAGGTTCAGGCTTTAAAATAGCAATGCGTGATTTGTCAATTCGGGGTGCTGGCAATATGCTTGGAGCACAGCAACATGGCTTTATTGACAGCGTAGGGTATGATTTATATTCACAGATGCTCAGCGATGCAATTGATAACCGCAGGGGTAAGCATAAAGTCAAAAAGAGTAATGCGGAAATTGAGCTAGATTTTGAAGCTTATATTCCCGAAAGTTATATTAGTGACCAAGAAGAAAAAATCGAATTTTATAAAAAAATCAAGGCTGCTAATTTTGATGAAATTCAGGAAATCCAGGATGAATTAATTGATCGTTTTGGTGATTATCCTGAACCAGTTGAAAATCTTTTGGCAATTTCAAATTTAAAACTTGAAGCTGACTTAGCCCAAGTGTTGAGTATTATTAGAGTAAAGCAACAAATAAAAGTTGAATTTGATGTTTCAGCTAGTAAAGAATTGACTGGACCTAATATTTTTAAAGCTTTAGAACATGTTTCCTTAAAAGTCAAAATTAATTTAAATCCACAAAAGCACTTGGTTGTGCTGTTGACGCTTTTAGATAATATGTCTAAGAGACAGTTGATTAATGAACTAATTAAATTTATGAGTGCAGCAAGTGATATTATTCAAAGATAAGAATTGAGGCAGAACAATGAGAATTGATAAATTTTTGAAAGTTTCCCGTTTAGTTAAAAGACGGCCAATTGCTAAAGAAATGGCTGATCAAGGACGAATTAGGGTAAACGATAAAGTAGTGAAGTCAAGTTACGAGGTAAAACTTGGTGACCTGATTGAGGTTGGTTATGGTTCCAGAACAGTTAAAGCAAAAGTGTGTGCTATTCGAGAAACAACTAAAAAAGCTGAAGCAAGTGAACTTTATGAATTAGTTGATTAAGCAACTTAGATATATGACATTTATTTTAGTCATTGTTATAATTGAATTAGGATCAATTTAATTTATATAGGGGAAAGCCATGAAAGGACCACGTATTTACAATTCGCCAGGTGAAAAGGAGCAACTAGCTCTTCTAGTAAAAAAGCAGCGGCAGCGTGAAAAATATATAAAACATGTTCATCGAGTTCGGCGTAGGCTAATTGCTGGTGGTTTTGTGATTTTATTTGTGTTGTTGGGTATGCAAATAATGCATACGTATATGCAAACAAAGCAAATAAATGATCAAGTGCAGACCTCTAAGCAAACACTTAGCGAACTTAATGAGCAAAAACGTAGTTTATCGATTAAACGAGATAACTTGAAAGATTCAGATTATGTAGCTAAATTGGTTCGTTTTAAATTTTTATACTCTAAGCCAAATGAAACAATTTATAATTTACCTGAGGAAAAAAATAAGGATCAATGAAGTATCAAGTAGGACAGCGTATTACAGGTGTGATCAATAAAATTACAGATTTGGGTATATTTGTGACACTACCCAAAAACAAGTTTGGACTGATTCATCATAAAGATTTTGGGGCTAACTGGTTACACGAACGGCAAAATTATCACAGTGGTCAAGCTATAAGGGTGGTTGTTATCCACAATTATCGCGGGAAAATAAGTCTGTCAAAAATGCGGGTAAATGATTCACAGCTGATTGATCAGACCAATGATTTTTTGCAAACAAAAAAGGAAAATTTTTTATCTGTTTTGGCTGAGACCGTAAGTAATAGCCAGACAGAAATCAAAAAATTAGAACAAGAACTGGTTATCTATGCAAATTGAAAATTTTTTTAATCAAAGAAAAATTTCTTTATCTGCTAAAACTTTAGTTGTCGCCACAAGTGGTGGGCCAGATTCAATGGCATTACTGGATATGCTCTATAAATTAAGGGGTAAGTATAATTTTAGATTAGTTGCGGCACATCTAGACCACCAATTAAGACCTGATGCTCATCGTGAAATTGAGGTAATTAATAACTATTGCCAAAATAAAGAAATTGCAGTAGTAAATGAGTATTGGCCAGTTGAAATGCATCCGGAAAAAGGCATAGAGGCAGCTGCCCGTGCGTACCGCTATTCATTTTTGTTACGAACAGCTAGGGCTAGACATGCTGATTATTTGCTAACAGCGCATCATTTGGACGATTTAATAGAAAATATTTTGCTTAAATTTATTCGTTCAGGGAATCCAAGTGAAATGAATAATTTGCAGGCTATAAGTCATTTTCAAGAATTTCTGTTATTGAGGCCCTTGTTATCAATGGAAAAGGCGGCTTTATTCGCCTATGATAAGGCTAATCATATTCCTTTTGTGATTGATCAAACTAATGACCAGGATGATGTTTTACGGAATCGCTTACGTCATAATGTTGTTCCGCTTTTAAAAAAAGAGAATCCATTAATTGGACGTAATGCGTTGCGATTTAGTAACCAAATTAATTTATTGCTTTCATTAGTTGCCCATCGATTTGATCAATTAGTACAGCCAGAACCTTTTGTTGGGGTATCATATCGCTTACCGATAAGTACTTTATCCACTTTGTCTAGGGCAGAACAAATTTCTTATTGGCAATATTTTATTTGGCGCACTTGGCATAGACGTGTTAATGAAAACTTATCTGGCTTTAAACTTATTAGTTACCAAGGCTATTTTTATTTATGCAAAAACAAGCTACCAGTATTAGAAAAGAGCAAATCGATTAAGATCGATTATGAGTTTTCCTTTAATCAGCGCCGCTTCATAATTAGTAGAAGCAAACCGGAACATGGAACTTTAATTGATTGCTTTAAAGCGCCAGCTAAAGCTAAATTTAGTGTAGGACTTTTAGCTCAAGGTAAAAAATTGCCTTTAAAGAATGGCCATCATGTGCTAAGTAAAAAAAAGTTTGCGGAAAACAGTATCCCTAACTTATTACGGCCATATTGTTTAAGCGTATATGCAAATGGTGTTACTGTATACGTGGAACATACGTATCACAATCAGTTGGTTAGTGAAAATGAACAAAAATATTACATATATGCGATCAATTGATAAGAAATTTTAAAAAGATAGAGCATTAGTGAAATTTGTGATAAACTTTTATTCGTGTATCTATAGAAACTTTGCGGAGGTTTTTTATGAAGAATAACCGGAATCGGCTGTTTTCAAATGGTTTGTTCTATTTAGTTGTTTTCCTTTTGTTAGTAGCAGGAATCAACTGGGCACTTGGTGGATCTAATAGTTCTGGTGGTAGTGAAAATATTAGCTATTCAGAATTTGTAAAAGATTTAGATCAAGGTAAAGTTAAAAGTTTTAACGTTCAGCCTGCCAATGGTGTGTATACGATTTCAGGAAGCTATAAGGAAGCACAAAATAGTAAAGAAAAATCAAGTTTTGATTTTTTTAATGATAAATCTGTTGCAAAAGTAGATCACTTTTCTACAACTATGCTTCAGAATGATTCAAGTGTGTCTAAAATACAAGATTTAGCTCAACAAAATGGTACAAAAATGACCACTCAGGGTGAGTCACAATCTGGTAACTGGATTTCTACTATTGTAATGCTAGTGCCGACAATTCTCTTTATCGTTTTACTTTGGATGATGATTAGCCAAAGTGGCGGTGGTCGAGGTGGCAATGGCGGAATTATGAATTTCGGTCGCTCACATGTTAAACCAGAGGATCCAAAGAAAAATAAAATTCGTTTCTCTGACGTTGCAGGTGAAGAAGAAGAAAAGCAAGAGTTAGTTGAAGTAGTTGAATTTTTAAAAAATCCAGCTAAGTTCACTAAACTTGGAGCAAAAATCCCATCTGGAGTTTTATTAGAGGGTCCTCCAGGTACGGGTAAAACTTTGTTAGCCCGTGCTGTAGCGGGTGAAGCCAATGTGCCGTTCTTTTCAATTTCAGGTTCTGATTTTGTGGAAATGTTTGTTGGGGTTGGGGCCAGTCGTGTGCGTGATTTATTTACTAATGCGAAAAAGAATGCCCCAAGTATCATTTTTATTGATGAAATTGATGCGATTGGTCGTCGCCGTGGTAGTAATGCCAGTGGTGGTGGTAATGATGAACGCGAACAGACTTTAAACCAGTTGTTAGTGGAAATGGATGGTTTCGAAGGAAATGAAGGCGTAATTGTTATTGCTGCCACTAACCGGTCAGATGTTTTAGACCCAGCGTTATTGCGACCTGGTCGTTTTGACCGTAAGATTTTAGTGGGTTCACCAGATGTACGTGGACGTGAAGCAATTTTGCGGGTACATGCTAAAAACATGCCACTTGCAGATGATGTTGATTTAAAAGAAATCGCCCGGCAAACCCCAGGTTTTGTTGGTGCTGATTTAGCTAACCTATTAAATGAAGCTGCTTTATTAGCTGCTAGACGTAATGGATCAGAAATTACTGCTCTTGATTTAGATGAAGCTGAAGATCGTGTTATTGCTGGTCCAGCTAAGCGTAATAGTATGATTTCACAAAAAGAAAGACAACGAGTTGCCTTTCATGAAGCGGGGCACTCAATTTGTGGTTTGGTTTTAAGCGATTCACGTACTGTACGCAAGGTTACTATTGTTCCCCATGGTCGTACTGGTGGTTATAATTTAATGATGCCTAAAGATGATCAATTCCTTCTGACTAAAAAGCAATTAATGGAACAAATTGTTGGTTTAATGGGTGGACGTGCCGGTGAAGAAGTTGTTGTAGGTGATCAATCAACTGGAGCATCGAATGACTTTGAACAAGCAACTGCAATTGCTCATAGTATGGTAGTTAATTATGGTATGACTGATTCTTTAGGAATGGTTGAATTAGAAAAAGAGGGTGAAACCAATCCATATGGCTTAAAGCCGTATAGTGAGGCTACTTCGGCTAAAATTGATGAAGCAGTCAGAGAAATACTTGATGAAGCTCATACTCAGGCGGTTGAGATTGTAAAGAATAATCGTGAAAAACACCGCATTATTGCTGAAGCATTACTTAAATATGAAACGTTAGATGAAAAGCAAATTATGGCACTCTATACCACTGGTAAGATGCCAGAAAAGACTGAGCAAGAATATCCTAGCGAATCTAAAGTTTTAACTTATGAGGAAGCTAAAGCTGCGGCTGAGAAGAAAGACAATCATAAGGAAATTATGGCTGATGGTAAGTCGGAAACTCCCGCACAAAAAAACCAAGAAGTAGAAGCAAGAAATCCTGAAAATCCGGTGAAAGCCAAATCTTCACTTGAGTCTAAGGAGTCTGATTCTAATAAGTCTGAGTCAGTTGCAAAAACTGATAAAAATGAAAATAAAAAGGCTTCGGATGATCATCCGCAAGACTAATTACAAATAGGGCCTAGTTAGGCTCTATTTTTTTAGGAGAATACAATGAGCGATTATTTAATTAAAGCAATTGACAAAACAAAAAATCTACGGTTATTAACCATTTCGGCTAAAAATTTAGTGCAAGAAGCACAGACTAGACATAATACTTGGTCAGCCGCTTCTGCTGTTTTAGGACGAACTTTACTTGCAGGTGAATTACTTGCAGGAGCTCAATTAACGGATCAGGAAGAACTAACAATTCGCTTACTTGGCAATGGTCCCGTTGGGCCTACAATTGTTACAGCTAAATCTGACTTAACTGTTAAGGGGTATGTAAAAAATCCGCATATCGCTTTGCCTGCTAAAGAGGGTGGGCATATTGATGTTAAAAAGGCAGTTGGTCAAGGATGGCTTGAAGTGACAAAGGACTTAGGGTTAAAAGAACCCTATACTGGGCAAGTTCCTATTGTATCTGGTGAAATTGCGGAAGATATTGCCTATTATTTAACCAAGTCAGAACAAATTCCTTCTGCAGTAGGGCTTTCAGTTTTTGTTAATCCTAATAATACAATTGGTGAAGCAAGTGGATTTATGCTTCAAGCATTGCCTGGGGCAAGTGATAGTCTGATTACAAAAACTATTGAGCGAATTGATCATTTACCAGCTTTGTCAACCGCTTTTTTGGCTGGAATGACACCAGAGGAATTGGCAGAATCAATTTTAGGGAATGATTGTAAAATATTGACTAGGGAAAATGTTACTTATAAATGTGACTGCTCAAAGGAAAAATATCGTCAGATTCTGGCAACATTAAAAACAAGTCAAATTGAAACGATGATTAAAGAAGACCATGGTGCTGAATTAACGTGCAATTTTTGCGGCAATAAATATCAATTTACTGAAAAAGAATTAAGGGATATTATTCAATAAATAAAAGCACAATATTTTAAAGTATAGTTGCATGTTAATAAAAATAGAGATGCGATATCGTATGGTTTTTATTATAATAAAAGAGTTAATCTAAATAAGAAAGCGAGGATCAGCCCAATGCTAAATGTTTATATTGTACGGCATGGCCAAACTGATACTAATAAAACTTTTGCCATTAATGGTGCCGGTACTAATTTACCTCTGAATGAAACAGGAATTAAACAAGTTACAGCTTTAGGAGATAGTTTTGATATAGAAAAAATTGACTACGTCTATGCTAGCCCTTTAATTCGTGCAAAGCAGACAGCTGAAATTTTAGATTGTGGCAAGCACGATATTATTTACGATGACCGCTTAAAAGAGATTGACTACGGCAATTGGGATGGGAAACCAGCTCAAGAACTACTTGCCAAGTACCCCGAAGCATTTGACGAGTTAGGCTATTTTACAGAAAATTATACTAATTTCTGTTCGGGTGAAAGCTATCAGCATTTAAATGAGCGCTTGATGGAATTTTGGCAAGATCTTGTACACAGACATGTCAATGAAACAGTACTTTTGGTATTTCATGGCACAGCTTCAAGGGCATTAGTTCAAAACATATTGCATACGCCTAACATTGCAATAATTGGTGAAGCTAAAAATGCAAGTGTTACCAGAATTTCTGTTGCTGATCATAGTAAGCAGCCCTTTTTACGTTATTATAATCGGGTGGCACCAAGTGATTTCTTCTCTGATTAATTGGTAAAAAAGCCCTTCTATAGTATTTTTTAATTAATGCTACAATGAAATTTTCTTTAGGGGTTTGTTTTTGTTATGATATTAGAGTATTTGAAAGGATGATTGTGTGGACAATAGCTGGAAAATTGGTGATTTAACCATTCCCAACCGCGTGGTAGTCGCTCCAATGGCAGGAGTTTCTAATTCTGCCTTCAGAATGATTTGTAAAGAATTTGGGGCAGGACTAGTTGTATGTGAAATGATTTCTGATCACGGTATAATTTATCGTAATAAAAAGACGATGTCGATGATGAAAGTTGATCCGCGTGAACATCCGATGAGTATTCAGATTTTTGGCGGTACTGAAGCAACACTCCTGGAAGCAGCGCAGTATATTGACCAACACACTGCTGCTGACATTATTGATATTAATATGGGGTGTCCGGTACCTAAGGTAACTAAAACTGATGCTGGATCAAAATGGTTGCTTGATGCCAATAAAATTTATCAAATGGTGCATAAAGTTGTGCAAATTGTTTCTAAACCAGTTTCAATTAAAATGAGAATTGGTTGGGATCGGAAGCATATTTTTGCGGTTGAAAATGCTTTAGCTGCCCAAGAAGCTGGTGCCAGTATGATTGCGATGCATGGTCGGACCCGCAAGCAGATGTATGCAGGTGAAGCAGACTGGGAGACTTTGCATGATGTAGCTCAGGTACTAGATGTACCCTTTGTAGCTAATGGTGACATTACTACACCTGAGTTAGCTCAAAAAGCCCTGAATGAAATTGGTTGTACTGCGGTCATGGTCGGACGAGCAGCACTTGGTAATCCTTGGATTCTAAAAGATATGGTGCATTACTTAGAAACGGGTGAAAAACTATCCGAACAGACAGTAGGAGAGCGTGTTGAGACAGCTAAGCATCAGCTTAAGGGGTTAGTCGAACTAAAGGGAGAAAAAATTGCAGTTCCAGAATTTAGACAGCAAGCTGCCTATTATCTAAAAGGAGTTCCCCGTTCAGCCCGAACTCGTGCTAAAATAAATGAAGTTTGGACTGCCCAAGAAGTCTATGATTTGCTTGATAATTTTGTGACAGAATATGAAAAATGGCATGCGCAAAAAGCGGTCAAAAATGAAATTAAGCTATAAATATAATGGAGGAAAAGTAATTGGCTAAAAATGAAATGAATGATCAGTTAATTGTTCGTCGCCAAAAAATGGAAGAGCTACGTGATAATGGGATTGAACCATTTGGTATGAGAAAATTTGCTCGAGCAGATTTAGCCCGAACTTTGAATGAAAAGTATGCTAATACTGACAAAGACGAATTAAATGCTGAATTGCCAAAGACTAAAATTGCAGGTCGTATGTTGGCTAAAAGAGGAAAAGGTAAAGTTGGTTTTGCAGATTTGTACGATCGAACTGGTAAAATTCAAATTTATGTACGTAAAGATGCAGTTGGTGAAGAAAATTATCAAATATTTAAAAAGTCAGATATTGGTGATTTCTTAGGCATTGACGGTGAAGTTATGAAGACTGACACCGGTGAATTAACAATCCGTGCCACGCATATTACCTTCTTATCTAAGGCACTAAGACCATTACCAGATAAATATCATGGCTTAAAAGACGTTGAGCAAATTTATCGTCAGCGTTATCTTGATCTTATTTCTAATCGTGCAAGTTATGAACGTTTTGTTAACCGGACTAAGATTATTCAAGCAATTCGCGATTTCTTAAACCAAAAAGAATTTTTAGAAGTTGAAACGCCAGTTTTACATAATATTCCTGGCGGTGCTGAAGCGCGTCCATTTATTTCACATCACAATGCATTAGATATTGATTTATATATGAGAATCGCGCTTGAATTACCACTTAAACGTTTAATTGTTGGTGATATGGAGCGAGTTTATGAAATTGGCCGTGTATTTAGAAATGAAGGTTTAGATACCCATCATAATCCAGAATTTACTGAACTGGAAACGTACGCCGCATATTGGGATTTTCATGATGTGATGGATGAAGCAGAAGGAATTATTCGTGCGGCTGCTAATGTGGTTACAGATGACGGTAAGGTTACTTATCAGGGAACTGAGATTGACTTAGGTAAGCCATTCCGTCGGGTTCACATGGTTGATTTAATTAAAGAAAAAACTGGAGTTGACTTCTGGCAAAAGATGAGCATTGAAGATGCTATTCAAATAGCTAATGAGCATAACATTCAGGTTGAAAGTTTTTGGAAAGTTGGTCACATTATTAATGCCTTCTTTGAAAAATACTGTGAAGAAACAATTGTTGATCCAACTTTTGTTTATGGTCATCCAGTTGAAATATCGCCACTTGCCAAGAAGAATGCCGATGATCCTCGTTTTACTGATCGTTTTGAAATTTACATTATGGGTGAAGAATATGGTAATGCCTTTTCAGAATTAAATGATCCTGATGATCAAAGAGAAAGATTTGAAGCCCAAATGGCTGAGCGAGAAGCCGGTAATGATGAAGCTGATATGATTGATGAGGACTACTTGCGAGCTATGGAATATGGTATGCCACCAACTGGTGGTCTAGGTATCGGGATTGATCGCTTAGTAATGCTTTTAACTGATGCTCCAGCAATTAGGGATGTACTACTCTTCCCAACAATGCGTCCAGAGCATATTGAAAGCGTCGAAGCAGAAGTTAAGGCTGATTTAGCTAAAAAAGGCTGACGAAAATCAAATCTCATATTTATGTTTTTAAACATAGATATGAGATTTTTTTATAAAATATAATTACAATAATTTTATAAGGTGTTTAAATAGCAAAACAGTGCATAACAAATGCAAAAAAAGGCCAAAGAGGATTGATTTGATAGATGATCCGTTTGAGAGTAATTTCTTTAAATATTTTGTAGTTTAACTTTAACGATTATGTCTTAAAGAAATTAATTGCTACAAGCCATGATTCAAGTCCAGTCGTTAATCAACAGCTTTCTTTATTTGGTGATGATGAAGAAGAAAAGATTACGGGAAAAAGTATATAAGATAGAATCAACTCATGTAGATGATTTCGTTTTTCCATCATATTTTTATGCTTAAAATTAATTGAAGCCTATCAGATTAGTACTTAAAAGGATTAATTTGATAGGCTTTTTACTCGTTTTTAAACAAAAAATTATTTTAAATAGGCACACAAAGTGATTTTAGTAGTTGAAATTAAGATTTTGAGAGTGCCAAAAAGGCTTAATGGTGGGCTTTATGTTCACTTTTTGTGAAATAAAAAGTAATTTTTAAAAATAGGCTATCTAAAATGTTCACATTAAGAATAATATGAGTATAATATTAATTATTGATGAAATGAGTGAGGAAAAATGATCAGACTAGATAATGTTTCATTCGATTATGTAACATTTGAAAAAAATCCTGGGTTAATGGGTTCAGTGCACGACTTTTTTAAACGCAAGAATCAAAAAAAGCGGGCAATTGATACATTAAATTTAAACATTCCTGATGGTGAATTAATAGGATTGATTGGACCTAACGGGGCAGGGAAAACTACTTTTGCAAAATTATTAACGGGGATAATAGAACCAACTGAAGGCGATATTAGGGTTGATAATATGAATCCAGCTTTGCACCGGAGATCATTTTATCAAAATATTGGTGTAATGTTTGGCCAAAAGACCCAGCTTTCTTGGAACTTGCCACCTATAGATACTTTTAATATGCTCAGTGCGATTTATCAATTAAATGATGAAGATTATGAAAAAAGATTAAATTATTTAATAAAAGTGTTGAATTTAAAAGATATCATTAAAATCCCTGTTCGAAAATTATCTTTAGGTCAGCGGGTAAAATGTGAGTTGCTATGTACACTTATTCATTCACCTAAATACTTATTTTTAGATGAACCTACTTTAGGCTTGGATATAGGGACTCAAAAAAATATATATGATTTTTTACTTGAAGAAAATAGGGTAAATCAAACTACGATTATATTTACGTCACATAATTTACGTGATATTGAAGCGATTTCTAAGCGATTACTTATTTTAGCTCAAGGACACATTATTTTTGATGGATCTTTAAATTCGTTACCAGTGGATATAAACGATCATCAAAAATTTAAAGTTAAATTCTTGGATCCAAATAACAATATGGTTTCTAAAGAAAAAGTACTATCAATTTCAGAATTACAGAATGAAATTGATAGTGTAGGAGAGCAAAACATAATATCTATTAATCGGCAAGGAATGACAATCGAAGATTTGGTTTTATCAATATATAAAGAATGGGATAAAGCTAATGAAAAAAATTGAAAAATATATGCCTGTTTTATATTTAGGGATGAAGGATAATTTGGTCTTTCGCTCTAATATAATCCTTACAATAATATTACAGGTAGCTAACTTGGCAGTATCTTTATGGATATGGAATTTATTACTACCACATTCTGATTTTATAAACATGGCCAGATATTTGATTCTTACTAATACAACTGCCTTGATATTTACAACTACTCCACTTTATTATTTAGCGGGTTTAATCAGTTCTGGAAGATTATCAATGTATATAACTAAACCTATATCACTTTTTTGGTATATTTTTTTGTATAGCTTTGGCAGGCAATTTTATATACTAATATTCTATTTGGTCTTACTAGTAATACTCTCTAACAATTTTCTTATAATTGTTTTTTTGTTTTTCTATTTTATAGTTGCAAATTTTATGTTTTTTAACTTGATGTTGTTACTTGGAGAATTAAGTTTTTGGATTATTAATATGTGGCCCTTACGTAACGGCATAAACGCAATTTACTTACTTCTGGGCGGATTGTACTTTCCCTTAAATATGCTGGATAAAAGAATTTATAGTTGGCTGCAATATAATCCCTTTTCTTTGGTTACTGATGTACCTGCAAGGTTGATAATTAGTGGGGGCAATAATAATGCGATTATTAAATATTTTTTTGTAGTTTTTTTATGGCTAGTTGGTTTTAATTTCCTTAGAAAATATATTTTTAAAATAGGAATTAAAAAGTATGAAGGTGTAGGTGCATGATAAGAATTGGTAAAACAATCTGGAAAAAAAGTATTGAAGAATTCTTGATTTATAGAACAGCAAGTATTATAACTTTTGTTTTAGCCTTGATATTTTTGATTATTGAATTAGTAACAGGAAATATTTATTATGCTGATAATCGGAGTATTCCCGGTTGGACTGAAAATCAATATTTTATTTTAATAACTTTTGTTAACTCTTCTACATATGTCTATAATATATTTTTTATATTAGGACATGAAGAACTAAATGATGATATCTTAGAAGGTAATTTAGATTATATTCTAATCAGACCTAGTTCTTCGTATTGGCTATCTGCAATTAGAGGTATAGATATTCCAAGTATTTTTAATTTTATAATTACGTATATTTTGCTAATCATTTTTCTAAATAAAGAAGTAATAACACAATTTCAATTTATAGTTGTTAATATTTTAATAATTACAACTGCTTTGATGATTTTTGTCTTGAATCAAATATGTTTAACTTTTTTATTTTGGTTTAACGGATTAGTAGGATTAGGTGGAGTTGTTGAAGATTTATTCAATTTTGCATCACGGCCTACAAAAATATTTCCTAAAATAATACAAAATATTTTTGTATTCGTGATACCTATATTATTAGCAACGAATATCACTAATGAATTTTTGAAATATGGAATACAGTCATATTTTATTTATTATTTGATTTTATTGGTCCTTTTTTATGTAATTTCTAGATTTTTATGGAGATTAGGAATAAAAAAGTATGTTTCGGCTAATTAAATTTTAAAGTAAGTGAGTGACATGGGACGTACAAGATTACAGCATACTAAGCTAGATGTAACCCCATCGTTTATTTTTAATAAAGATGAATTGGCTTTCTTTAATCATGTAGAAGAAAAGCTAACTTATATTCGTAAGTCATGTAAGTCAGGTAATCCTGAATTAGGTGAAAATGTTAGAGTTTAAATAAAGAGCCTGTAGTCAAGCACTTGTGTTCTATGATTGTTCAAAAGCTAGGCAAAACTGGATATGGTATTAATACACCTTATTAGGGATGCTAATTTCAACGCTTTAAGTAAAAATCCTATTAAATAAAGTAAAAAATTTATTACTTAACTTTAGTTGTCATACATTACGGCATATATTTACTACTAGATTGATTGAATTTGGAATAAATATAAAAGTTATTCAAGAAGCTTTAGGACATTTGGACATTCAAACAAATTTAGGTATATATGTTGATGTAACTAAGGATCTGAAACCAGAACAGCTCATACAGTTTGAAGATTAATGAGCAGGCTAAAAACTCTTCCTAATAATGTTTCCAGAGCATCTTGAAGATATTTAACGTTAAGTTGAAGAAAACTTAGCTAAAATAAGCCTATCAAAAAACAGATATGACATTGTCATACCTGTTTTTTTGATAGGTCAAGGTTTATTTATAAGCATCATAATATTTTTTAATTAAATTAGCAATTGGCACTTGTAATTCAGGCCTTTTTTCTAGGAGAAAATACCAACTTTGAAGCATTGCTAACCAAGTACTCAATTGATGCCAGCCGAGTAAATTGTCATTGGCTAATTTTTGGTAGCGTTCAGTATTAAATTCATTAATGAATTCAATAAAAGTAGAAGTAGAAAATTTTTGAGTCTTAAGCCCTTGAAAAAAAGCATAAGCCAAGCGTTTCTCTTCATCATCAACAAAGGTAGTTTGCATATTGTTAAAAATTGTTCGGATTAAATTTAAAAG
Organism: Lactobacillus sp. ESL0225; assembly: GCF_003692905.1. Classification (NCBI taxonomy): domain Bacteria; kingdom Bacillati; phylum Bacillota; class Bacilli; order Lactobacillales; family Lactobacillaceae; genus Lactobacillus; species Lactobacillus sp. ESL0225. Next base: position 71,869 of record NZ_REHK01000010.1, on the reverse strand, counting down.
ATCTATTTGGTCTTGAATGATAAATTTGGGATGTTGCAATGTTGCAGCTAAAAAGTCACTACCATGTGCGATACTATGCGCCCAACCTTTATTTTTGACAAAGCTGCGATAATCCTTTTCTAATTCTAAATATGTAATACTCCAGTTGAACATTGTTTGCCGTTCATCGTTGGTTAAAACCGTCTGGTCGCTATCCATTGCCAAAATTAGTGCTCCCAATAGGGCAGTGAATGTGCGCAAAAAAACAGCATCATTCTCAGGTTCAGTAATTTGATGAAACAAGGTCTTTTTATTAATAAAAAAATCGATAATTATTCTAAGTTGCTCTTTGTTAAAGGAATTTTCCTGAAAACCACGTGCTAAAAGACTGTAACTAAGGTTATCGCGAAGATGTGGATCAATACTACCAAGATTATTTAAGAGTATATATACATGTTGATCAGTAAAGGATAGTTGATTTTTTGGTAAGTGCAATAAATTTTCTAGTTCATTTTGCATGGCTTTTCCCCCTTTTTTAATTATTACTTGGTAAAAAGTATACCTAATTTTTACTAATATATAATAATCTTTTGTTTTATAAAGTAATTAGCTAGTTAGATTTTTTAAAAAAGGGTTGCAAAACTATATCTGTCTGCTATAATAATAGATGTCTTGCGGAAGTAGTTCAGTGGTAGAACATCACCTTGCCATGGTGGGGGTCGCGGGTTCGAATCCCGTCTTCCGCTCTATAATAAAGACTCACCACTTTAGGTGAGTTTTTTTATTAAACGGGAAATAGCTCAGTTTGGTAGAGCGCTACGTTCGGGACGTAGAGGTCGCAGGTTCGAATCCTGTTTTCCCGATAATGAAGATTTGTCTTAGTTTCAATTGGCTTCAAATGTTGATTCTAAGGCATTTTTATTTTTTTCTGATTTTTTTGAAATTACCTGAAATTAGGCTAAAAGACTTCATATTTTATAAAGATACAAAATTACCTAAAATAGGCCGCTATCATGTATCTGTTTTTTTTAGTTATTAACAGGTTGATTATTAGTTTGTATTGTTTAAATTTTTATTTAAATAAGGGTTAATTTAACAGTGGAACCAGACTAAGCTTATTTATCTTCTGGAATAATTTTTAAAGTTATATGAGCTCAATTTTGTTTGTTTAACAGAAACTGAAATAAATTAGTGAAGCTGTTTTCTTGCCACTAGAACAAACACGGGAAAAGACTTATAAAGGAATAGTTAGCGATTTGTTTAAGATTACGGTAAGACACATGGTAAACATAATGAAAGAGATAGGAAAGTTAGCATCACAGTACAGTCTTTGCTATAATAATTGCGATGTTTAACGTGAACTAATATATTCTTGAAACAAAAAAATTTACAATTCAGCAAAAGAGTATATAGTGAATACACGTCATTTATAAAGGTGGTGCTATGATGAAAAAAACTTATACTAACAGTGCAAATCAAGTTTTAGAAATTGCACGTGAACAAGCACAAAATTTTCACCATCGCTTAATTGGTACTGAACATGTGCTATTGGCGATGGTAATTGAGTCTGATGGTGAAGCTGGCAAGGACTTAAGATCTTGGGGAATAACTTCAACAGCAGTTCGTGAAGAAATCGAACGCTATACTGGTTATGGTTCAGCTGGTAAAGCTACTTATATGGAAATGTCGCCTAGATTAACTATGGTTTTAGCCTATGCCGCTACGTTAGCAGGACGTGAAGGGGCTACTAAAATTAAAACTAGCCATATTCTTTTAGCACTTGTCTTTAATGAACAAGTTTTAGCGTCAGTAATTTTACGCAATCTAAATGTAGATATTGATGGCTTAAAAAATGATATTTTACATAGTTTAGGGGAAGACGACCAACTGCTTGATTTGAATGAAAATGATGACAAGGGCTGGTCAAATTATGGTAATGTAGAGGCTAATGATAAAACTAACAGTACTACTCCAACCTTAGATCAAGTATCAGTAAATCTAAATGAGCGCGCAAAAAATGGTCAAATTGATCCAGTTATTGGGCGTGATCGGGAAGTTGCTCGCGTAATCGAAATCTTGTCCCGGCGTAATAAAAATAATCCAGTCTTGATTGGTGAACCAGGAGTGGGGAAAACGGCTGTGGCAGAAGCAATCGCAACTGCAATTGTAAGTAAGCAAGTACCGCATGACTTATTGGATAAACAAGTGATTTCTTTAGATTTGGGTGGCTTAGTTGCTGGAACGAAGTATCGGGGTGAATTTGAAGACCGCCTCAAAAGAATTATTAAGGAAATTACTAATGATGGTACAATCATTCTTTTTGTGGATGAAATGCATACCTTAATTGGTGCAGGTGGTGCTGAAGGTTCAATTGATGCTGCTAATATTTTAAAGCCATCGTTGGCCCGCGGTGATTTACAAATGATTGGTGCTACAACTTTTGACGAATATCAAAAATACGTTGAAAAAGATCAAGCATTAGCTCGGCGCTTTCAGATTGTACGTTTAACTGAACCATCACGCCAAGAAACTTTCGCTATTTTATCCGGGTTAAAACCTAAATATGAAAAATTTCATCATGTTAAAATTGATAAGGCAGCGTTAGAAAATGCAATTGACTTGTCTAGTCGATACATTTCTAATCGTTATCTGCCTGATAAAGCAATTGATCTAATTGATGAAGCTAGTGCATCTGTTAAAATCAAAGCTGGTACAGGTACAAATAATCAATTAGTTCAAATTAGTGATCAACTTAAAAAAGTAATTGAACAAAAGAATCAGGCTGCAGTTAATCAAAACTTTGTGAAGGCAGCGCAATTACAAGAACGACAAAATAGTCTGCAAGTAAGGCAAGATCAAATTTATAGTCGTATGAAAAAATCAGAGAAAAATGGGGCAATTGTTCATCCCGAAGATATTGCCAAGGTGGTATCTAATTGGACAGGTGTTCCAGTAACACAAATGAGTCGAAATGAAACCAAACAATTAGCTAATCTTGAAAATAATTTACACCAACGAATTATTGGTCAAGATAAGGCTGTTTCGGCAATTAGTAAGGCAGTTCGTCGTAGCCGTAGTGGTATTAAAGATGAGAATCGTCCAATTGGTTCATTTCTTTTCTTAGGGCCAACTGGTGTAGGCAAAACCGAACTTGCTAAAGCTATTGCTGCTACCGTTTTTGGCTCAGAAAACAATTTAATCCGAATCGATATGTCAGAATATATGGATCAAATTGCTAGTAGCAAATTGATTGGTTCAGCTCCTGGGTATGTCGGTTATGATGAAGGTGGGCAGTTGTCTGAACAAGTTCGGCGTCATCCTTATTCTGTAGTTTTATTAGATGAAGTTGAAAAGGCGCACCCTGATGTATTTAATTTGCTATTGCAAGTCCTTGATGATGGCTTTTTAACCGATTCAAAGGGACGTAAAGTTGATTTTAAAAATACCATTATTATTATGACCTCCAATCTGGGTTCACGCTCAATCTTTGAAACCAAGGCTGTTGGTTTTAGTGCTGATAATTCTAACCAGGTAAAATTACGTCAAGATCGGGTAAAAGAAGCACTAAAACAATTTTTTAGACCAGAATTTTTGAATCGAATTGATGAAAGTATTATCTTTGACGAACTTGATCAAAAACAATTAAGGCAAGTGGTAACTTTACTTACGCGTAAATTAATTGAACGTTTGAATAAACAGGGGATTCAACTTAAAATATCGCCTGCGGCTCTTGATAAAATTGCTCAAGATGGTTATGATCCAGAAATGGGTGCTAGACCATTGCGGCGAGCAATTCAAAAAGATATTGAAGATCAAGTTGCTTCAATGCTAATTGAGGGAGACTTGCAAAGTGGTGATACTTTGAAAATAGGATGTAATAGGAAAAAATTGAAGTTTGATTTAATTAGGACAACAAAAGATAATTTGGCCAATGTTAAGTAATAACATTGACATCTAATTATTTGTTCGCTATACTTAATCGTGATTAAAAAGCTGATTTTCAGAATTTTGCTGATATATTGTCCAGCAAAATAATAAGGACAAAAATGACAGTAGTCGTTTTTGTCTTTTTTATGCTTAAAATTCTAGCTTTTTGAAATTGTAATCAAAATGTAATACTAGCTTTCTCTGACAGAAAGGATGTTTTCTCCTTGTTAAATGGACACGTAGTGAATTTTGGTAAACATCGAACAAGACGTAGTTTTTCACGCATTAAAGAAGTGCTAAAATTACCTAACTTGACTGATGTCCAAACTGAATCATATAAATGGTTTTTGGATGAAGGTATTAAAGAAGTTTTTGACGACATTATGCCAATTAGTGACTTTTCAGGCAAGCTTTCTTTGGAATATTTGGGTTATAAACTCCAGAATCCAAAGTATACTGTTGATGAAGCACGAGATCATGATGCGACTTACGCTGCACCAATGCATGTTACCTTAAAGTTAACTAATCAAAAAACTGGTGAAATTAAGACTCAAGATGTATTTTTTGGCGATCTGCCATTAATGACAGAATCTGGCTCTTTTATTATTAATGGAGCTGAGCGGGTTATTGTTGCCCAATTAGTTAGATCACCTAGTGTTTATTATTCTGGTGATTATGATAAAAATGGGCGTCAGATTTTTGGCACGACAGTTATTCCTAATCGTGGTGCCTGGCTTGAGTATGAAACTGATGCCAAGAATGTATCATATGTTCGTGTTGATCGGACACGTAAATTGCCATTGACGGTAATTATTAGGGCTTTAGGTATTGGTTCAGATGATGAAATCATTGATCTTTTTGGTCAAAGTGATACTTTACAGTTTACTTTAGAAAAAGATGTACACAAGAATCCAGCTGATTCGCGGGTTGCAGAAGCCTTGAAAGATGTTTATGAACGCTTACGTCCTGGTGAACCTAAAACAACTGATTCTTCACGCTCCTTGCTATATGCGCGCTTTTTTGATCCACGCCGATACGATTTAGCAGCCGTTGGTCGCTATAAGGTTAATAAAAAATTATCTTTGAAGAGTCGGTTATATGGGCAAACTTTAGCTGAAACTTTAGCTGATCCTGATACGGGCGAAATTGTTGCTAAAAAAGGTACCATAGTTACCCACGAAGTAATGGATACTTTAGAAAATTATCTTGATCGTGATGATTTCAAGATGGTTACTTATCAACCTTCAAAAGAAGGTGTTTTACCAGATCCGATTACTGTTCAAGAAGTAAAAGTATACTCAAAAGTTAATCCTGAACGAATAGTTAAAATCATTTCTAATGGTCATATTGACAAAGATGTTAAATATTTAACTCCTGCAGATGTATTGGCATCAATTAATTATTTCTTTTTGTTACAAGATGAAATCGGTAATATTGATGATATTGATCACTTGGGCAACCGGCGAATTCGCCGGGTTGGTGAGTTATTACAAAATCAATTTAGAATAGGTTTAGCCCGAATGGAACGTGTTGTGCGTGAAAGAATGTCAATTCAAGATCCGTCAACCGTAACACCACAACAGTTAATCAATATACGGCCAATTGTAGCTAGTTTGAAAGAATTTTTTGGTTCATCGCAATTATCACAATTTATGGATCAGCACAATCCATTGGGTGAATTAACTCATAAGCGGCGCATGTCTGCTTTAGGACCTGGTGGACTGACTCGTGATCGTGCTGGATATGAAGTTCGTGATGTGCACTATACGCAATATGGTCGTTTATGTCCAATTGAAACCCCAGAAGGTCCTAATATTGGATTGATTAACTCCTTAGCAAGTTATGCTGTTATTAACAAATATGGGTTCATTGAAACACCTTACCGGCGTGTTTCTTGGAAGACCCATAAAGTTACGGATAAAATTGATTATTTAACTGCTGATGTTGAAGATAATTACATTATAGCTGGTGCTAATACTCACTTAAATCCAGACGGTTCGTTTAAAGACAATCTGATTTTGGCTCGTCATAAGGAAGATAATGTTGAAGTTAGTCCAGATAAAATTGATTATATGGATGTTATTCCAAAGCAAGTCGTTTCTGTGGCATCAGCATGTATTCCATTTTTAGAAAATGATGACTCTAACCGGGCTTTGATGGGTGCTAACCAGCAGCGCCAAGCTGCACCACTGATTAATCCGCATAGTTCTTTAGTTGGAACTGGTATGGAATATCGTGCTGCGCATGATTCTGGTGCTGCTATTGTAGCCAAAGCAGCTGGAACAGTTGAATATGTTGATGCTAACACAATTAAAATAAGACGTAATGATAATACTTTAGATAAATATACGCTTGAAAAATATCGTCGTTCGAATAATTCTAAGTCCTATAATCAAACACCGAATGTTAATTTAGGTGACAAGGTTGAAGAAGGGGAAGTAATTGTAAATGGTCCAACTATGGATCATGGTGAGCTAGCTTTAGGTCAAAACCCAGTGATTGCTTTCATGACTTGGAATATGTATAACTATGAAGACGCAATTATGCTTTCAGAACGTTTAGTTAAAGAAGATGTCTATACTTCAATTAGTATAGAAGATTATGAATCTGAAGCTCGGGATACTAAACTAGGACCTGAGGAAATTACGCGAGAATTGCCTAATGTTGGTGAAGATGCCCTTAAAGATCTTGATAAACAAGGTATTGTTCGGATTGGCGCTGAAGTTCATGATGGTGATATCTTGGTAGGTAAGGTAACGCCTAAGGGTGTGACTGAATTATCCGCTGAAGAAAGATTACTTCATGCAATCTTTGGAGAAAAGGCACGTGAAGTTCGCGATACTTCTTTGCGTGTGCCACATGGTGGCGGCGGAATTGTGCGTGATGTTAAAGTTTATACACGAGAAAATGGTGATGAGCTTTCGCCAGGCGTAAATACTTTAGTTCGCGTTTATATTGCGCAGAAGAGAAAAATCCAAGTTGGGGACAAAATGTCTGGTCGTCATGGTAATAAAGGTACGGTTGCCGCTGTTGTTCCAGAGGAAGATATGCCATACTTGCCAGACGGTACACCAGTAGATATATGTTTGAATCCAATGGGTGTTCCTTCACGTATGAATATCGGTCAGCTATTAGAGCTACACTTAGGTTGGGCAGCTAATAAGTTAGGTATACATGTTGCTACGCCTGTATTTGATGGTGCAAGTGAAGACGATGTTTGGGATACTGTGCATGAAGCTGGTATTGATAAAGATGGTAAGACTGTTCTTTATGATGGGCGCACAGGTGAGCCATTCCACAACCGTGTATCTGTGGGTATTATGCACTACTTGAAATTAACGCACATGGTTGATGATAAAATTCACGCTCGTTCAATTGGACCATACTCTTTAGTTACTCAACAGCCACTTGGTGGTAAAGCACAGTTTGGTGGACAGCGTTTTGGTGAAATGGAAGTTTGGGCACTTGAAGCCTATGGTGCGGCATACACACTTCAAGAAATTTTGACTTATAAGTCAGATGACGTTGTGGGGCGTGTTAAAGCCTATGAAGCGATAGTTAAGGGTGAAAGAATTCCTAAGCCAGGTGTTCCTGAATCTTTCCGTGTTCTTGTCAAAGAGCTGCAATCATTAGGATTGGACATCCGTGTGCTTGATATGGATCATAATGAAATTGAATTGCGCGACATGGATGATGATTCAAGTGAGCATTTAAATATTGATACTTTATCCAAGATGGCAGAAGAACAGCAAAAGAAAAAACTAGCTGAGGAAGCGGTGAAGTCTGGAGCAGAAACAACTGAAATACCAACTAAGAGTGAAACTCTGGTTGATGAGTCCGATGATGATCACAAGATTTCTAAATAGTAGGAGGTCAAACTTTTGATTGACGTTAATAAATTTGAAAGTATGCAGATTGGTCTTGCATCCCCGAATAAAATTCGGAGTTGGTCATACGGCGAAGTTAAAAAACCCGAAACGATTAATTATCGTACTTTAAAACCCGAAAAAGATGGTTTATTTGATGAAAGAATTTTCGGGCCAACTAAAGATTGGGCTTGTGCATGTGGTAAGTACAAAGGCGTAAGATATCGTGGTATCGTTTGTGATCGCTGTGGGGTTGAGGTTACTTCATCTAAAGTAAGAAGAGAACGGATGGGTCATATTGAATTGGCTGCTCCAGTTACTCATATTTGGTACTTTAAGGGAATACCATCAAGAATGGGATTAATTCTTGATATGTCACCAAGGTTATTAGAAGAAGTAATTTATTTTGCTGCTTATATTGTAATTGATCCGGGTGATACCGACCTTGAATTCAAACAATTGCTAACAGAAGTTGAATATCGAGAACAAAAAGCTAAATATGGTAGTCGATTTGAAGCTAAGATGGGGGCAGAAGCAATTCGTGATCTGCTACGTAAAGTTGATTTGGCCAAAGAAGTTACTGATTTAAAGAAAGAATTGGCGACTGCTACTGGTCAAAAACGTGTTCGTGCAATTAGAAGACTAGATATTTTAGATGCTTTTAAAGATTCTGGTAATAAACCAGAATGGATGGTTATTGATGCCGTACCAGTTATTCCACCGGACTTGCGTCCAATGGTTCAACTAGAAGGTGGTCGCTTTGCTACTTCTGACTTAAACGATCTTTATCGTCGAGTAATTAATCGGAATAACCGGTTAAAGAGATTACTTGACCTTAATGCTCCTAACATTATCGTACAAAATGAAAAGCGGATGTTGCAAGAAGCTGTTGATGCTTTGATTGATAATGGTCGTCGTGGTCGCTCAGTTGTCGGTCCAGGCAATCGACCATTGAAGTCTTTATCACACATGCTGAAAGGTAAACAAGGACGTTTTCGTCAAAACTTACTTGGTAAACGTGTTGATTATTCTGGTCGTTCAGTTATCGATGTTTCACCAAAATTGAAATTTTATCAGTGTGGTGTTCCACGGCCAATGGCACTTGAATTATTTAAGCCATTTGTGATGCACGAACTAGTTAAACGCAAGATTGCATCCAATATTAAGAGTGCAAAACGCAAAATTGATCGTGAAGATGATGAGGTTTGGGATGTACTTGAAGATGTAATCAAGGAAAGAACAGTTCTACTGAACCGTGCTCCTACCTTGCACCGTTTAAGTATTCAGGCATTTGAACCTGTATTAGTGCCAGGTAAATCTATTCGCTTACATCCATTAACTTGTGAAGCTTATAATGCTGACTTTGATGGTGACCAGATGGCTATTCATGTTCCACTATCTGATGAAGCAGTTGCGGAATCAAGATTATTAATGCTAGCAGCGCATCATATCTTGGCACCTAAAGATGGTAAACCGATTGTTACACCTTCGCAGGATATAGTTTTAGGTAACTATTGGTTAACACAAGCTGAAAAAGGTCGTGAAGGCGAGGGAATGATTTTCAATTCCCCAGATGAAGCAACTATTGCTTACAATAATGGTGATATTCATTACCATACAATTATTGGTATGGCTGCTGATTCAATGCCGGAAAAAGCATGGCCGAAGGGCTGTGAACACGGTATTTTTATTACGACATATGGTCGGGTAATTTTTAACCAAATTTTTCCAAAGGATTACTTCTATATCAATGAACCAACTAAAGAGAATTTAAATAATCCTTTAGCAGAAAAGTATTTCTTACATTCAGGCGAAGACATCAATCAAAAAATCGATGATATTGCTGATGAATTAATTTCTACACCATTTAAGAAGTCATTTTTATCAGATTCGATTGCAACAATTTACAAGTATTATCGGGTTCAAAGAACTTCAGAGTATCTTGATGACTTAAAGACTCTTGGTTATACAAGTTCAACCACTTCTGGTATTACTATTGGAATGACTGATGTTCCGGAAATTGATGATAAAGATGAAAAGGTAGCCAAAGCGCACAAGCAAGTTGATGTTGTTTCTAAGCAATTTAGACGTGGGCTAATTACGGAACAAGAACGACATGATCGTGTGATTAGTATCTGGAATGAATGTAAAGATCAAGTTCAAAATGAAATTGCCCAAATATATGATCCACGTAACCCAATTACAATTATGGCTGACTCAGGTGCTCGTGGTAATATTTCTAACTTTACACAGCTTGCTGGAATGCGGGGGTTAATGGCCACACCTAACGGTGGACTATTTGAAATTCCAGTTACTTCAAACTTTAAAGAAGGGCTATCTGTACTAGAACTGTTCATGTCAACTCACGGTGCACGTAAAGGAATGACCGATACAGCGTTGAAGACGGCTCAGTCAGGTTATTTGACTAGACGTTTAGTAGATGTTGCGCAAGATGTGATTATTCGTGAAGAAGATTGTGGTACTGATCGTGGAATTGATGTTCATGCTATTATGGAAGGCGATGAATTAATAGAACCACTCTATGATCGTTTACTTGGTCGATTCACTGCCGAAACGGTTAAAGATCCACAAACTGGTGAAGCAATTGTAGGGCCAAATGTAATGATGGATGAAAATCTGGCGCACCAAATTTGTGCTGCAGGAGTTACTAATGTTAAAATTCGTTCAATTTTAACTTGTGATACATCACATGGTGTTTGCCGCAGATGCTATGGTATGAATTTGGCAACTGGTGAAGCGGTTGAAGTTGGTGAAGCGGTTGGTACTGTTGCGGCGCAATCAATTGGTGAACCGGGTACTCAGCTAACTCTACGTACTTTCCACAATGGTGGTGTTGCTGGTGCCGAAGATATTACACAGGGTCTTCCTCGTGTGCAAGAATTGTTTGAAGCGCGTAATCCTAAAGGTCGGGCTGTTATTTCTGAAGTTGATGGAATAATTGATTCAATTCAAGAAAATCCAGCAGAACACACTCGTGAAATCACAGTTAAAGGTAAAATTGATACCAGAAGTTACAGCGTACCATACACAGCATCTGTTGCAGTTGCTGAAGGTGATGAAGTGAAACGAGGAGCTAAGCTGACCCTTGGTTCAATTGATCCGAAAGAATTAATCCAAGTTACAGATACTTTAACAACTGAAGAATATATTTTAGTTGAAGTTCAAAAAGCTTATAGAATGCAGGGGGTTGATATTTCTGATAAGCACGTTGAAGTTTTAACTAGACAAATGCTTCAAAAAGTTAGAGTTCTTGATCCTGGTGAAACTAACTTGTTACCAGGTGAAATTATGGATATTGGCCAATTTAAGGAACGTAACACGTCAGTAATTATTTCTGGTGGCATCCCTGCAACCGCTCAAAGTGTGATTTTGGGAATTACTAAGGCAGCATTAGAAACTAATAGTTTCTTGTCAGCTGCATCATTCCAAGAAACCACTCGTGTTCTTACCGATGCTTCAATCAGGGGTAAAAATGACCCACTTCTTGGTTTGAAAGAGAACGTTATTATTGGTAAAATTATACCTGCTGGTACTGGTCTCCCAGTTTATCGTAATATGGAACCTGAAGCAGATGTAGCTAAGCCAAAGTCTGTTTATTCAATTGCTGATATTGAAAAACAAATGAAGGAAGCTGACAAGCTAAAGGATCCACAATAATAAATTTTAAAAGAGCTTAATTTCTTATTATAAGAAATTAAGCTCTTTTTAGTTAAGAATCAACTGTATAACTAAACCTAAAAAAAGATAGGGAATAAAAGGTATAGCTTGTTTTTTTGAAAAATTTTTCTTTTCAAGGATGAATTGTGAAAGTAAAAAAATAGAACCGAATAAAAAAACTTGATTAGCAAAATGCGCATTAAAATATAGTATTAAAATTAAATAGATAATTAAATCGCCGCTACCAAGTTTTTTCTGAAAAATATAGATAACAAGTAAAATTAAAATTGGGAATGCCTCGATATAATCTAATAATTCAGCTTTAAATAAATTGTTAATATGATAGCTTATAGAAAAAAGGGCTGGTAAAAGCATGACGAGGTGAAACTCAGAATGTGTCGCATCATAAATCGCAACAAGCAATAAGCTAAAAATTAAAATAGCTGTTAGCTGTCCTTCAACTTTACTAAAGTCAATCTGAATATAGGCAAAACCACCAATAACTTCGATTAAAAAAAGATGGGCAGAAATTTGTCCATGACAATAACGACATCTGCCACGTAAAAAAATGTAAGAAATAATAGGAAGTTCATCTAGTAAGCTTAATTCACTGTGGCAAATGGTGCAGTGTGATCTAGTGAAGATAAAGTCACTTTGGTTATAATGCTCACAAATTACAGCTGCATGAGAAGCTAAGCAACTTCCAATTATAAAATTGGTTAATAAATAAATCATTTTATAAATTCACCTCAATTAATAATACGTAAAAATAAGTGAAATTTCTTAATAGAATGGATTGATTTTTAATTAGAAGCGTGTAAAATAATCTGTGTGCATTTTGAAGTAATGTTCAGGATAAAAAAGAAACTCCTGGATGTGTGAACAAAATAAACGATTTATAGGAGGAAAAAGTTAATGCCAACCATTAATCAATTGGTAAGAAAAGGTCGTCGGACTAAGACGACTAAGTCAAAGTCCCCAGCTTTAAGCTACGGCTATAACAGTATGAAAAAAGAATTAGTATCTAACCCAGCACCACAAATGCGTGGAGTTGCTACTCGTGTGGGTACTATGACGCCAAAGAAACCAAACTCAGCTTTACGAAAGTATGCTCGTGTACGTCTTTCTAACTTAATTGAAGTAACTGCTTATATTCCTGGTGAAGGTCACAACTTACAAGAGCACTCGGTTGTTTTAATTCGTGGTGGTCGTGTAAAGGACCTTCCTGGTGTGCGTTACCATATTATTCGTGGTGCTCTTGATACTGCTGGTGTTGATGGCAGAAAACAAGGTCGCTCTAAGTATGGTGCCAAGAAAGATTAAGGAGGAGTTAAATAATGCCTAGAAAAGGACATGTAGCTAAAAGAGATATCTTAGCAGATCCAGTATACAACTCAAAGCTTGTTACCAAGTTAATTAATCACTTGATGATTGATGGTAAAAGAGCTAAGGCATCTGCAATCCTTTATGACGCTTTTAATATTGTTAAAGAAAAGACTGACAAAGAGCCACTTGATGTTTTTGAAGAAGCAATGAATAACATTATGCCAGTTTTGGAAGTTAGAGCTCGTCGTATTGGTGGATCAAATTATCAAATTCCAGTTGAAGTTCGTCCAGAAAGAAGAACAACTTTAGGCTTAAGATGGTTGGTTTCATATGCCCGTTTGCGTAATGAGCACACAATGGATGAGCGTTTAGCTAATGAAATTATTGATGCTTCAAATAACACTGGTTCAGCAGTTAAGAAGCGTGAAGATGTTCATCGCATGGCAGAAGCTAACCGTGCCTTTGCTCATTATCGTTTCTAATTTTTTAAGGAGAGAGAATTTATGGCTAATAAACGTGAATTTCCATTAGAAAAAACACGTAATATTGGTATTATGGCCCACATTGATGCGGGTAAAACCACCACTACCGAGCGTATACTTTACTACACTGGTAAAATCCATAAAATTGGTGAAACACATGAAGGTGATTCCCAAATGGACTGGATGGAAGAAGAAAAAGAACGTGGTATTACCATTACGTCCGCGGCCACAACTGCTCAATGGAATGACTACAGAATTAACATTATTGATACCCCAGGACACGTTGACTTTACAATTGAAGTTGAGCGTTCCCTTCGGGTTCTTGATGGTGCGGTAACTGTTCTTGATGCTCAAGCTGGTGTTGAGCCACAAACTGAAAATGTTTGGCGCCAAGCTGAAACTTACGGTGTTCCTCGAATTGTTTTCATTAACAAGATGGACAAGATTGGTGCGGACTTTGATAAGTCTGTAAAATCTTTACATGAACGTTTAAACGCCAATGCTTTAGCTGTGCAGATGCCGATTGGTTCTGCTGAAACATTTGAAGGCGTCATTGATTTAATCGACATGGTAGCTGATGTTTATGATGAAGACAAGCTTGGGGCTAAATGGGAAACAATTCCAGTTCCAGATGAATACAAAGAAGAAGCAGAAAAGCGTCGTGCTGAATTAATTGAACAAGTAGCTGATGTTGATGACGACATCATGGATAAATACCTTAATGGTGAAGAAATTTCCATTGAAGAATTAAAAGATGCTATTCGTAAGGCAACGCTAGATTTGAAAGCTTTCCCAGTATTTGCCGGTTCAGCATTTAAGAACAAGGGTGTACAAATGATGCTTGATGGTGTTGTTGATTACTTGCCATCACCACTAGATGTAAAACCTTATGTTGCTCATGATCCTAAATCTGGTGAAGAAGTTGAATTAATTGCTGGTGACGACAAGCCGTTTTCAGCATTAGCTTTCAAGATTGCAACTGATCCATTCGTTGGTCGTTTAACTTATATTCGTGTCTATACTGGTTCACTTGAATCTGGATCTTATGTTTTAAATGCTTCTAAGAACGGTCGTGAGCGTGTTGGTCGTTTATTACAAATGCATGCTAATTCAAGAAGTGAAATTTCTGAAGTCTTCTCTGGAGATATTGCGGGAGCAATTGGCTTAAAGAATACCACTACTGGTGACTCTTTGACTGATCCAGATCACCCATTGATTTTGGAAAGCCTAGAAGTTCCAGATCCAGTTATTCAAGTTTCAATCGAACCAGAATCAAAAGCAGACCGTGATAAGCTTGACGTTGCTTTGCAGAAGTTAACTGAAGAGGATCCAACCTTTAGAGCAGAAACTAATGCAGAAACTGGACAAACTTTAATTTCTGGGATGGGTGAATTGCACCTTCAAATTATGGTAGAACGAATGAAACGTGAATTTCACGTTGAAGCCAAAATTGGTGAACCACAAGTTGCTTATCGCGAAACCTTTACTAAGGAAGCACAAGCACAGGGTAAATTTGTTCGTCAATCTGGTGGTAAAGGTCAATATGGTGACGTTTGGATTGAATTCACACCAAATGAAAGAGGTAAAGGATATGAGTTTGAAGATGCCATTGTCGGTGGTGTTGTTCCTCGTGAATTTATCCCTTCAGTTGATGCCGGGTTACAAGAATCAATGAAGAATGGTATTTTAGCAGGATATCCATTAATTGATGTCAAGGCTAAACTTTATGATGGTAGTTACCATGAAGTTGACTCTTCAGAAGCAGCCTTCAAAGTTGCCGCTTCAATTGCTTTGAAGAATGCAGCTCCTAAGGCTGGTGCGGTAATTCTTGAGCCAATTATGAAAGTTCAAGTGATTACACCCGAAGAATACTTAGGAGATGTAATGGGTTCGATTACTGCTCGTCGTGGTACAATGGACAATATGGTAGACCGCTCGGGTGCTAAAGTATTGAATTCAATGGTTCCACTTGCTGAAATGTTTGGCTACGCAACTACTTTGCGGTCATCAACTCAAGGTCGTGGTACTTTCACAATGGTCTTTGATCACTATGCAGCTACTCCTAAGTCAATCCAGGAAGAAATTATTAAAAATCGTGGCGGTAACGCTGAATAGTAATTTTGTCCTAATGTAAAGATCGAGTTGTTGATAAATTTAATAATTCTTTATTTTAATTAGGCTTAAAAGCATCAAACTACATGAGTAGTTTGATGCTTTTACTTTGAGCCCAATAAAATTCAATCAGTTTAAAAATTAATTTTTACTTTTATTAATGGATTTTTATATATAATAGCTATTTTTTATCAAACAAATTTCGTCTAAATTAATGCTTTAATTTAAATAAAAATAACCCTAACCCTTGATATTTAAGCGTAAAGTAGGTACAATAGTCTTTGTGCATTTAGGGCTTATTCTGCTCTAAAGCACATCTTTGTTGTAGAGCGTTGATGCAAAAGGTTGCGGCACACCAGGATGCATTGCCACAGAAGTGTGCTGGGAATTTTTGCGGAAGCTAGTCATCTTTTAAAGAGGACGTTAAGGAGGTAATTTAATGGCAAGTCAATCAATTCGTATTCGACTAAAGTCATACGAACATGGTATTCTCGATGAATCAGCTGCTAAAATCGTAGCTACTGCAAAGAGGACTGGCGCTGAAATTTCAGGTCCAGTTCCTTTGCCAACAGAAAGGGTTTTATTCACAGTTTTACGTTCACCACATAAGAACAAGGATTCTCGTGAACAGTTTGAAATGCGGACACATAAACGTTTAATTGATATTTTAAATCCAACACCTAAAACTGTTGATTCTTTAATGAAGCTTGATTTACCAAGCGGTGTTGACATCGAAATCAAACTATAAATTTTAAAAAGAAAGAGGTGTAAACATGACCAAAGGAATCTTAGGAAGAAAAGTCGGTATGACTCAAATATTCACTAAAGATGGTATCCTTGTTCCTGTAACTGTTGTTGAAGCAACACCTAATGTTGTTATGCAAGTTAAGACTGTTGAATCAGACGGTTACGAAGCAGTTCAATTGGGCTATCAAGATAAACGTGAAGTTTTGAGCAACAAACCAGAAAAAGGTCATGCTGCAAAAGCAAAGACGTCGCCTAAGCGCTTCATTCGTGAAATCCGCGGAGTAGAGCTTAAGGACTACGAAGTCGGCTCAGAAGTTACTGTGGACACATTTAAGGAAGGCGACGTTGTTGACGTTACCGGAATTACAAGAGGTCATGGATACCAAGGTAACATTAAACGTTGGGGTCAATCACGTGGACCTGAAACTCATGGTTCAAGATACCATCGAATTCCTGGTTCAATGGGTTCCATCATTAACCGTGTACCTAAAGGCAAGCGCTTGCCAGGTCACATGGGTGTGAAAAAAGTTACCATTGAAAACCTAGTAATTGAAAAAGTTGTGGCAGATAAGAATGTTTTATTAATTAAAGGCAACGTGCCTGGTGCTAAAAATTCATTAATTACTGTCAAATCTGCTGTTAAAAATAACGATTAGGAAGGAGGACTAGAATGGCTAATTTAAAAGTTATCGATCAAAAAGGTAAAGATGCTGGTGAAGTTTCTTTAAAAGATGAAGTTTTTGGTATTGAACCAAATGAGAGCGTAGTTTTTGATGCAATCATCAGACAAAGAGCTGGCAAGCGTCAAGGCACTTCAAAAGTGAAGAATAGATCTGCTGTTCGTGGTGGTGGTAAGAAGCCATGGAAGCAAAAGGGTACCGGGCGTGCTCGTCAAGGTTCTATTAGATCACCTCAATGGCGTGGTGGTGGTGTAGTCTTTGGACCTACTCCACGTTCTTATGCATATTCAATGCCAAGAAAGCAACGTCGTTTGGCTATTAAGTCAGTTCTTTCTCAAAAATTAATTGATAATAATTTGATTGTTTTAGATCAGTTGACTATGTCAGCACCTAAGACAAAAGAATTCAAAGCAATACTGGACAGCTTAAATGTTGCAGGCAAAGTGTTGGTTGTTTCAGAAGATAGAAACGTGCAACTTTCAGCTAAGAATTTGCCAAACGTTAAGGTAATCACTATTAATGGTGTTAATGTTGAAGATGTTGTCAATTATGACAAATTAATCTTGACTAAGGATGCTATTGAGAAGATTGAAAAGAATGTTGAGGGGGCTGCAAAAGAATGAGTGCACACGATATCATTTTAAGACCTGTCATTACTGAAAAGTCTACGAATTTAATGGATGATAAGAAGTACACTTTCAATGTGCTTTTAACTGCAACCAAGACTCAAGTTCGTAACGCTGTTGAAGAAATTTTTGATGTTAAAGTTAAAAAAGTTAACATTATGAATGTTCGTGGTAAGGATAAGCGAGTTGGGCGCTATACTGGTAAAACTGCTCGCACACGTAAAGCAATTGTTACTTTAACTAACGATTCAAACGACATCAAAATTTTTAAAGACGAAAATACAGAAGAGAATAAGTAATAGGAGGTCAGTCAATTGGCTATTAAGATTTATAAGCCAACCACAAATGGTCGCCGTAATATGACTTCTTCCGACTTCGCTGAGATTACTACAAGCAAGCCAGAGCGTACTTTGCTTGAGTCACAATCACATACTGCGGGTCGTAACTCATATGGTCATATTACTAGTAGACACCGTGGCGGTGGACATAAACAAAAGTATCGTATCATTGATTTCAAACGTAACAAGGACAACACAAAAGCCGTTGTTAAAACTATTGAATATGATCCAAATAGAACTGCTAATATCGCACTTCTTCACTATACTGATGGTATTAAAACTTACATTTTAGCACCTAAAGGATTAAAAGTTGGTGATATAGTTGAATCAGGTTCTAATGCAGACATTAAGCCAGGTAACGCATTACCATTAAAAGATATCCCTACTGGTACTTCAATTCATAACATTGAGTTGAGACCTGGTAGAGGTGGTCAATTAGTAAGAAGTGCGGGTACTAGTGCTCAAGTTTTGGGTAGTGACGGCAAGTATACGTTAGTTAGATTACAAAGTGGCGAAGTTCGTAAGATTTTGTCAGCTTGTCGTGCAACTATTGGTGTTGTTGGCAATGAGCAACATTCATTAATTCAAATAGGTAAAGCTGGTCGTAGCCGTTGGCTAGGCAGACGTCCACAATCCCGTGGTTCTGTAATGAACCCTAACGATCACCCACATGGTGGTGGTGAAGGTAAGGCTCCAGTCGGACGTCCACAACCTATGACTCCTTGGGGTAAGAAAGCTCGTGGTATTAAGACTAGAAATAGTAAGAGAGCCAGCGAGAAGTTAATTATTCGTCACCGTAAAGGTAGCAAGTAATAGAAGGAGGGTTAATTAATGAGCCGTAGTATTAAAAAAGGGCCTTTTGCAGATGCATCATTGTTAAAGAAAGTTGATGCACAAGCTGATTCAGAAAAAAAACAGGTTATTAAGACTTGGTCACGTCGTTCAACTATTTTCCCTTCCTTTGTTGGGTTGACTATAGCTGTTTACGATGGTAGAAAACATGTTCCAGTTTATATTACTGAAGACATGGTTGGCCACAAATTAGGTGAATTTGTTCCAACGAGAACTTTCCATGGACACAAAGCATCTGACGACAAGGCTACAAGATAAAGAAAGGAGAAACACTTAAATGGCAGAACAAATTAGTTCAGCTAGGGCTGAAGCAAGAACTGTTCGGATTACTGCAAGAAAAGCACGTTTAGTCGTTGATTTGATTCGCGGTAAAGATGTTGCTGAAGCATTGGCAATCTTGCAATTTACGCCTAGAGCTGCTTCCCCAATCGTTGAAAAAGTTTTACGTTCAGCAATTGCAAACGCAGAACACAATTACGATCTCGAAAGTGCAAATTTATATGTATCAGAAGCATACGTCAATGAAGGAGCAACTTTAAAGAGATTTAGACCACGTGCCAAAGGTATGGCTTCTCCTATTAACAAGAGAACTAGTCATGTAGTTGTAGTAGTTTCAGAAAAGAACGATTAAGGGAGGTATATTAATGGGTCAAAAGATTAACCCAAATGGTTTTCGTCTCGGCGTAATTCGTGATTGGGAATCTAAATGGTATGCTGACAGAGGATACAAGGAAACCTTAAATGAAGACCTGCGCATCAGACAATTCATTTCTAAGAAATTAAAAGATGCCTCTGTTTCTACTATTGAAATTGAACGTGCAGCAAATAGAATCAATGTATCGATTAATACTGCTAAGCCAGGAATGGTAATCGGTAAAGGTGGTTCTGAAGTTGAAGCTTTAAGAAAAGAGTTAAATGCTTTAACTAAGAAGCAAGTTCAAGTAAATATTGTTGAGATTAAGAAGCCAGATTTAGATGCTAAATTAGTAGCTGAAAGTATCGCTAGTCAATTAGAAGCACGTATTGCATTTAGACGTGCAATGCGCCAAGCTACTCAAAGATCTATGCGTGCAGGAGCCAAAGGAATCAGAGTTCAAACTTCTGGTCGTTTAAATGGTGCTGACATGGCAAGAAGAGAGTGGCATACTGAAGGTCGTGTTCCATTACAGACATTGAGAGCTGACATTGACTATGCTTGGGTAAACGCATTTACCACTTATGGTGAAATTGGTGTTCAAGTATGGATTAACCGTGGTGAAATCTTACCTTCAAAGAGTAAGACACCTCGAAAAGCTGTGAAAGGAGGAAACAAATAATGCCTCTAGTACCAAAGCGAGTAAAACACCGTCGTGAATTCCGTGGAAAAATGCGCGGTGCTGCTAAAGGTGGAAAAACCATTGCTTTTGGTGAGTATGGTTTGGAAGCCCTTGAATCACATTGGATTACTAATCAACAAATCGAAGCTGCTCGTGTTGCGATGACTCGTTACATGAAGCGTGGTGGTAAAGTTTGGATTAGAATTTTCCCTCAAAAGTCATACACTGCTAAAGGTGTTGGTGTACGTATGGGTTCTGGTAAAGGTGCACCAGCCGGTTGGGTAGCTGTTGTTAAGAGAGAAAAAATAATGTTTGAAATTGGTGGTGTTAGTGAAGCAACCGCTCGTGAAGCTTTAAGACTTGCAGCAACTAAATTACCAATTAAGTGTAAATTTGTGACTAAAAGTTCGGAAGTAGGTGGCAATTCTAATGAAGGCTAAGGATATCAGAGCACTAACCAATGATCAGATGTTAGATAAGGAAAAGCAATATAAAGAAGAACTTTTTAATTTGCGTTTTCAACAAGCAACGGGTCAATTAGAAAATACCGCTCGCCTAAGTAAAGTCCGCAAAAATATCGCTAGAATTAAAACAATTCTTAGCGAAGAAGCATTAAAAAACGATTAGTGGAAGGGAGTTATTAACTTGAGCGAATCAATCGAAAGAAATCGTCGTCACGTATATCAAGGTCGAGTAATTTCTGATAAGAATGATAAAACTATTACTGTAGTAGTTGATACTTACAAGAATCACCCTGTATACAAAAAGCGTACAAGATATTCAAAGAAATATTACGCACAAGATGAAAATAATGAAGCTAAAGTTGGCGATACTGTTCGTATCATGGAAACTCGTCCATTATCTCGTACAAAACGCTTTCGTTTAGTTGAAATTGTTAAGAAATCTGTTTAACTTGCGGATTTAGTGAGGGGAGGATTATATAGTGATTCAAAATGAATCCCGTTTGAAGGTTGCTGATAACTCAGGTGCCAGAGAACTTTTAGTTATTAGAGTCTTAGGTGGTTCAAAGCGTAAGACTGGTAACATTGGCGATATCGTGGTAGCAACAGTTAAACAAGCAACACCAGGTGGCGTTGTCAAAAAAGGCGACGTTGTTAAAGCTGTTATTGTTAGAACAAAATCAGGCGCACGTCGTGAAGATGGTTCATACATCAAGTTTGATGAAAATGCCGGCGTTGTAATTAATGCAGATAAGAGCCCACGTGGTACTCGTATCTTTGGGCCTGTTGCACGTGAGTTACGTGAGCACGACTTTATGAAGATCGTCTCTCTTGCTCCAGAAGTCTTATAATTAAGTGAGGTGCACTGATGTTTGTTAAAACTGGTGACAAAGTAAAAGTTATTGCCGGAAAAGATAAGGGTAAAGAAGGTATTGTTCTTTCAGTTAACGTTAAAAAGAACCGTGTGGTTGTTAAGGGCGTTAATACAATAAAAAAACACCAAAAACCTTCGCAAACCAATGCAAATGGTGGTGTAGTTGAATCAGAAGGTTCAATTCATGCATCTAATGTTAAGGTTATTGCTAAATCTGAAAGCAAAAAAGAAACTAAAAAGTAGAAGGGAGGACACAAATGGCAAATTATTTAGCTAAAGAATATAAAGAAAAGATTGTTCCTGCATTGCAAGAAAAGTTTGATTACAGTTCAGTTATGCAAGTACCTAAGATTGAAAAAATCGTTTTAAACATGGGTGTTGGTGATGCTGTTTCCAATGCTAAAACTTTGGATGAGGCTGTTGATGAGTTAACTTTGATTTCTGGTCAAAAACCATTAGTTACCAAAGCTAAGAAATCAATTGCGAACTTCCGCTTGCGTGAAGGTATGTCTATTGGTGCTAAGGTAACACTTAGAGGAGATAGAATGTATGACTTCTTATACAAGTTGATTAGTGTTTCACTTCCTCGTGTTCGTGACTTCCGTGGTGTTTCAAGTCGTTCATTTGATGGTCGAGGCAACTATACTTTAGGTATTAAGGAACAATTGATTTTCCCAGAAATTGACTTTGATAAGGTTAATCGGACTAGGGGTTTGGATGTTGTTATCGTAACTACTGCCAACACTGATGAAGAAGCGCGTGAGCTTTTAAGTCAATTTGGTATGCCGTTTGCAAAATAATGGAGGACACTAATGGCTAAAACGTCACAAAAAATTAGAAATCATCGTCCTGCTAAGTTTTCTTCACGTGAATATACTCGTTGCGAGAGATGTGGTCGCCCACACTCTGTGTATCGTAAATTTGGCTTATGCCGTATTTGCTTGAAGGATTTAGCTCACAAGGGTCAGATCCCAGGTCTTAAAAAGGCTAGTTGGTAATACGGTTAGGAGGATAGCATAAATGGTCATGACAGATCCGATCGCAGATTACTTGACAAGAATTAGGAATGCTAATATGGCAAAGCATAGTTCTGTTGAAATTCCTGCATCAAACATAAAAAAATCTATTTCAGAAATTTTGAAACGCGAAGGCTTCATCCGTGATTACGAAGTTACTGATGACAATAAGCAAGGTATTATCAAGATTTTCTTGAAATATGGTCCAGACGGAGAACGTGTCATTTCAGGCTTAAAGCGTATTTCTAAGCCAGGTCTTAGAAACTATGTTAGTGCTGAAAATTTACCTAAGGTTCTTAACGGATTAGGTATCGCCATCGTTTCAACTTCTGCTGGTGTAATTACCGATAAAGAAGCAAGACAAAAAGATGTTGGTGGCGAAGTTATCGCTTACGTTTGGTAATTCTGACAGAAAGGAGAACAATCAATGAGCCGGATAGGTTTAAAAATAATTGAAGTCCCAGATAGTGTCACTGTTACCAAAGAAGGTGACAATATCACTGTCAAAGGTCCTAAGGGTGAATTAACTAGATATTTTGATCCAAAAATTACCTTTAACCAAGAAGATGGCAAAATCACTTTTTCACGTTCAAGTGAAAGCGATAAGGCACTTCATGGTACTGAAAGAGCTAACTTAGCTTCAATGGTTGAAGGTGTAGTTAATGGTTACAAGAAGACTTTGAAGTTAATCGGTGTTGGTTATCGAGCAACTACTCAAGGTGATAAATTAACTTTAAACGTTGGTTATTCACACCCAGTTGAAATGACTGCGCCAGAAGGTGTTTCTGTAAAAGCTACTTCAGCAACTGAAATTGAAGTAGAAGGAATTTCAAAGCAAAATGTTGGACAATTTGCGGCTGAAATTCGTGATGTACGTCCACCAGAGCCTTATAAGGGTAAAGGTATTCGTTATGTTGATGAATATGTACGTCGCAAAGAAGGTAAAACAGGTAAATAATAGATAAATTTTGAGGTGAAATTGTGATTTCTAAACCAGATAAGAATAAATTGCGCTTAAAGCGTCATAAACGTATTCGTAGCAAGATTTCTGGTACTGCTGAGCGCCCACGCTTAAGTGTTTTCCGTTCAAACAAAAACATCTACGCTCAATTAATTGATGACGTAGCGGGTGTCACGCTAGCAAGTGCCTCAACTTTAGATGCTTCCATTGCTAAGGATTCAACTAAAGTAGAACAGGCTCAAGCTGTTGGTAAAGCAATTGCTGAAGCAGCTAAAAGTAAAAATATTTCAAATATTGTATTTGATAGAAGTGGTTACTTATACCACGGCCGTATTTCTGCTTTGGCAGATGCCGCTCGTGAAAATGGATTAGATTTCTAAGGAAGGAGAATAATACATGGCAAACCGCAACGATTCTCGTAATAATCGCAGAAATAAAGACGACATCGAAGATCAGTTAGTAGCAATTAATCGTGTTACCAAGGTTGTCAAAGGTGGACAACGAATGAGATTTGCCGCCTTGGTAATCGTTGGCGACAAAAAAGGTCGTGTCGGCTTTGGTACTGGTAAGGCTCAAGAAGTCCCAGAAGCAATCCGTAAGGCCGTTGAAGCTGGTAAGAAGAATATGATTACTGTTCCAACAGTTGGAACAACTATTCCCCATGAAGTAATTGGTCACTATGGCTCAGGAAGCATTTTATTTAAGCCTGCTCCAGCCGGATCTGGAGTTGCTGCTGGTGGTGCTGTTCGTATCGTTATGGATATGGCTGGTATTGCAGACGTTACTTCTAAGTCATTAGGTTCAAATACTCCAATTAATGTTGTGCGTGCAGCAATTGATGGATTAAAGAAACTTAGAACTAGTGAAGATGTTGAAAAGCTTCGTCACGCAGATTTAGATTAGGGAGACTTATAAATGACTGAATTAAAAGTTACTTTAATTAGAAGTGCTGCGCACCGTCTACCTGACCAAAGAAAAATCGTTAAAGCTCTTGGCTTGGGTAGAATCAATAGTACAGTAACTTTACCAGATAACGCTACTACACGTGGTGCGTTAATGAAAATTGCTCATTTGATCTCTGTTGAAGAGACAACTAAATAATTAAATAAGGAGGTGCCGAATTAATGAAGCTTCATGAATTACATGCTGCTGAAGGTTCACGCAATACTAGAAAACGTGTTGGACGTGGTACTTCAAGTGGTTACGGAAAAACTTCTGGCCGTGGACAAAAGGGACAATTATCCCGTCAAGGTGGTCATACACGTTTAGGTTTTGAAGGTGGGCAAATGCCACTATTCAGAACCATGCCTAAACGTGGTTTTAAGAATGTTAACCGTAAAGAATACGCAATTATTAATTTAGACGACTTAAACAAATTTAAAGATAATAGTGAAGTAACTGTTGCTAGTCTTAAAGAAGTTGGCTTGGTAAAGAAAGAATTATCAGGTGTCAAGTTACTTGCTAAAGGTGAGTTAAAAGTCAAGTTAAATGTAAAGGTTAATAAAGTTTCCGCAGCTGCGAAAAAGGCAGTTGAAGCTGCCGGCGGATCTGTTGAGGTGATCTAATGTTTTCGACTTTGAAGAACGCCTTTAAGGATAAAGAAATAAGAAATAAAATTTATTTTACACTCTTTATTCTTTTGCTATATCGCATTGGAGCTAACATTACTGTTCCAGGTGTTAATGCAAAAGCGATCACTCAGGTTGCACAAACTGGCCTAGTTCCAATGCTAGATACTGTTTCTGGTGGTGGATTAGATACTTACTCTATTTTTTCTCTAGGAGTTTCCCCGTATATTACAGCACAAATTGTTATTCAATTATTACAAATGGATATTATTCCAACTTTAGTTGAATGGGGAAAGCAAGGTGAAGTTGGACGGCGTAAGACTAATCAAGTCACTAGATGGCTTTCATTATTTGTGGCATTCGTTCAAAGTGTTGGAATTACTCTTGGCTTTAACGCTTTGACACAAATGGGGCTTGTTAAGTCACAAACGCCACAAACCTATGCTGAAATTGCAATAATCATGACAGCAGGAACAATGCTGTTAACTTGGCTTGGTGATGAAATTACTGATAAAGGTCTGGGAAATGGTGTTTCAGTTATAATTTTTGCTGGTATTATAGCTCGACTTCCACGTGGTCTTTGGCAGTTATATAAAGATGAAATTATCAATAATAGTGCAACTGATCGTTGGCAAGGTGTTGTGTTCTTCATTGCGATTATCATTGCAGTACTTGTCGTAACACAAATAGTTACGTGGGTTGAACAAGCAGATCGTCGTATTCCAATACAATACACTAAACGTGCGACTGTAAGTGGCTCTGAAAGTTTCTTGCCATTAAAAGTTAATGTTTCAGGTGTTATCCCTGTAATTTTTGCTAGTTCATTCATCATCACTCCAGCAACAATTTTAATGGCCTTTCAAAGATCTCAAGGTGACCAGCAATGGTACAAAATAATGACTAATATTTTTAGTATGCAAACTACGACTGGCGTAATAATTTATACACTCTTAATAGTATTGTTTACATTCTTTTATGCTTTTGTTCAGGTTAATCCTGAAAAACTATCAAAGAATTTACAAAAACAAGGAGCTTATATTCCAAGCGTTTGGCCAGGTAAAGATACACAGGATTATGTTTCTAAGCTTTTAATAAAGTTGTCAACAGTTGGTTCTGTTTTCTTAGGCTTAGTTGCCTTACTACCACAGCTTGCTACTAACTTTTGGGACTTACCAAGTTCAATAGGTCTAGGAGGTACTAGTCTTTTAATTGTAATTGGGGTTGTTTTGGAATTATCTCGCCAAATTAACGGATTGTTAATGAAGAGAGAGTACGTTGGATTCATTAGATAGGAACAAATAAATGATTAACTTATTTCTTTTAGGATTACCGGGTACTGGCAAGGGTACAGTATCAGAACAAATTGTCGATAAATATCATCTAACTCATATTTCAACTGGGGATATGTTTAGAGAAGCAATGGCTAATGAGACCAAAGTTGGTCTTGAAGCTAAAAGTTATATTGATAAAGGTGATCTAGTACCCGATGAAGTTACTGCTAGGCTAGTAGAGGAACGTTTAAATCAGCCTGACATCAAAGAAGGGTATATTTTAGATGGTTTCCCAAGAACAATTGTTCAGGCAGAAGCTTTAGAAGGCATAACTAAGCGACTTAACAAGCCTTTGACTAAAGTTATTTCATTAGAAGTTAAAGAAGAAACCTTGGTTAGTCGGCTATCAGCACGCTTTATGTGCAAAAAGTGTGGCGCAACTTATAATAAGATTACTAAGATGCCTAAAGTTGAAGGTATTTGTGATCGTTGTGGTAGCCATGAATTTTATCAACGTGAAGATGATAAGCCTGAAGTAGTAAAGAATCGTTTACAAGTTAATGAAAAAATGAATACACCTTTGAAAGACTATTATCAAAAGAATGGTTTGCTGACTATTGTTAATGGTGAACAAACTCCAGAAAAAGTCTTTGAACAAGTTGATGCGGTATTAAGTAAAAAGGAATAATTTGTATATTTATTTATCCGTGTTATAATTTCAAAGAATGACTGTTTAAATGCGGAGGAACAGCTTTGGCAAAAGATGATGTCATTGAAGTAAAGGGTAAAGTAGTTGATACTTTACCTAATGCTATGTTTAAAGTTGAATTGGAAAATGGGGCTGAAATTTTAGCACACGTTTCCGGTAAGATTAGAATGCATTATATTCGTATCTTACCAGGAGATCGCGTGACTGTAGAACTTTCTCCTTACGATTTAACAAAAGGTAGAATTACTTATCGGTTTATAAAATAATAACGGAGGGAAACATGAAGGTTAGACCATCTGTTAAACCAATGTGTGAACATTGTAAGATTATTAAAAGACATGGTCGTGTAATGGTTATTTGCCCTGCAAATCCAAAACACAAGCAGCGTCAAGGTTAAAAATAAAATAGGAGGTGCAATTTATGGCACGTATTGCTGGTGTTGACTTACCAAGAGATAAAAGAATAGTTGTTGCATTAACATATATTTATGGTATTGGTGAACCAACAGCTCAGAAAATTTGTGCGGATGCTGGTGTTTCTGAAGACATACGTTCAAAAGATTTGACTCCAGATGATCAAGAAAAGCTTCGCGCAGAAGTTGATAAATACCGTGTTGAAGGTGACTTACGTAGAGAAGTCAGCATGAATATCAAACGGTTAATTGATATTGGTTCTTACCGTGGTATGCGTCACCGCCGTGGACTCCCAGTTCGTGGTCAAAATACCAAGAATAACGCACGTACTCGTAAGGGTAGTAAGAAGAATAAATAAAATAAGGAGGTTTATTGATGCCTAAAACAGCACGTAAGCGTCGTGTGAAGAAGCACGTTGAAAAAGGCGTTGCTCACATTCATTCTACGTTTAATAATACTTTAGTCATGATTACCGACGTTCAAGGTAATGCAATTGCTTGGTCATCAGCCGGAGCTTTGGGCTTTAAAGGTAGTCGTAAGTCTACACCATTTGCAGCACAAATGGCTGGCGAGGCAGCTGCTAAGAGTGCCATGGATCAAGGTATGAAGCATGTAGAAGTTTCAGTTAAGGGTCCTGGTGCTGGTCGTGAATCTGCTATTAGATCACTGCAAGCTGCTGGGTTGGAAATTACTGCAATTCGTGATGTCACCCCAGTTCCTCACAATGGTTCTAGACCACCAAAACGTCGTCGTGTCTAATTTTTTTCTTAATAAAAGACGTTGCGTTTTGAAAGGGGTCTAGTAATGATTGAATTTGAAAAGCCAAATATTACCGTCGTGGACCAAGAGAAGTCTTATGGTAAATTTGTTATTGAACCACTTGAACGAGGCTTTGGTACTACTTTAGGTAACTCATTACGTAGAGTTTTACTAACATCTATTCCAGGTACAGGATTAGTATATGTTCAAATTGATGATGTCTTGCACGAATTTTCAACCGTTCCTGGTGTAAAAGAAGACGTTGCCAAAATAATTCTGAACCTGAAGAAGCTTGAATTAAAGTCTTTTTCAGATGAACAAAAAATTATTGAAATTGACGTTGAAGGTCCAGCAGTTGTAACTGCTGATGACTTTAAGGTTGACGCTGATATTCAAATATTAAATCCTGACCAATATATTTGTACCATTGCAGACGGTGGACATTTGCATATGCAAGTTGCCGTTAAGAATGGTCGTGGTTATGTTGCAGCAAGCGACAATAAGAGTGAAGACATGCCAATTGGTGTTATTCCGGTTGATTCTCTTTTTTCACCAATCGAAAAAGTTAATTACCAAGTTGAATCAACTCGTGTTGGTAAGAGAGACGATTTTGACAAGCTCACTTTAGAGATTTGGACTGATGGTTCAATCAAGCCTAATGACGCCCTAAGTTTTGCTGCCAAAATTTTGGCAGAGCACTTTAAAGTGTTTGAAAATGCTGATACAAGTACAAAATTTAACGATGTAATGGTTGAAAAAGAAGACGATACAGCAGAGAAAAAGCTTGAAATGACGATTGAAGAGCTTGACCTTTCTGTTCGTTCTTATAACTGTCTTAAGCGAGCAGGCATTAATACTCTGCAAGAATTAACCGACAAAACAGAAGCAGACATGATGCGTGTACGTAACTTAGGCCGAAAATCATTAGAAGAAGTTAAAAATAAATTAGCTGACCTAGGACTTTCACTTCGTCAAGAAGATTAACTGAAAAATAAAAGGAGGTAAACTGAATGGCATACCGTAAATTAGGTTGGGATAGTGCACATAGAAAAGCAATGCTTAGAGAGATGACTACCCAATTAATTATGAATGAACGCATTGTTACTACTGAAACTCGTGCTAAAGAAGTACGCAGAACTGCCGAAAAGATGATTACTTTAGGTAAACGTGGTGACTTAGCAGCTAGAAGAAAAGCTGCTGCCTTTGTTCGTAATGAAGTTGCTGACATCCATGAAGAAAAAGATGCAGTTGTTGTTAAATCAGCTTTGCAAAAACTTTTCAGTGATATCGCACCTCGTTACAAAGATCGTAATGGTGGTTATACCAGAATTATGAAGTTAGCCACTGCTCGTAAGGGTGATGGTGCTCCAATGGTTATTTTGGAATTAGTTTAATTTGAGAGTAACCAAAACTTAATAGCTATTAAGAATTATCCATGAGAGTGAGAATAAGCGTTAGGATGATGACGAAAGTTTAGTCTAGCTTAGGTAATGCATATTATCCCTCCTCATGGGTGATTTTTTTTGCCTTTTTTTGGTACAATTAACTCATACCTTAGGAGGCCAAAAGCATGACGATAGATAATATTATTAAAATTAGAAATGTGAGTTTTACTTATCCTGATGCTAAAGAGCCCGCAATTAATAATGTGACTTTTGACATTGAAAGAGGTTCATGGACTTCTATAATTGGACATAATGGAAGTGGTAAGTCGACTATTATTCGTTTAATAAATGGGTTACTTGATGCGGACGAAAATGCTAATTCTAAAATTGAAGTTGATGGAATTCGGCTCACCCAAAAAACTGTTTGGGATATACGGGACCGTGTGGGGGTTGTTTTTCAAAATCCTGATAATCAATTCGTCGGTGCGACAGTTGCAGATGATGTGGCTTTTGGATTAGAAAATCGAGGGGTTTCTCGCTTAGAAATGACGAAAATTGTTCCTAAAGCAATTGCAGCTGTTGGAATGAGTGAATATGCAGATGCAGAACCAGGTTCTCTTTCTGGCGGGCAAAAGCAAAGAGTGGCGATTGCAGGTATTATTGCCATTAAGCCTAAAATTATTATTTTAGATGAGGCCACATCTATGTTAGATCCCGATGGAAGAAGTCAGGTGTTGCAAGTTGTACAGCAAATGAAAGACAAATATGGACTAACTGTGATTGCAATTACACATGATATTGATGAAACAGCTTTAGCCGATCAAGTACTGGTAATGAATGATGGTCAGATAGTAACTCAGGGAAAACCTGAGTATGTTTTTAAAAAAACTAAGTTATTAAATGAACTAGGACTGACTGTACCATTTTTTCAACAAGTAAAGAAAGATTTGCAGAGCAATGCGATAAATATACCGGATACTATAAATTCAGAAAAAGAGTTGATTAATTACTTATGTCAATTAAATTCCAAAAAGTGAGTTATGTTTATTCACAAGGTTCTCCCCTTGAAAAAAAAGGACTAGATAATGTTAGTTTTGAGTTAAAAGATAATTCTTTTACAGCAATTATTGGTCATACTGGCAGTGGTAAGTCGACTTTAATGCAACATTTTAATGCACTATTAAAGCCCACTAGTGGGCAAATCGAAATTGCGGGTAGTCTTATAACACCAGAAACTACTGATAAGCATTTAAAAAAATTACGGCGGCATGTCAGTTTAGTTTTTCAATTTCCAGAAACACAGTTATTTGAAAATACAGTTCTTGATGATATTGCTTTTGGACCTAAAAACTTTGGCTATGATTCAGAAAAAGCAAAAGCTAGTGCGCAAATGTGGTTAGACCGAGTTGGATTACCAAAAGATATTGCTAATAGGTCACCCTTTGAATTATCAGGTGGGCAAATGAGACGGGTAGCAATTGCAGGAGTATTGGCCTATGAACCTGAAATTCTTTGCTTGGATGAACCAGGAGTTGGTCTTGATCCACGTGCCAGAGCAAAAATGATGCAACTTTTCTTTGAATATCAAAAAGCTGGCCATACTATTATTTTAGTTACGCACAATATGGATGATGTTGTAGAGTATGCCGATGATGTCCTAGTGATGGAAAAGGGACGCTTAATTAAGCATGATATACCGCAAAAAATATTTAATGATCGTAGCTGGTTAAAAAAGCATTACTTGGATGAACCAAGGGCATCATTGTTTGCTTCGCAACTAACGAATTACACATTTACTGATTTACCGCTAACAAAAAAAGAATTGATAGCCGGAATCAAGTATAATTTAAGGAAGTGAGCTTGTGAATAAAATTTTGATTGGCCGCTACATTGCTGGTGACTCGATAGTTTACAAAATGGATCCGCGCGGAAAGTTAGTTGCGACTATTCTTTTTATTTTTGTGATTTTTTTAGCTAATAATCCAGCTACTTATGCAATCCTGACAATTTTTAGTTTAGTAGCAGTTGCTGCTACAAAATTAAAAGGTAAAGTATTTTGGGATGGGGTAAAACCAATCATTTGGCTAATCCTCTTCACGTCATTGTTACAATTATTCTTTACCGTAGGTGGCAAAGTATATTGGCAATGGATGATGTTGGCGATTTCAAGTTATGGTATTATCAATGCAATTTATATTTTTATCCGTTTTACGCTTATTGTCTTAATTTCAACAGTTATGACAGTTACAACTATGCCCTTAGAAATTGCTGATGCGATTGAATGGTTATTAACACCGCTGAAATTGCTTAAGGTTCCAGTTGATAAAATTGCTTTGGTAATGTCAATTGCCTTAAGATTCGTGCCGACTTTATTTGACCAAACTTTTAAAATTATGAATGCCCAACGTGCACGGGGTGCAGATTTTAATAATGGCGGTTTGATAACTCGGGCTAAGGCAATTACGCCTCTTTTGGTTCCTCTTTTTATTAGTTCTCTTGAAACGGCAATTGATTTAGCAACTGCAATGGAATCGCGCGGCTATCGCGGTGATCAAGGGCGCACTAGATATCGAATATTGCAGTGGTCATTATATGATTTAATTAATTTGGTTTATTTTATAATTTTAGTTATTTTATTATTAATATTTAGGACACATTAATGAAAACAAGATATAAGATGACTTTAGCCTATGATGGGCATTTATTTCATGGCTTTCAATCCCAGCCACACCAGCGCACTATTCAAAAGACAATTGAAGCAGCGCTTATTAAAATGACTAAGGGAGAAATGGTTCCAATTGAAGGATCTGGTAGAACTGATGCTGGCGTCCATGCTTATGACCAAGTTATTCATTTTGATTATCCTGGCAATAAAATTGCAGCCGAGCGAATGATTTATGCCCTCAATTCAATGATGCCATTAGACATTATTTTTAAAAAATGTGAAATTGTTGATCCAAGTTTTCACGTTCGCTATAGCGCTAAAGGCAAGTGGTATCGCTATCGAATGAGTTTAGATCGCTTTGTTGATCCATTTAAGCGCTTTTATACGGGTCACTATCCTTACCCCATTGACGTAGAAAAAATAAAAATTGCTGCTCAAGATTTAGTTGGGACACATGATTTTACGAGTTTTACTGCTAGTGGTGGTCAAATTAAGAATAAAGTTCGTACAATGTATTATACTGATGTTAATTTTGACCAGGAGGCCAATGAGTTAATATTTGATTTTATTTGTTCTGGATTTTTATATAATATGGTTCGGATTTTAGTAGCAACGTTATTAGAAATAGGTAATGGCAAACGACCAGTTAATGATATACCGCGGATAATAAAAGCTAAAGATCGTAATCAGGTTCGAGAAACGGCACAAGCAAATGGTCTCTATCTATACCACGTTTTCTATGAGGATGTTCCAATAAAATATCGGCAAGACAGTAAATAATATTGACTTTTTTTATAAAAGGACGTATTCTAATATGGTATGTTTGTCCACGATAGGCCCCGGAATCTTATTGTTTTCAAACAACGTATAAACGGAGGAAATTAAATTGCGTACTACACAATTAGCAAAACCTAATGAAATTGAACGTAAGTGGTATGTTATTGATGCAACAGATGTCTCTCTAGGACGTCTGTCTACAGCAGTAGCAACTATTTTGAGAGGCAAAAATAAGCCTCAATATACACCTAATGTTGACACTGGTGATAACGTTATTATTATTAACGCTGCCAAGATTAAGTTGACAGGTAAGAAAGCTACTGACAAAATTTACTACCACCACTCTGGTTATCTTGGTGGCATTAAGGCCACTCCAGCTGGTGAATTACTTGCTAATAACCCAGTTAGATTAGTTGAATTGTCAGTTAAGGGGATGCTTCCAAAGAATACTCTTGGTCATCAAGAATTTATGAAGATGCATGTTTATGCTGATGCTGAACACAAGCATGAAGCACAAAAACCTGAAGCATTAGACATTAACAAGTTAATCTAGGAGGTTACATAAATGGCACAACAAGTTGCATATGCAGGTACTGGTCGCCGTAAAAATTCAGTTGCGCGTGTACGCTTAGTACCAGGCACTGGTAAGATCACTGTTAATAATAAAGATATTGATCAATATATTCCATTCCCTAACTTAGTTAAGGATTTGAAGCAACCATTGACTTTGACTGAAACTGAAAATCAATACGATGTTAAAGTTAACGTTAATGGTGGGGGTTTTTCAGGTCAAGCTGGTGCAATTCGTTTGGGAATTGCACGTGCTTTACTTGAAGTTGATCCAGATTTCCGTAGCCCATTAAAGAAGGCTGGCTTCTTAACTCGTGATCCGAGAATGGTTGAAAGAAAGAAACCAGGTTTGAAGAAAGCCCGTAAAGCTTCACAATTTAGTAAGCGTTAATTCTTTATTGAATTTATACTGGTTAATTACTAGTAATTTTAAAAGCATCAATCTCTGGTTGATGTTTTTTTATACGAGGAAATATAAATTGATCAATGTTCAGATAGAGCTCACAAGATTTAGAATAAAAAAAGGTAAAGAAAAAAAAGCACAAGAGTGGATGGATTTTCTTAATCAGCATCATAAAGATACCGTTGCAACTATGGCTGGGGAAAAAATGTACATTGAAACTGTATTTAAAGAAGATAATCAAGATGGCTATACATATTTCTACTGGTATTCAATCCAAGGTATTGGGGGGAATGCAGTGGAAGAGTCTGGGAGCTATATTGATAAAAAACATTTAGAATACTGGGATGAATGTATTGATGAAAAATATCATCCAGTTGACATGATATTAGAACAAAGCCTATTAGCTCCTAGACTTGAGCAAATAATAAAAAAAGCAGAAAACTAAAAAGTAAAAAAAAAGACGAAAGTAAACTTTCGTCTTTTTTTTATTCATATCTTAAAGCGGTAATCGGATCGAGCTTAGCTGCTCGTCTAGCTGGCAGTGTTCCCGCTAAAAATGTAATTAAGCAAATAATTCCAATAATTAGTAAACTATTAGGCCAATTAAATTGAATTAGGGTAAAGCCATCGATTCCCTTTAAGAAAGTCTTCCTGGCAACTGAATTTAAGGCCTGACCTATCCCCATAGCTCCAAGTAACCCTAGAAGTGATCCAAATAAACCAATTAAAATTGCTTCACAACTAAAAATAGAAAAAACTTTGCCTTGGCTTAATCCTAAAGCTTTCATTAGACCAATTTCCCGTGTTCGATCACGAACTGACATGTAAAGGGTATTGATAACGCCAAAACTGGCAGCGATTAGAGCAATTGCTCCAAAAATAATCAATACACCTGTTGCAATATTAAAGGTTTGAAAGAGTTGCTTAACCGCATCCTTTAAAGTTTGGGCAGTGTAACCTTTTTTAGCTAATTTCTTTTCGATTGTTGCGATTTTATCAGGATTCTTACTAGTTGGTGTTGCGACAATTTCAACATAGCGATCTTTAAGTGCCTTAGGCATGCCATCTTGATTGGCTTTGATTATTTTTTGACTTAAGCCATGACTATAAACATTTTGACCGCTACTAATCATACTATCATTACGAATACCAACAATTTTAGCTGAAATTTTTTGTTTCTTTTTGGTAACGGGTGAATTAGTCACAAGTGTGATTGATTTTCCTAAAGCTTGCTGAGCATTGTGATAACCAAAGGCTTTCATCATTTGTTTAGTTAAAAGAATTTCTGATGAATTACCTGAAATTGCAACTTGTCGCCCGGCATTTAAGTCATAAGCAATTCCCAGGGTTGGCTGAGCATCGATAACATATTTGACTTTATTAAGTCCTTGGACATAAGTAACGTTGCTATCCTTTAATGCTTTAATATCTTTTATACCTTTAACTGTTTTGATTTTCTTGAAGTCATTTTTAGTCAACATTCCGTCAGCATTATTGCTACTTTTGTTGGTATTGTATCTTTCTGGTGCACCATTACTATTGCCACTAGAAAAACTAGGAGCGATAATCATTTGCTCAGTATTACCAACGTTTCCAATTTGTTTGGTTAAGTAATTATTGACACCAGAATTAATCCCCATTGTAATGCTCAGGGTTAAAGCCCCGATTAGCACAGCGATAATTGTTAAAAATGTTCGCCCTTTGTTGTGCCATAAATTACTGGCAGCCGAGTTTAAAATATCGCGATACTTCATTATGCTCCCCCTTCAACTACTAGACCATCTTTAATTTGAATTTGTCTTTGACATTTTTGAGCCAGATCAGGATCGTGAGTAACGATGATTAAGGTAATTCCTTTTTCACGATGTAACTTAAACAAAATATTTTCTACCATTTCTCCGGTAGTTGAGTCTAAGTTACCAGTTGGCTCATCAGCAAAAATAATTTGTGGCTCATTAACTAGTGCGCGAGCAATACAAACACGTTGTTTTTGACCACCAGAAAGGTTACTAGCTTTATTTTGAGCTTTACTTTCAAGGTCAACCGCCCTGATTGCCGCTAAAGCCAATTCCTTGCGCCTTTTTCCCGTTACACCAGCAATTTTTAATGGCAACATTACATTTTCAAGAACGGTATCTTGAGCATTTAAGAAAAATTGTTGAAAGACAAAGCCAAAAGTTTGATTACGTAATTTATTTAAAGCTCGCCCTTTAATTTTGTTTGTCGGTTGGTTATCTAATAAAATACTCCCGGAAGTTGGTTGATCAAGAAGTGCCATAATATGCATTAAAGTTGATTTTCCAGATCCACTTTTACCAATAATGGCAACTGATTCACCTTTATCTATTGCTAAACTAACTCCGCGTAATGCATCAAACTTGGTTGTGCCTTTACCATAAGTTCTGACCACATTCTGAGTTTCTAATAAGCTCATTGTTCTCTCTCCTTTAGTGTTATATATAAATAATACACTATAATTAATAAAATTCAAGCTTTTATTAAATAAATATAAAATAATTTATGCTAAATGATAGAATGTTTTGCTTTATTCATATTATTTGCTAGTTTGCAAAGAGAAAAATACTTGCTAACATGCGATGAACCATTTCAGGGACGGAAGCAATGCTATTATAAAATAACAAAGGTAGGTAAAATGTAATTACAAGTTATTAAAAATGAATGGAATCAGTTTAAAATTAAGGTGGCTCAGATATATAGAAAAAAAGGTTAATTATTAAAAAGGTAGTAATTTTAAAAAGCGTTATTCAATGTTTTGGATAACGCTTTTAAGTTAAGAAAAATATGGTTCTAAAATTTTTAAAGAAGACTGATCAAGGTTAATTTGCGCAAGAGCGCCGTAAGGAAGCGCGGTGTGGGGGTAGGCATGACCAATATTAACGTTTGCCAAAATGGGTGTTTGATATTTTGCAGTGGCTGCTAAAAGCTTGGTCTGATATTCGTTAACATAGCAATTGTTCTGTGGCTTTCCCATTAAGATTCCTCGAATAGATTTTAAAAGACCTGCTTGATCTAGTTGATCAAGCATTTGGGCATATAAATCTGGAGAGAGACATTCTTCACTAGTTTCAATGAATAAAATGATGTTTTGAGCTTCTTGGGGAGATAAAATTAATCGGTAATGCCGAATAATTTCGGCTTGATCAGGATAACGATATTGGGTCAAGTCATCATAGAGACTGTCTAAGCAGCCACCCCAAAGTCGCCCTTGAATAATTCCATTTCCTCGAAGCACTTGATAACCAGTATCGCGATGGCTAATTCGAGGATGATTGATTGCTTTAGGCGAAAAATCGGTTCGTTCTTCATACCAAGTTTGACTTGCAGGAATATTAGTTGTAGGTGGGTTAATAAAGAAATGATTTCAAGTATTTAGGGTGTATTCTAGCATACTAACATCTAATTCTGCGAGATTATTTAAAAAATTAGGTCCATAAAAGCTCTGCATCCCTAATCGATAAAACATTAGGTGATTATTTGTCGTGTCCGAAAATCCTGTAAATAGTTTGGGGCTTGTTTGTACTGCTTTAATAAAATCTGAATCTTCCATTAAATATGGTAACAAGCGATAAGTATCATCACCGCCAATGGCCGCAATAATTGCTTTAATTTCAGGATTCATAAAAGCTTCTTTTAAATCATTAGCCCGTTCATTGGGATGCTTTTTTAGGTAAGTAGTTCCTTTTAAGGAATTAGGCATATAAATAAATTTAAGACCTAGTTCTTTTAAGCGCTTTTCCCCTAATTTTCGTTCATGAAGAACCTGCTTTTCGCCTAAGACACCACTAGACCAACTAATTAGTGCTACTTGATCACCTTTTTGTAATTGATGTGGTTTTACTAACAAAATTTAGCCTCCTTTTTATTATAAAATAATTAAACATCAGTATATCATAGGTTAAGTAAATACAATAGATGGTGAAAAATCAAAAACAATTTAATAATTTCTGTTTTCTTGACCTAAAATAGTAATAATAATAAAGTAAATATAAAAGAATTAGGTATCCATGAATGGAATAAGATAAGGAGGAAACTAATAATGAGTCATAGATCTTTTTCTGACTTAGCCCAAGATGACTATTTTACTTCAGGAAATTGGCATTTAAAGATAAGGCAAACAATAATTGCCATAATTGGCTGGCTGGGTGTTATTTCACCGTTTATTGGCGTTTATATAATTTTACATTTTCCGCAAATTGCTCAAAAAGCGCATATTAAATATTATTCGGATATTATTTTACCTATGAAATTTTTAATTGAATTTTTTATAATTATCTTCATTATCATTATAATAACCTATTTATTTTTGACCGTTCATAATAACCGTCATTTTGCTTTTGTTTGGACCAAGCATAGAGTAGTTGATCAAAAGCGCCGTATGAGACATGAAAAATTAATTGAGCAAGGTTGGACCGAAAAATTTGGTGATTTAAAACAGCGCCAGCAATATAATTTCTATAGTGTTAAACCAGAACAAAATCTTGAAAATGATTTTGCGCAACGTTTGTTTAAGAAATGAGGTTAATTGATGGATATAACTTGGTCAACAATTAAACCGTTACTAAATGGATTATTCTTAATCTTAATTTCTTATCCTATTCTAGGTGGATTGGGTTGGTTTGTCGGAGGATTATGTTATAGATATGTATTTCGCAATAAGAAGAAGGCTTTTACTACTATTGCTGAAAATAAGGCGCCCTTTATTACGATTATGATTCCAGCCCATAATGAACAAGCAAGTTTAAAAGAAACTGTTACTTATTTACTTAATGAATTAAATTATAATAATTATGAAGTTTTAGTAATTGATGATTGTTCCACAGATCGAACACCACAAATTTTACAATCCCTTCAAAAACATTATTCCAATTTGCGTGTTATTCGAGTTGAAAAAAATAAGGGTAAAGCCCATGCTTTTAACGTCGGGGTAGCTTTTGCTAAGGGAGAACTTGTACTTAGCAACGATGCTGACACCATCCCAGAACCGGATGCGTTAAACCGATATGTTAATTACTTTAATAGTCCAGAAGGACAAAATATTGCAGCCGTAACTTCTAATGTTGAGGTTAGGAATCGGACTAAACTGATTACTAAATCAATCACTGTTGAATTTTCTAGTATTGTTGGAATCATTAAGCGGGCTGAAATGGGTGTTTTTGGTAGTATCTTTGCGTACAGTGGCGCAAATACGATGTATCGTAAAAGCGCCTTAATGGATGTAGGCTTATTTCGTCAAGATCGTGCTACTGAAGATATTAGTATTGCGTGGGACCATCAATTAAATAATTGGCTGTCAGTTTTTGCCCCTAATATTATTTCTTATACATTAGTGCCGGAAACACTAAAAGATTTATACCATCAGCGTAAACGTTGGGCTAAGGGTGGTACGGAAGTTTGGTTGACTAACTTATTAAAAGTTTTACGCCATCCCATTAAAAATTTAGGCGAATCGTTATTATTATTTGACCAAACATTTAGTATTCTGTGGTCGTTCTTTTTTGCTATCTCGTCAATAATTTTTGCTTTTTTAGTAATCAATTATTGTGCTACGCAAAACTGGTCACAGTTGTTATATTTAATATTTTCAACTTTATTACTTATTTGCTTTGAAATGATTGCCGGAACTTTACAGCTGACTACGGCTTTATTGATTGATACTCGTGGGAATAAATTAAGTTATATTTTATTTGCACCTATTTATTTATTGTGCTTATGGGTAATTAATACTATTACAATAATTACTACTTTTATTCCCGCAGTAAAAACGATCTTGGGCTATGGATCCGGTACTTGGGTCAGTCCGACAAGATAGTCTTTAGGTAATTTTGTTTTAATTAATTTAAAAGCGTTTTTCTAATTAGAAGAACGCTTTTTATGTTTCTTAAAAAAGCAAAATAAAGTAAAAATATTTAAATTATATTTTTTCCAACTTAAATGGAAATTGTTACTAATTACAAAATAATCAATTTAAGTTAGGCTTAATTTCAGTAAAGCCTTTTAGGAATTGGAAGTGATAATAAAAATGAATTTTTCACAGGAAAACGTTTTTCTAAATGTAAGTGAGTCAAGCATTAATTCTTTGTTAAAGTACATTTCAGAAGTCGCTGTTATAACAGGTTACACCACGGATGCTAAAGCTTTAAATAAGAGCTTTATTGATAGGGAAAAGGAATTTTCTACTGGTTTAGAAGATGGTTTTGCTATTCCACATGCTAAAACTGCTGCTGTTAAAAAGGCTGGCTTTTTATACTTTAGATTGGCAAATCCTTTAAAGTGGCAAACATATGATGATCAACCAGTAACGGATGTTTTTGCTTTGATGGTTCCACCTCAAAATGTAGGCAATGAGCATTTAAAAATGTTGGCTAATTTATCGACAGCCTTATTGGAACACGATTTTAAAAAAGAATTACGGCGAATGACTAATAGAAATGAAATAGCAAATTTTATTAATGAAAGAATAGGAGAGTAACAATTATGAATGTAGTCGGAGTATCAGCTTGTCCAGCAGGTTTAGCACATACACCAATGGCAGCTAAAGCCTTAGAGAAGGCAGGTAAAGAATTAGGTTGGAATGTTAAGATTGAACAACAGGGGATGATGGGGCCAGTTAATGCAATTACTCAAGAAGAAGCAAAAATAGCAGATTTTGTACTCATTGCTTCTGACCAAAAAATTACCAGTATGGAAAGATTTGAAGGCAAGCCTGTAATTAGGGTAGATATTAATACTTGTATTAAAGCACCAAAAGCTGTTTTGAAGAAGTGTGCTGCCGCGATTAAAAAGGAGGACTAAAAAATGAAACGGTTGCTAAAAGAATGGGAAGGAGCCGTGATGAGTGGGATTTCGTATATGATTCCTACTGTAATTGGTGGTGCCTTAGTAGTCGGAGTGCCACAGTTGATTGGCATGTGCTTTGGCTATGGTGACTTATCAAAATTCGCAAAATCTAGTGGATTTTTTCATATGTTGTATCAAATCAATCAGGTTGGTTGGATTGGAATTGGGTTAGTTAATTTAGTTATTGGCGGTTACATTGCTTATGCACTAGGAGATAAACCTGCATTAGGTGCAGGATTTATTGGTGGTCAGCTTGCTACTAACAATCAATTAGGATTTATCGGAGCAATTGTTGCGGGACTGATTGCTGGGTATGTTGCAAGGTGGTGCCGAAAGATTAAAGTTCCAGATAAATGGAATTCAGCAATTGAACTAATTATTATGCCGCTTTTAACCGTGGGCTCAGTTGCCTTATTTGTAGGTGTGGTGCTTACACCACCATTAGCTTGGATTAATAATGGTTTAACTTCATGGGTAAAATTCATGGTTGAACAAAAGACGAATGCAATTTTACTTGCAGCTATTATGGGAGGCATGATTGGTGTCGATCTTGGTGGCCCCGTTAATAAAGCAGCCTGGGGAGTTGGAAATTTCTTCTTTATCGAGGGAATTTATCAACCATGTCTATATACTAATATTGCTATTTGTGCAATTCCCATGGGTTACGCCATTATGAGTTTTATTTGGCCTAGAAATCGTTTTTCTTCTGAACTTTTAGAAATGGGTCATAATAATTTGATTATGGGTACATTTGGAATTACAGAAGGTGCAATTCCGTTTATGATGAAGGCTCCACAACTGATTATTGTGAATATCATCGGTGGTGCTTTAGGCTCAGCTACTGGAGCTTTTTTAGGAGTAAAATCACATATTCCCCCTTTAGGAGGACTGCCTGGTATTTTAACGGCGGATAATATTATTGCATATCTGGCTGGAATTTTAGTTTGTGCTTTGTTTATTGCAATTGCGGCCCCGTTAATTGCAGACTTTACTGATCAAAACTCAACTGGTGAAGAATCGATGAGCGATGATGATATAGAATTAAACATTCAATAATAATTACGGTAAAAACTATAGTTGAAAATTAAATCATCGTTATTTTCAAACTATAGTTTTTAACTTTAGGAGAAATAATGGTTAAAAAGGTTTTTATTGTTCCGCATACGCATTGGGATAGAGAATGGTTTTTTACTTCTTCTACTGCAAAAATTTATCTTTTAAAAGATTTAAAAGATGTAATCGATTGTTTAGAAAATGATATAAAATATCACTCTTTTTTATTAGATGGACAAGCTTCACTTATAGAAGATTATTTAAAATGGCGACCACAGGATATGGATCGGGTAAAAAAGTTAGTAAAGAATAAAAGGTTGATTTTAGGTCCATGGTACACGCAAACCGACCAATTCATGGTTTCAGCAGAAAGTATTGTTAATAATTTACGCATTGGAATGCAAGAATGCGATAAATTGGGTGGCTACATGAATATTGCTTATGTTCCTGATTCCTTTGGTCAGGAATCAAGTATGCCACAGATATACCGAGAATTTGACATTCATGCTGCTGTTTTATATCGAGGATTCTCATTAAGTAGCGCTTCTAAATCTGAATTTATTTGGCAGGGCGAAGATGGCTCAGAAGTTACAGTTTACCGGATGGCTTGTGGCTATTTTATTGGTGGTGTAATTGATGAAACTAAATTAGCAGAATTAATGACAGAAGAACCATTTAAAACGGTTACTCTGACAGCAACCACTAATAATTTACTTTTTCCTAACGGCTCTGATATGGCTCCAATTAGATTTGATTTGCCAAAGTTTACTAGTAAATTAAATCATGCTAATGCTGGCAAATTTACTTTTAAAGTTGCTTCGCTTGAAGAATATATCAAGGCAGTTCGTCAACAAAATCCACTATTGAAACGGATAAGTGGTGAGCAAGATTGTGGAAAAGACATGCGTGTGCATAAATCAATTTATTCCTCTAGGGCGGATATTAAACAGCTCAATACAAAGTTACAATTTTATTTGAGTAATATTATGGAACCTATACTTACATTAGGTAATCACTTTGGTTTTGAATATCCAGAGCAAGCAGTTAATGATATTTGGAAAAAAATGTTTAAAAATGCTGCTCATGATTCAATGGGAAATTGTGTTTCTGATCGTGTAAACGAAGATATTGAAATGCGGTATAAAGAAGTTCAAGATCTTTCAACCGGTCTAGTTGAACTTACCATGCGAGAAATTTCTACTAGGATAGAAAATGCTAATCATCCAATAACTCTTACAGTATTTAATTCAATGCCAGTTATTCGTAATGAGGTCTTACATTATACCCTATATTCACCAAGTCGAGCCTTTTCAATTCGAGATATACAGGGTAGCAATATTCAATTTGAAATTACAAATATTAAAGATGTAACAAAAAAATTAACTGATGCAACTATTCAATTAGATCCAGGTAAGCAAATTTATCATCCACAAAAAGTTTATCAAATTGATTTAGATATCGAATGTACACAAATTCCATCATTTGGATATAAACAACTATACTTGTCAGTTTTACCTGATCAAGAGCGTCACCTTAAGCGAATTGTAGAAGGTAAGATGATTGAAAATGAATTTTACCGTATTGAAGTTAATGACGATGGTAGTTTAAATATTTTGGATAAAAGTAATCAATATCTTTATCAAAATCAAGCTATTCTAGAAGAAAATGGAGACGATGGGGACTCCTATAATTATTCACCACCACGAAAAGATATGCATATCTTTTCCACCCAGCAATCTTATAAAGTTTATCAGTATTTAGGAAAATTAAAAAATCAGTTAATCATTAATTTTAATTTTAAAATACCAAGTAACTTAACTAAACGTGCGCAAAAAGTTGTTGATACTACCATGCCAGTTAGTTTGGAGGTTACTTTAACTAAAAATAGCAAAATTATTGCTTTTAAAATTAATGTTGATAATAGAAAGTCTAAAAGTCATCGATTGTGTATTAATTTTGATAGTGAAATAGTGACTAAGACAAGTATTGCAGATATGCAATTTGGAACGGTTAAAAGACAAGTAGTTAAAGAAAAAGAACTGACTTTATGGCGGCAAGAAACTGATAAATGGCAGGAAATGCCTATTTCAATCAATACGATGCAAAGTTTTGTTGCCATATCTAATAATACAAGATGTATGGCTGTAATACCTCAAGGTGTAAGAGAGTATGAATGTATTGGAAAAAACCATTCTATTATGAGGTTAACAATTTTTCGTACTTATGGGATGTTGGGCAAAAAAAATTTGTTATATCGACCTGGTAGAGCTTCTGGTGATGAGACCGTGGTTACACCACAGGCTCAATTGCAAAAAAAGTTATCTTTTGAATTTGCTTTAAAAACATTGGCTACAACTTATGATCAAAGTAGCTTGGCAAATGAAGTAAAGCAGTGGGATACTCCTTTACAAATTTATGAGTACGCAGAGTTCTTAAATGGCCGATTAACTTTTCCATTTAACCCAGTGAAAAGAAAATACCAAGAGGAATTGAGCTTATTTAAACTTGAAAGTAATTTGGTAACAAGCACAATTAAAACAGTTCCTGGTACTAAGTCCTATGAAATCCGATTATATAATCCACTATTCCATGAAGTAGGCGGGAAAATTGTATTCACCCAGACTCCTAAGCTTGTTAAATTGGTTAATTTAAAAGGAGTCGGTCAATCAGAATTATTAATTGAAAATAATCAAGTAGTTTTACCCAAATTAAAACATGCAAAATTTATAACAGTTTATTGTCAATTTTAGGAGGGATTATGGTTAAAGCATATTTTGTCAATCATACTCATTGGGATCGAGAATGGTATTTTACATCACAAGATGCACAAGTACTGAGTGATCAATTATTTACAGAAGTTTTAGATGAATTAGAGAATCATCCAGAAGCAAATTTTACTTTAGATGGTCAGATGTCTATCATTGATGAATATGTTGAAA
This sequence comes from Lactobacillus sp. ESL0225, assembly GCF_003692905.1. Classification (NCBI taxonomy): domain Bacteria; kingdom Bacillati; phylum Bacillota; class Bacilli; order Lactobacillales; family Lactobacillaceae; genus Lactobacillus; species Lactobacillus sp. ESL0225. The sequence goes on along the minus strand of NZ_REHK01000010.1, from coordinate 27,258 downwards.
TTCATCCTGAGGGCAAGAAAAGAATTCATCGTTTAGTAGAGCGTAAACAGCTCTTTATTGGCCCGTGGTACACACAAACGGATGCGATGGTTCCAAGCGCTGAATCGCTACTTAGAAATTTAATTATTGGCATTATTGATGCTAAAGAAAACTATGGTAATCCAATGATGTTAGGCTATTTGCCTGATACATTTGGTTTTAATGCCAATTTGCCAATGATCCTACATCAAGTTGATATTCATGATTTTTTATCTTGGCGTGGTACAAACTTTCAAAGGCAAACTAATTCAGTTTATTTCAAGTGGAAAGCACTGGGCGGGAAGGCAGTTTTTGCAGCAAATTTTCCTTTGGGTTACTATACCGGTCAAATTGATTTAGTCTCAAAACAAAATTTGCAAAAATTTGTTAAAGAGCGTTTAGATAAAGGAATAGAATTTGAAGCCGCAAATGGTCACCATGATGAAGTTTTAATACCATCTGGTATCGATCAAATGAATATTATTCATAATATTTCAGCAACATTGAAGGAGGTGAACAAATATTCTCGTTATGAGGTTATCAACAGTACTTATCCCAAGTTTATGGCTAAATTACATAGTAAAAAATTACCTACATATCAGGGAGAATTGCGCTACCCTACCTACTCGCGCGTTCACCGTACAATTACTTCAGTTAGGTCAAGAAATAAAAGACAAAATTTTAACTTAGAGCAAGTAATTACTCGAAGACTGGAACCATTAATGATTATTGCACGTTACGCGAATATTCCAATTTCTAACGGAATCGTTATTAAACTCTGGAAATTATTATTTGAATTACAGCCTCACGATACTCTTGGTGGTAGTGTGACTGATAATGTAGCCATTGATATAGACCACCGTTTTAAGCAGGCTTTTGAAATCGCGGCAGGAGTTGAAAATTATATCAAAAAAAGATTGGCTCAACGGTTATCTTTAACTGATCATGATGTTATTGTATTTAATACCGATCCTTATAATTTTGATGGACGTAAGACAATTGAAATTATTAGTTCAAGTAAAAAAATTAAATTTCCTAATCAAAATCAGGCGGTTATTTTAGCCAGTGAGAAGATACTATCGCGTCCTAATATTATGCAATTAACTCCTAATGGTTATGAATTTAAAGATGAACCTGGATATTACAAAATAAAGGTAAGCTTAAAAATTAAGATGCAAGGATTAGGCTATCAAGTAGTTCATTTTGAAGATTGCGAAACACCGTGTGAAGAATTAAGGCAAGATGTGGGGACGAAAATCACTAATCAAAATATTGACCTATCTTTTTCAGATGGCAAATTCACAATGAAAACGGCTAATAAAATTTTTCCTGATGTGATTCGTATTTATGATCAAGGAAATGATGGTGATACTTATGACTTTTCACCACTAAAAGGTGATCAAGAAATGCAGCTTCCATGGAATGGCAATGTTAAAAAATATAGTGCTTCAGGCATTGAACGTATGACTTTAACAGGAACTTGGGAGCTGCCAAGAACTTTAAAAGATCGTTTAAAGCAAAAACAAACTGCTGAAATAAAATATAAATTAATCCTAGAATTAAGAAAAGATTCACCTGTGTTAGGTGCCAAATTGGAGATTGATAATCAAGCTCTATCTCATCGTTTGCGGCTAAAGATAAAAACAGGAATTACCACTAATTTTGCACATGCTCAAATTCAAGGTGGCTTTAGCAAGACTATTAATGAAAAGATTGCAGATGATTGGAATGATGAATTTGTTGAAAAGCCGGTAAATATTTATGTATTCGATCGCTGTGTTGGCCTGTGCGATGAAATTAACGGATTATACTTCTTTGGTACGGGTCAAAAAGAGTATGAGAAAGTTGCAGATACCCTTTTAATTACGTTAATGGCAACTACAGGGCAATTGGGTAAATCTGATTTACTATGGCGTCCTGGCCGAGCTTCTGGTGATACTACTTCAGTGGGGCATGTAATGATGCCAACCCCATTAGCGCAAGAATTAGGACAAAATGAATTCGTTTTTGGGTTATGTGCTTATAATGGTTCAAAATTAAATGAAAAACAGATAGCTCAGGACTTAACTAAGTGGTATACCCCATCTGTTGGTTATCAAATGCAAACACATAATCTATTTGTGAATCGTTTAGATAATAAATTATGGGATATAGAATATCCTACTGGGCTTCATGAACTTAAAAAAGAGCAATCTTGGCTGATAATTGAACCAGGGGTTGAGGTTTCAGCACTGTATCTTGCCTATACGGTAGAAAATAGTTTTATTTTGCGATTATCTAATCTTACTAGCGAGACACAGGATGTGTTATATCTTGAAAAATTGGGTTATAAAGTTATTAATGGCCTTGAAGAAATTGGAAAACAAAGTTTTCAAATTGCTCCCTATGACATGATTACTTTAATCAAACAGATATAGTAATGTGTAAGTAAAAGTGGATTACAAAAAGGGGAACGGTATGAAACTATCCTATAAACGATTGGGCAATATTTTGGAAGATTTATTAAATAATTCTGCCAATTGTTATGTTTCCTCCGCTTTTCTAGCTAAAAAATATAATGTTAGTACGAGAACGATTAGGTCCGATATTCAGGAATTAAATAAGGAATTGGATTATTACAAAGTAAAAATAAAAAATAAAAGAGGAAGTGGCTTTTATCTTGCTTATTTAGATCAAAATTTACGTAAACAATTAATGAAGATTGCGCAAAGTAATTTACCAGCTTCAAGTTCTAGTGAACGAATTATTGAAATTGAGCAATACTTGTTAGTTAATAATCAAATTAAACTGTCTGAACTAACTGATCGCTTTTTTATTAGTGACAATACTTTTTTTACTTATTTAGTAACAATAAAAAAAGATTTTAATGAAGTTGGACTAAAAATTATTAAATCAAAAGATTATTATTACTTAAAAGGAACAGAAACTGTTAAAAGAAAATTCATTATTACCAAATTAATTAATAAAAGTTCAAATGCTTATATTGTGGGGTTTACTGAACAGGAAAAAATTATTTTTGCTAATATTAGACTTGATAGATTAAAACAGATAGTCCATAGTTTTTTACAGCAATATAATTATTCTTTATCAGATATTAATACAAAAAATATAATCTTGCATATTGCCCTAGCAATCTCACGAGTAAAGCTAGGTTATTCACTAGAGAAATCTCATCAGCTAAAAATCAAAGGTAATGTTTCAGCTGCTATTAGCAAATTATTCATTAATTTGGAAAAAGAATTTTGCATTAAGCTAAATGAATGTGAACGTAATGATTTAATTTATCATTTTGCCATAAATTATCCTGAATGTGTTACTGATAAAATTAGGGCTAAAACTAATAAAGATATTAATAAGGCGGTCAGGATTTTTTTAAAAAATATAAAAAAAGAGTTTGCATTAGACTTAGTAAATGATCCAGAATTATGTATTAACTTAACTCAACATTTAAATAATTTAGTCAAAATAAAAAAAGTTAATGGCAATAGAAAAAATCCACTATTGAGTGTGATTTTATCTACATTTCCTTATGCCTATGAAATTATAGCTTATTCGGCACCATATTTGGAACATATGCTTAATTTAAAACTTGATGATGATGAATTGTCCTTCATCACATTACATGTGGGTGCTGCAATTGAACGGCAAGGGATGAAATCAACAAAAAAAAATACAGCTTTAATTTGTGGCAATGGTATATCAACTGCTGCTTTAGTTAGAGCAAAATTGCAGTCACAGTTCACAGCTTTTTTAAATATTACTGGAACTTATACCTATGAGGAATATTTAGCAGGAAAAGCTACTGATAATGATTTTTTAATTACAATGGTTCCGATTACTGATGCACCTATTCCAGTCATTCAAATTGATTTGGTGAATTTAAATAATGATATTATTCAACTTTCTGAATATTTGAAGTCACTTAATAATCCATACCAAAAAATTGATAAATTGTTTGATACGGAAAATATTTACTTAGTCAAGCAAAATATGACTAAAAAGCAATTGTTAAATATGTTAATAAAAAATTTGGAGAGCAAAGCAATTGTAAATAAGGACTTTATGCAAAAAGTGTATGAAAGAGAACAAATGTATTCAACGGCTATTGGTGGGAAAATTGCTATTCCTCATTCTTTAGGCTATGCAACTAAAAAATCTAAAGTTTCATTTGCACGTTTAAGTAAAGCAATTAAGTGGGATGAAAAGAACGAAGTAAAGTATATCTTTCTCCTGGCGATTTCTCGTGATGATTATTTAAGTATCCAAAAATTATTTGATTTTATTGTGGACTTGCAAACCAACCCCACCTTTAGGAAAATAATAGATAAGAGTTCTAATGCACAGGAAGTGAAGAACGCTATTAGTATGTTAATTAAAAAAAGTTATTAGGGAGATAGAAATGCTAGGTTCAATTGAAGCAGGTGGAACAAAGTTTGTTTGTGCAATAGGTAATGAAAATTATCAAATTCAAGATCAAATTACTATACCAACAACTACACCGCAAGAAACAATAAAAAAAGTTATAGGCTATTTTAAGAGGTATCCAGTTGATGCAATCAGCATTGCATCTTTTGGACCAATTGAAATTCGAAAAACAGCTCATAATTATGGTTATATCACGACGACGCCCAAAAAAGGCTGGCAAGATACTAACATTGTGGGTATGCTAAAACAAGAAATCAATGTACCCATTTTTTTTACTACTGATGTGAATGGTTCAGCCTATGGTGAATATGTAATGACTTTACTTGCTAACGAAGACATTAATTCTCTTCTATATTACACAATTGGAACTGGAGTTGGTGGCGGTGCAATTATTGCGGGTAAGCTGGTGGGCAGTTTAGGGCATCCAGAAATGGGCCATGTTAAGGTTAAACGCCACCCAAATGACTTGGAATTTAAAGGTATTTGTCCTTTTCATGCTGATTGTTTAGAGGGACTTGTTGCAGGGCCAACGTTTGAAGCACGTTTTGGTAAAAAAGGAGCCGAAGTTCCAATTTCACATCCAGTTTGGGATATAATGAGCTATTATGTTGCTCAGGCTGCGTTGCAGGCAACTTTATTATTCCGTCCTGATAAAATTGTTTTCGGTGGCGGTGTAACTAGTGAAGCGTTTTTACAAAAAGTGCGCCGTGATTTTGCGCAAATGTTAAACGGCTATCTTCAAGTACCAGATCTAAACAGATATATCACAATGCCAGAAATTCATGATAATGGTTCAGCGACAGTAGGAAATTTTGCTTTGGCCAAAAGAATCCTTAGAGCCATTGATTAGTTAAAAATCAAAAAGACAAAATGAGTTTATTATCATTTTGTCTTTTTTTATACATGATTTAAGGTCACTTCGCCTTGATCATAGCGATTTCTAGTTTGGGAATATTCAAAAGGTATCCCATTGGTTAAAAAACAGACTTGTTCAATTTCAAAAATTGGATCATTTTTTTGACAGTTTAGGTATAACTGATCATAAGCATCGGCTTTATCTGCCCGAAAAGTGCGATTCGCTTTGCCAATTTTTAAATTAAGATCGTGTTCAATATAATGATAAATAGATTTTTTTAATATTTTAGGCGTAACTTGGGGGATAAGTTTGACGGGCATAATTGTATATTCTAGTCTAACTGGACTATTGTGTAAAAGACGTGAACGGATAATATCATAAACTAATTCCTGTTTATTCAGTTTTAATAAAGTAATTTCTTGATGAGTAGGTTTGCGCACATCAAAAGAAATTATATGACTTGTTAAAAATTGGCTATTTTTTATTCGTTCAGTAAAACCTACGTGTTCAACGGCATTATCCTTTTTGGAAATTTCTTGTTCTTCTGCTGTCAGAATCATAGTTCCATGACCACGGATTGGCGCTACAATACTTTTATATTGTAAAAAATGTAGGGCATTAATAATTGTTACCTTACTAGTATGATAAGTTTTTGCCAATTGATCAATATGGGGTAGTTGACATTGGTATTTGTGCAAAAGAATATCTTGTTCAATTTGATTGGCAATTAAAACATATTTGGGTTGCTTATGCATAATAGTTATTCCTTTCATCTTTCATAAGTAGACAATTTACTTTACTTACATTTTGGCAAATATTTACTTGGAAAGTAAAGTGCAATAATATTATTTTGAAAGCGCTTTTAAAATTTAAGAAAGAAGAAATATGATGGCTAAATTTTTTTGGGGAAATTCAACTTCAAGTATGCAAACAGAAGGTGGCTGGAATGAAGGGGGAAAAACTTTATCTGTTTATGACATTAGAAAGGCCGGGGATCACATAAGTGATTGGCATTTTGCTAACGATAACTACCACCACTTAACTGAAGATTTAGATTATATGCAAGATTTAGGAATGAATATGTATCGTTTTCAAGTATCCTGGTCGCGCATAATTAAGAATGGTGATGGTACTATCAATAAGGAGGGCTTTGACTACTACGACAAGTTGGTTGATGAACTAAGCAAACGTAATATTCAACCGATGATATGTCTTTATCATTTTGATATGCCATTACATTTAGCTCAGGGCTACAATGGCTTTATTAGTAAAAAAGTTTGTCGTGCTTTTATTCGCTATAGCAAAATCGTGATTGACCATTTTGCAGGTAAAGTTAAATATTGGATTACTTTTAACGAGCAAAATTTGTACCATACGATGGAAGTTTTTAAAATTTCAGGTTATTTAAGAGGTAAGAAAACAATTTCAGAACTATATCAAATTGCGCATAATGTAATGTTTTGTCATGCGACAATTGCAAATTATTTACACAATAAAACTAAGGCAAAAATTGGTGGCATGTTAGCTTATAGTCAGGTCTATCCAGCAACAGCCAATCCGCAAGATGTATTTATGGCTAATCAAGTCGATGAGTTTTTGAATTTTAATTTACTCGATGCTTTTACTTTGGGGAAATATTCGACTGCTGTTACCCAATATATTAAAAAGCAGAGTATTAATATTCAGGTCAATCAAGCTGAATTGGTAGAAATTGCCAAATTGAAAAGTGATTTTTTAAGTTTTAGTTATTATGCGTCTAGTACAATTGATGCTAGTAAAATTCCTGAAAATACGCCCCCTAACCAGTATTTGAATTTTGGTAAAAAGGATAATCCTTATTTAAAGTCAACTGAATGGGGCTGGCAAATAGATCCTCTAGGATTTAGAGACGTTTTAAATAAAATATATCAACGTTATCATTTGCCTGTCTTCCCTATTGAAAATGGAATTGGGGTACGAGAAAGGTGGGATGGTAAGCATCAAATTGCTGATGATTATCGTATTAATTACCATCGCGATCATATTAAAGCAATGCAACAAGCAATAAATGAAGATGGAGTAAATGTAATGGGATACCTCGGTTGGGGCCTAATTGATATTATGAGTTCACAAGGTGATATGGAAAAAAGATATGGTGTCGTCTATGTTAATCGTACAAATCATGATTTGCGTGATATGAAACGCGTTCCTAAAAAAAGTTATGCATGGTTGAAAAAAGTTATTCATTCAAATGGTCAAGATTTAACTTGAGTTTAGAGGTGATTAAAGTGAATAATTCAGCTAGGAATCAGGCTCATCCACAATTACAAAAATTTTTAGATAAATTTACAGAAGTTTCAGTCCAAATTGGTAACCAGGTTCATTTAAGATCATTACGAGATGCTTTTGCCACATTAATGCCAATGTTTATTTTAGCTGGTGTTGCTGTTTTGTTTAATAATGTCATTTTTACTTGGTTAATGAAGGGAGCAATTTTAGCAAGATTTCAAGTTTTTGGCACAGCCTTAACAAACGGCACATTAAATGTAGCTAGTATCTTAATTGCCCCCCTGATTGGGTATTATTTAGCTAAAAATAAGGTTTACGAAAATCCAATTTCTGCCGCTGCAGTGTCTTTGTCAGCAGTTTTTATTATGTTAGCGATTAAAGTCAATGTTCAGCCGCTTTCAGGGAAAAAACCAGTTGAAATAACTGGTGCAGCTTTATATTCACAAATTGGTACAACGGGCATGTTTGCTGGTATCATTATTGGTTTACTGGCGACCGAAATTTATATTAGATTGACTAAAGTTAAAGCACTGAAAATCAATTTAGGAGATCAGGTGCCGCCTGCCGTAGGACAAAGCTTTAGCTCTTTAATCCCATCACTTTTAACTTTAAGTGTATTTGGTATTTTAGCAGCTATTTTAGCTTATTTTAAGACCGATTTGGTAACTTTAATTTCGCGCTTAATTCAAAATCCCTTACGGTCAGTTAATACTTCTCTTCCAGGCTTTTTATTAATATACTCTACAGGTAATTTTCTTTATACTCTTGGGATTCATCAAACTGTTATTAACGGCTCACTTCTTGACCCATTGAATCTGGTTAACATGAACGAAAATATGGCAGCTGTTGCAGCTGGTAAACAGCCAATTCATATTATCAACACAGACTTTGTAACAGTATATTCACAAATGGGCGGAACCGGGCTGACTTTATCATTGATTATTGCTGTTTTATTGGTTTCGCGCTATAAGCCGTATAAAGATGTAGTTAGATTGGCAACTGTTCCGGGAATATTTGAAATTAATGAACCAATCATTTTTGGTTTTCCCATAGTTTTTAATATTCCAATGATTATTCCTTTTGTATTAAGTCCAGTAATTGGGTCATTAATTGGATATTTTGCAACGGCAATTGGTTTTGTTAAGCCACTTAGTGTACTAATTCCTTGGACAACTCCTCCACTTTTAAGTGGACTTTTGGCCAGTGCGGGAGATTGGAAGGTTGTATTAGTTCAAATTATCATTTTAATAGTTTGTACGTTATTCTATATTCCGTTCATTAAAATTTCTGAGCGAGTAGCTTTAAAGCAAGCAGAACTGCAATAACTGGAATCGTTATTCTAATAAATCTAGTTACGAAATTCATATTCATAATAATTTGGGACATGAACATAAGGTCGAATAGATTGTTTAATTTAGGGTTAATTTCCGATAGTAAGTCGGAGTTAACCCTTTTTGCTTTGATTGTTATTGAGAATAGTACGGGGTTTCTAATTAAGTTATGATTTCTTAGCTTTATCAATAATACTGAATTTATTATAGTACGTTAGTTGCAATTAAATACTTTAATTAGAAAAGAAATAGTTAGGCTAATGTAATATCATAAAATTTAACTATTTATTTATAATAGTAAATTTATAAAAAGTGGAACATATGATTAAAAAATATGTTTCCAACTATGGTTTTTAAGAAAAAAGCAATTATATATCTCTGATTTTGGTTATTTAAAAATTCATATTTATATTTTTTGATTAATCATATATAAAAAATGGTGCTAATAATTATTTTAGTTAATAATTATTAAAACAATAAATATTGCTTTATCTTAGAAGATAATTTGGATTTAAAAATAACATTAATGTTATTATATCATATTTAATTAATAATTTTTTAAAATTTTATTGCTTTTAATAAAAATAAAAACATTTTAAAAATTGTTATCTAATAAAAAATGCAAACAAAATAATTTTATATAACTTTTAGAATTTTATATGTCAAAACTACATAAATGTGGAAACACTATAATAACTGTGATAAAATAACACCTATATTGAATTGCAAACTGTATATATTAGTGCATAAAAAGGAGAGTATATTTTTGAACAGATTTGAATTAATCGAAGAAATAAAGAATACGAACTATAAAATGCATAAAAGCAAAAAAGGATGGCTAGTTAGCTATTCCTTATTAACTTTTATGCTAGGAGGAGGGCTAGTTTATAGCAATAAACTAGGTATACAAGATGTACAAGCAGCTGATATTAACAGCCAAACTAATCAAGAGGATTCTATTGATAAGCTTGCTCAACGAGCGACACTAAATCAATCAGTTACTGAAAGTAAGCCTATTGATTCAAATATGCTTGAAGAAGCAAAGAAAACGGCTTTGAGTACTTTAGAAAACAAAGCAGTTGATACTAAAGCAAAAATTAATGCTGATCAAACTTTGAGTAGTGGAGAAAAAGCAAATCAAATTAAGAATGTTGATGCTTTATTTAGTGACGCTAATAATAAGATTGAGTCAGCAATTAATTTAGCTAGTGTCAAGGCAATCGTGAATAATGTAATAACTAAAATTGATGCTAGTTATAACGTTACAGCTGCTAACAATGGTATCGAGACTAAAATAGCTTCTACCAAAGCACAGAATAAAAAAGGGGCAACGAAAAAAACATCTGTTACAAAAAGCTTATCGACATATTCAGGCCTTAATTCTTTTTTAGAAGAAAGACCGAATACTGATAATGCAAAACAGATAGTTGATGATCCCAAGTCACCTAATAAAAAATCAAAAACAAATGGTGAAAGTTTAAACGTAAACGATAATGGCCTAAAGCAGCCAGTAACTAATTCAAATCAAGTTCCCACTGCTAACACAGAAAACAGTAGGCCATTAACTATTGTTCCTAAACAATCTAATACATCTGTTAACATTCCAGCAGGTGATTTTGCTCCATCTTCTTCTATTATTAATGATATGGCTGATACCAAGTCATTAGATAAGAGAGGGTTGAGTGAGTCTACTCTAGTTAGTGAGACCACTCCTAGAGTTGAAACAGCAGCCGATGTTGGAACATCAAGGGATATAACAGTTTCTCCAGATTCTGATAGTAGTCGTCAAAAATTTAATGATGAGATTGGTAAAACTACTGGCAAAACCCCAACCTCATTGAATGTTCCTACACCTGATCAAATTCGGAATCCTAATATGTATAAGCAAAAATTAGTAAATGTAAGTGATTTTTCAAGTTTAGCAGCTGCATGGTCAGATGCAACTGTAACATATATTAATATTACAAATGATATAGCTTATGCGCCAGGAGCAGCTAATAATATTGGAAATCGTGCTGCAGGCGCAAATGTTGTAGTCAATGGTAACGGCCATACAATTGATTTAGGAACACAAACTTTTAGTTATGTTGCTGTGCCATATAATAATCTAACAACTGTAACTCTAACTAATGGAGTCTTTAAGCAAGGGTTTAATACAAATGATAATAATGCATATTCTCTTGTTTATTCAGGTAATGGTGCAGGACTTTCTGTAAACTTGGATAATGTAACCTTATCTCCAAGTACAGTAAATGGTAATAATCCGATTCATGCAGTAATGGCTAATGACTCAAAAGTAACTTTTTCAGGTGAGAATGTCTTTAATATTTCTAATGAGGTTACCCGTGGCGTCGGGAATATTATTTTTGCGAACAATAGTAGTGTAACCATGAAGAGAACTAGTAATGATATTCGCTTTTCGGAATTTTGGATGTCGAGTATATCACCACAAGCAAGTGTAGGCTACGGTAATATGATTACTATGGGTGACGGTTCTTCCAACACAGCACTTACTTACAATGATATCTCAGCCAATTATCCAGCTATGTATAATAACATTGGTGGTGTAAATGTTGGTGATAATGTTAGTTGGACTCAATCTGGCTTCCAATACTTTTTGAATGGGACCCAATCTAATGCATTTAACAATAATGCCATATTTAAATTTGGTCAAAATTTTAATTTGAAAGCGCCAATTACCACCATGCCAGGCGCAATTAGACTTCAAGGAAATCAATCTGTTGAATTTAATGCTGGGACCACTTTTGATATTAATCAACGAGCTAATGGGGCTGTAATTCAAGTTGCTAATACTTCTAGAGTAACTTTTATTTCACCAAAACAATTGCATTTGGCTATTCAAGGTCCTAATGGCGAACCAATAGCTACTAATACTGGTATTATTACAGGAACGGGCTCTGTAACTCTTAATAATTCAAATATTAAGACTTGGATAAGCAATAACTCCGCAAGTAATAATGCCAATGGAGATAATACTTTAAAGTTTGCCAAAATGGTTGTTACAAATGGTCAAGCAGTAATTACTGATATTAATGGTGTTACTTCTAATTCCAACATTGTTACACCAGCAACTCGTGAACTACAAACAATTGCTATTCCAGTAGGGAAAATTAAGATTCAATATGTTGATCAAAACGGTAAAAATCTTGGCTCACCAGTGGAGATGACTTTGCCACCTGATCCTTATATTGGTCAATATATACCACTTATTAATAACGAAAATGTTATTAATAATATGCCTAAAGGATATATGTGGGCCTTAGGTAAGCAAATTTATGCTGGTGCCGTAAAAGATGCTCAAAGTGGTGGTGATTTAACTACAAATGCTGATAATGGCGATGAATTTGGTCAAGCATCTATTGGTATTGCACCAATGGAAGGTGATAATTATACATATAAGGTTTATGTATACGGGGTAAAGAAGAACGTAACATATAGATATGTTGATGTTAATCACCCTGAACGCGTTTTGATCTCACCAATGTCAGGTAAATCAGGTACAGAGTCTGTTGAAAACTTAGTTCCAGCCAACTATGGTAATACCATTGACTGGACTAATAAATACTATACCCAAGATAATGTTCCAGCAGGTTATCATTATGCTGCAAAGGCGCAAAATCAGGCTACAAAGACTTTAGTATCTGACGATAACCCAGTAGTCAATATCTATGTTGAAGGTAATAAGCAGACTGTAAATCCAACATATGTAGATACCAACGGCAACAAGATTACTCCAAATAACAAAGTAGTAATTGAAGGTATTACAGGTGAAACTGTAAAATTACCACCAGCACCTGATGCAAACAATTGGGCTCCAGATCATGTAATTGTAAATGGGCAAAAAGTTGCATTTGATGCATCATTTGAATTAGCTGATGGAACAGATTCAGTAACCTATGTATATCATTCACTAGATATTGAAAAGCAAGCTGCTAATAAATCTATCGATGATGAGGCGACTAAAGTTAAGGGTGAGATTGACAATGACCCTACTCTTGATGATCTTGCTAAGAAAACGCAAAAAGATGCGGTTGACAAGGCTGCTAGTGCTGCTAAAAGCAAGATAGATCAAGCTATCGTTCCTAGTGAAGTAAGTGAGGCAGAGAAAAATGGTAAAGCTGCAATCGATGCAGCACATCAACCTGGTACGGCATTAAGTGATCAAAAGAAAGCCTCTACTGATGCAATTGATGCGGAAGCAACTAAAATTAAGGCTGAAATTGATGCGGATGTAACTTTAGATAATGCAGAAAAAGATACCCAAAAAGCTAATGTTGATGCTGATGCTACAGCAGCTAAAACCAAAATCAATGCTGCGCCTAACGCACAGGCAATTAAAAATGCACAAGCTGAAGGTATAGCTAAGATTGATGCAGATCATATTCCTAACAAAACATCATTACCTGATCAAAAAAGAGCTGCTCAAAATGTTATTGACCAAGAAGCAACTAAGATTAAGGCTGAAATTGATGCTGATGTTACTTTAGACGATACAGAAAAAGCCAAGCAAAAGGCCAATGTTGATACTGATGCTACAGCAGCTAAAACTAAAATCAATGCAGCTACTAACTCACAAGCAGTTAAAGATGAACAAGCAGCAGGAATTGCGAAGATTGATGCAGATCATATTCCTAATAAAATGTCATTAATTGACCAAAAACAAGCTGCTAAAGCTGCTATCGACCAAGAAGCAGTAAAAATTAAAGCTGAAATTGATGCTGATGTAACTTTAGATGACGTAACTAAAGCCAAGCAAAAGTCTAATGTGGATACTGATGCGGCGGCAGCTAAAGATAAGATTGATCGAGCACTTAATGCCCAAGGTGTTAAAGATGCTCAAGCTGAAGGTATAGTTAAAATTGATGCCGATCATATACCAGGAACTACTTCATTAGCTGATCAAAAACAAGCTGCTAAAGGGATAATTGATCAAGAAGCAGTAAAAATTAAAGCTGAAATTGATGCTGATGACACTTTAGATGATGCAACTAAAGCTAAGCAAAAGTCTAATGTGGATATTGATGCTGCTGCTGCTAAGGTGAAGATAGACCAAGCGACTAATGCTCAAGGTGTTAAGGATGCAAAAGATGCAGGTATTATCAAAATTGACAGCGATCATGTTAGAAACAACATTTCTTTAGATGAAATCAAGCAAAATGATAAGAGTGCCATTGATCAAGAAGCAACTAAGATTAAAGCTGAAATTGATGCTGATGAGACTTTAGATAGTGCAGAAAAAGCTAGTCAAAAAGCTAATGTAGATACTGATGCCGCTGCTGCTAAGAGAAAGATAGACCAAGCAACTAATGCTCAAGGTGTGAAAGAAGCAACTGAAGCTGGAATTGCCAAGATTGATGCCGATCACATACCAAATAAGGTTTCTTTAGCTGATCAAAAGAAAGCAGCTCAGGATGCAATTGACCAAGAAGCTAAGAAAGTCAAGGCTGAAATTGATGCCGATTCTAGTTTGGACAGTGCAGAAAAAGCAGCACAAAAAGGTAATGTTGATGCTGATGCGGTAAATGCTAAGAAAAAGATTGATCAAGCAACAGGTGCACAGGGTGTTAAGGATGCTAAAGCAGAAGGAATTGCCAAGATTGATGCTGATTATATCCCTAATTCAACCTCACTAGCTGGTCAAAAGAAGATTGCTAAAGATGCCATTGATGCGGAAGCAACTAAGATCAAGGCTGAAATTGATGCCGATGTAACTTTAGATAATGCGGCTAAGGCCAAGCAAAAAGCAAATGTGGATACTGATGCCGATGCTGCTAAGAGTAAAATTGATCAAGCAACAGGTGCACAAGATGTTAAGGATGCTAAAACAGAAGGAATTGCCAAGATTGACAGTGATCATATTCCAGGTTCTACTTCATTAGCTGATCAAAAGACAGCAGCTAAGGCTGCCATTGATCAAGAAGCAACTAAGGTTAAGGGCGAAATTGATGCCGATGTAACTTTAGACGATGCGACTAAGGCTAAGCAAAAAGCAAATGTAGACAATGATGCGGCCGCAGCTAAGACTCAAATAGATCAAGCGGCTAATGCTCAAGGGGTTAAAGATGCTAAGAACCAAGGAATAATTAACATTGATAGTGATCATATTCCAGGTTCTACTTCATTGGCTGATCAAAAGCAAAACGCTAAGGCAATAATTGATCAAGAAGCAACTAAGATCAAGGCTGAAATTGATGCCGATAATAGTTTAGCTAATAATGAGAAAGCAGCGCAGAAAAATAATGTTGATATTGATGCCGCTGCTGCTAAGGTAAAGATAGACCAAGCAACTAATGCTCAAGGCGTCAAAGACGCGCAAAATGCTGGAATAATTAAAATCGATAGTGATCATGTTCCAAATAACATCTCATTAGCTGATCAAAAGAAGACCGCCAAAGATGCGATTGATCAAGAAGCCGCTAAGGTTAAAGGCGAAATTGATGCCGATATCACCTTAGATGATGCTGAAAAGGCCAAACAAAAGTCCAATGTTGACAAGGATTCTTTAGTTGCCAAAGCTAATATTGACCAGGCAACGACTGCTCAGGCCGTTAAGGATGCGCAAGCCGCTGGAATTATTAAGATTGATGCCGATTATATACCAAACAATGTCTCATTAGCTGATCAAAAGAAGAACGCTCAAGATGCCATTGATCAAGAAGCCGCTAAAGTTAAAGCCGAGATTGATGCCGATTCAACTTTAGATAGTGCTGAAAAAGCTGCGCAAAAGAGTAATGTTAATAAAGACGCTCAAGCCGCAAAGAATAAGATTGATCAAGCCACAAGTGCTCAAGGCGTGAAAGATGCTAAAAATGAAGGTATTAGAAAGATCGATAGCGATCATATTCCAAATAATATTTCATTAGCTGATCAAAAGAAAGCAGCTCAAGATGCCATTGATCAAGAAGCAACTAAGGTTAAGGGAGAAATTGATGCCGATGTCACTTTAGATGATGCGGCTAAGACCAAGCAAAAAGCTAATGTGGATACTGATGCAACCGCAGCTAAGAGCAAGATTAATCAAGCTACAGATGCGCAAGGAATTAAAGATGCTAAAAATGATGGAATTGTACAAATTGATTCAGATCACATCCCTAATGCAACGCCATTAGATGACCAAAAACGGGCCGCTAAATTGTCAATTGATGCCGAAGCTAGACGAGTTAAGAGTATGATTGATAATGACGCTACTTTAGACGATGCGACTAAGGCCAAGCAAAAGGCTAACGTTGATACTGAAGCAATTAAAGCTAAATCAGCTATCGATAACTCAAAGAATGCTCAAGAGATTAAAACTTCTTTACACGATGGAATAGTAGCTATCGATGCGCAATATGTACCAGGTGAAAATGGAAGTTTAGATAGTCAAAAAGCGAAGGCAAAATCAGCAATTGATGCGGAAGCAACTAAGATTAAGGGCGAAATTGATGCCGATGTCACTTTAGATGATGCGGCTAAGGCCAAGCAAAAGGCTAATGTTGATACTGATGCAACTAATGCTAAAACTAAGATAGATCAAGCAACTAATGCTCAAATAGTTAAAGATGAGCAAATAGCTGGAATCAATAAAATAGATGCTGATCATATTCCAGGTTCTACTTCATTAGGTGATCAAAAGAAAGCGGCTCAAGATGCGATTGACCAAGAAGCCGCTAAAATCAAGGCTGAAATTGATGCCGATGTCACTTTGGACGATGCTACTAAGACAAAACAAAAGGCCAATGTCGATACTGATGCAACTAATGCTAAAACTAAAATAGATCAAGCAACTGGAGCTCAAGCTGTGAAAGATGCTCGTGATAATGGGATTTCGAAGATTGATAGTGACCATGTACCAAATAGTACGTCACTAGCTGATCAAAAGAAAAATGCTCAGAATATAATTGATCAAGAAGCGGCTAAAGTAAAAGCCGAAATTGAAGCTGATGTAACTTTAGATGCAGCGGCTAAAGCAGCTCAAAAAGGTAATGTCGATATTGATGCTGCTGCAGCTAAGGTGAAAATAGATCAGGCAGTTAATGCTCAAGGTGTTAAGGATGCAACTAATGCGGGAATTGCGAAAATTGATAGTGATCATATTCCAAATGAAGCTTCATTAGCTGATCAAAAGAAAGCAGCTCAAGCTGCAATAGATGCTGAAGCTGCTAAAATCAAGGCCGAAATAGATGCAGACAATAGTTTAGATAGAGTTGAAAAAGCAACGCAAAAAGCTAATGTCGATAAAGATGCTGCTGACGCCAAGAATAAAATAGATCAAGCAATTAATGCCCAAGGTGTAAAAGATGCGCAAGCAGTTGGTATTACTAAGATTGATGCTGATCATATTTCTAACAGCACTTCACTTGAAGATCAAAAGAAAAATGCTACTCTATTAATCGATCAAGAAGCAGCTAAAATTAAGGCTGAAATTGAAGCTGATTCAACTTTGGATAGTGCTACTAAGGCCACACAAAAGGGTAACGTTGATAAAGATGCGGCTGATGCCAAAAACAAGATAAATCAAGCAACTAACTCTCAAGCTGTCAAAGATGCGCAAGCCGCTGGTATTATCAAGATTGATGGTGACCATATTACTAATAGCGTTTCTTTAGCAGAACAAAAGCGAAGTGCTCAAAGTGCAATTGATCAAGAAGCAGCTAAAGTAAAAGCTGAAATTGATAACGATCCAACGCTAGATAATACTACTAAAGCAGCGCAAAAGGGTAATGTTGATATTGATGCGGCGGCTGCTAAGAGCAAAATAGATCAAGCAGCTAATGCGCAGGAAGTCAAAGATGCACAAGCGGCAGGAATTACTAAGATTGACAGTGATCACGTACCAAATAGTACCTCACTTGCCGATCAAAAGAAGAGTGCTCAAGATGCAATTGATCAAGAAGCAGCTAAGATTAAGGCTGAAATCGATGCTGATTCAACTTTGGATAGTGTACAAAAAACAGCACAAAAGAATAATGTTGATGCTGATGCTGCAACTGCCAAAATTCAAATAGATCAAGCAACCAATTCTCAAGGTGTGAAAGATGCTAAAGCCGCAGGAATTAACAAAATTGATGGCGACCATATTCCAAATAATATTTCATTATCCGATCAAAAGAAAGCTGCTCAAAATGCAATAGATCAAGAAGCAGTTAAGATTAAATCTGAGATAGATAAAGATGTGACATTAGATGATGCTGCCAAAGCTAAACAAAAAGCCGAGGTTGATACTGATGCAGCCAATGCTAAAAAGAATATTGATGCTGCAACTAATGCTCAAGGTGTCAAGGATGCCCAAGCTGCTGGAATTGCTAAAATTGACAGCGATCATATACCAAATAATGTATCTTTAGACAATCAAAAGAAGAATGCCCAAAGTGCGATTGATCAAGAAGCAGCTAAGATTAAGGCTGAAATTGACAATGATCCAACTTTAGACAATGCTACTAAACTTAAGCAAAAAGCAAATGTCGATAATGATGCTACAGCTGCTAAAAATAAGATTGATCAAGCAGCGAATGCACAGGAAGTAAAAGATGCGCAAGCCGCTGGAATTACTAAGATTGATAGCGATCATGTGCCAAACAGTACATCACTTGCCGATCAAAAGAAGAGTGCTCAAGATGCAATTGATCAAGAAGCCGCTAAAATTAAATTTGACATTGATAATGATGCAACTTTAGACAATGCGGCCAAGATTAAGCAAAAAGCAAATGTCGATAATGATGCAACTGTTGCTAAGAATAAGATTAATCAAGCTCCTGATGCTCAGGGTGTCAAAGATGCGCAAGCAGCCGGAATTATTAAGATTGATGGTGATCATATTCCAAGTGTTACAACATTAGCCGATCAAAAGAAGAATGCTCAAAGCATGATTGATCAAGAAGCTGCTAAGATTAAAGCTGAAATTGATAATGATGCAACTTTAGATAACGCAGCTAAGGCTAAACAAAAAGCAAATGTCGATAATGATGCAGCTGTTGCTAAAAATAATATTGATCAAGCAGCTAATGCGCAGGAAGTAAAGGATGCACAGGCCGCTGGAATTATTAAGATTGATAGCGATCATATTCCAAGTAGTACATCACTTGCCGATCAAAAGAAGAATGCCCAAGATGCAATTGATCAAGAAGCAACTAAGATTAAAGCAAATATCGATGCTGATACCAGTTTAGATAATGCAGAAAAGGCAGCGCAAAAGAGTAATGTTGATAAAGATGCGCAAGTCGCTAAGGCTAAGATTAATCAAGCTCCTGATGTTCAAGGTGTCAAAGATGCGCAAGCTGCTGGAATTATTAAGATTGATAATGACCATGTACCAAACAACTCATCATTAGCCGATCAAAAGAAGAATGCGCAATCAGAGATTGATCAAGAAGCTGCTAAGATTAAAGCAAATATCGATGCTGATACTAGTTTAGATAATGCGGAGAAGGCAGCGCAAAAGAGTAATGTTGATAAAGATGCGCAAGCCGCTAAGAATAAAATTGATCAAGCTCCTGACGCTCAGAGTGTTAAGGATGCTAAGATAGCTGGAATTAACAAGATTGACAGTGATCATGTACCAAACAATTTATCATTAGCAGATCAGAAGAAGAATGCCCAGGATGCTATTGATCAAGAAGCCGCTAAGATTAAAGCGGAAATTGATAATGATTCAACTTTAGATAATGCAGAAAAGACAGCCCAAAAGAGCAATGTTGACAAGGATGCGCAAGCCGCTAAGAATAATATTGACCAGGCTACTAGTGCCCAAGGTGTCAAAGATGCTAAAGCGGCTGGAATTAGTAAGATTGATAGTGATCATGTACCAAACAACTTATCATTAGCAGATCAGAAGAAGAATGCGCAATCTGCAATTGATCAAGAAGCCGCCAAAATCAAGGCTGAAATTGATGCTGATGTAACTCTAGACGATGCTACTAAGATTAGTCAAAAGGGTAACGTAGATGCTGATGCGCAAGCCGCTAAGAATAAGATTGATGCTGCAACTAATGCCCAAGAGGTCAAGGATGCGCAAAATGCTGGAATTACTAAGATTGACTCTGACCATCAAAGTAATAAGACCTCATTGTCAGATCAAAAATTGGCAGCAAAAGCTGAGATTGATGCAGAAGCTAAAAAGGTTAAGGCTGAAATTGATGCTGATATAACATTAGATGATGCAACAAAAGATGTGCAAAAGAATAATGTTAATAATGAAGCAGCAAAAGCTAAGAAGGCAATTGATGGTGCAAATAATGCTCAAGAAATCAAATCTTCTCTGCATGATGGAATTTCAGCAATTGATGCCCAACATGTATCAGGTCAAAATGGAAGTTTAGAGGCGCAAAAAGCTAAGGCACAAGCAACAATTGATCAGGAAGCTGCTAAGATTAAGGCCGAAATTGAATCTGATCCAACCTTAGATAGTGCTACAAAGGCTAAGCAAAAAGCTAATGTAGATGCCGATGCGCAAGCTGCTAAGAGCAAGATTGATCAAGCAACAAACGCTCAAGGTGTCAAAGATGCGCAAAATGCTGGAATTAGTAAGATTGATGCCGATCATGTACCAAATAGTACTTCTCTTGCCGACCAAAAGAAGAATGCGCAAGATGCTATTGATCAAGAAGCCGCTAAGATTAAGACCGAAATTGATAATGATCCAACCTTAGATAGTGCTACAAAGGCTAAGCAAAAAGCTAATGTAGATGCCGATGCGCAAGCCGCTAAGAATAAGATTGATGCTGCAACTAATGCACAAGATGTTAAGGATGCGCAAAATGCTGGAATCATTAAGATTGATAGCGATCATGTATCAAATAGCACTTCTCTTGCTGACCAAAAGAAGAATGCACAAGGTTTAGTTGATCAAGAAGCAATAAAGATTAAAGCTGAGATTGATAATGATCCAACCTTAGATGATGCAACTAAGGCAAAACAAAAAACTAATGTAGATGCTGATGCGCAAGCCGCTAAGAATAAGATTGATGCTGCAACTAATGCCCAAGAGGTTAAGGATGCGCAAAATGCTGGAATTAGTAAGATTGATGCCGATCATGTACCAAATAGTACTTCTCTTGCCGACCAAAAGAAGAATGCGCAAGATGCCATTGATCAAGAAGCAGCTAAAATCAAGGCCGAAATTGATGCTGACGTAACTCTAGACGATGCAACTAAGGCTAAGCAAAAAACTAATGTGGACAATGATGCAGCAGTAGCTAAAAATAAAGTTGCTCAAGCACCTAATGCCCAAGGCGTCAAAGATGCGCAAGCTGCTGGAATTAGTAAGATTGACTCAGATCATGTACCAAATAGTGCATCACTTACTGATCAGAAGAAGGTTGCTCAAGGTTTAATTGATCAAGAAGCAGCTAAAATCAAGGCCGAAATTGATAATGATCCAACTTTAGACGCTGCAACTAAGACCAAGCAAAAAGCTAATGTTGATGCCGATGCTAACGCAGCTAAGAACAATATTGATCAAGCTACAGATGCCCAAGGCGTCAAAGATGCTCAAGCTGCTGGAATTAACAAGATTGACAAAGATCATGTACCAAATAGTGTATCTTTAGAAAATCAAAAGAAGAATGCCCAAAATATAATTGACCAAGAAGCCGCTAAAATTAAGGCTGAAATTGATGCAGATTCTACTTTAGATAGTGCAACTAAAGCTGCTCAAAAAGGCAATGTTGATAAAGATGCACAAACTGCAAAAGATAACATTGATGCTGCAACTAATGCCCAAGGCGTCAAAGATGCTCAAGCTGCTGGAATTAGTAAAATTGATTCAGATCATCAAAGCAGCAAGATGTCATTAGCTGATCAAAAGGCTGCTGCTCAAGCAATAATTGATCAAGAAGCTGCTAAGATTAAAGCAGAAATTGATGCCGATGTAACTTTGGATTGTGATGCTAAAGATGCGCAAAAAGCAAATGTAGATAAGGATGCAACAGATGCGAAGGCCAAAATTAGTCAAGCTCCTGATGCTCAAGGTGTCAAAGATGCACAAGCTGCGGGAGTTACTAAGATTGATGCTGATCATGTACCAAGTGGCATTTCATTAAATGATCAAAAGCGGAATGCGCAAAGTACAATTGATCAAGAAGCCGCTAAGATTAAAGCGGAAATTGATGCCGACGTAACTTTAGATGATGCAACTAAGGCTGTGCAAAAGGCTAATGTAAATAAAGATGCACAAGCCGCTAAGGCGAAGATTGATCAGGCTGCAGATGCGCAAGCAGTTAAAGATGCTGTTAAAGCCGGTATTAACAAGATTGATAGCGATTATGTACCAAATAGTGCTTCATTAGCCGATCAAAAGTCATCAGCACAAGCTGCTATTGATCAAGAAGCCGCTAAGATTAAGGCTGAGATTGATGCTGACCCATCTCTAGATACCAACGAAAAGACAAAACAAAAGACTAACGTTGATAAAGATGCGCAAGCCGCTAAGAATAGCATTGATCAAGCACCTAATGCCCAAGGTGTCAAAGATGCTAAAGCAGCTGGAATTAGTAAGATTGATAGTGACCATGTGCCAAGTGGTATCTCATTAGAAGATCAAAAGAAAGCTGCTCAAGGTATAATTGACCAAGAAGCCGCTAAGATTAAAGCAGAAATTGATACTGATCCAACTTTGGATGATGCAACTAAGGCTAAACAAAAAGCTAATGTTGATACTCATGCCAATGCGGCTAAGAACAATATTGATCAAGCTACAGATGCGCAAGGCGTCAAAGATGCCAAGGCAGCTGGAATTAGTAAGATTGATGGTGATCACGTACCAAATAGTATGTCACTAGAAGATCAAAAGAAGGCTGCTCAAGGTATAATTGATCAAGAAGCTGCCAAGATTAAGGCTGAGATTGATGCAGATGAAACCTTAGACGATGTAACTAAAGCTGCCCAAAAAGCTAATGTTAATAAGGATGCGCAAGCAGCTAAAAATAGTATTGATCAAGCAACGAATGCTCAAGGCGTGAAGGATGCTAAAGCAACTGGAATTGCCAAAATTGATGGTGATCATATTCCAAACAGTACTTCACTAGCGGATCAAAAAGTTGCTGCTCAAGCGACAATTGATCAAGAAGCTGCCAAGATTAAGGCTGATATTGATGCTGATCCAGCCTTAGACGATGCTACAAAGAATAAGCAAAAAGCTAATGTAGATAAGGATGCAGCAGCAGCTAAAGCTAAAATTGGTCAGGCAACTAATGCTCAAGGTGTGAAAGATGCCCAAGGTGCAGGAATTGCCAAAATTGATAGTGATTACGTACCAAGTAATACATCATTAGCTGAGCAAAAGACTAATGCTAAAGCTGCCATTGATCAAGAAGCTGCTAAAATTAAAGCTGATATTGATGCCGATCCCGCACTAGACGATGCACTCAAGGCAGCCCAAAAGTTGACTGTAGATAGAGATGCGCAAGCAGCTAAGGCGAAGATTGACCAAGCACTTAATGCTCAGGGCGTGAAAGATGCGCAAGCAGCTGGAACTGCTAAGATTGACAGTGATTATGTGCCAAGTAATACATCATTAGCTGAACAAAAGACTAATGCTAAGGCTGCCATTGATCAAGAAGCCGCTAAAATTAAGGCTGAGATTGATGCGGATGAAACTTTAGATGATGCAGCTAAGAAATCACAAAAAGCTAATGTTGATAAGGATGCGCAAGCTGCCAAGGCGAAGATTGATCAAGCACTAAATGCTCAAGGCGTAAAGGATGCACAAAGTGCAGGAATTGCTAAAATTGATAGCGATCACTTAGAAAACGGTGCTTCATTAGCTGATCAAAAGAGAAACGCGCAAGCGGAAATCACAAAAGAAGCTACTAAGATTAAAGCCGAAATTGATGCTGATCCTAGCTTAGATGATGCAACAAAATTGGCACAAAAGAATAGTGTTGATAAAGATGCACAAGCGGCTAAGGCGAAGATTGCTGAATCGACTAATGCCCAAGCAGTCAAAGATGCTAAAGCTGATGGAATTAGTAAGATTGATGATGATCATGTAACAAACAATATTCCATTAGCTGATCAAAAGCGGAGTGCCCAAAATGCGATTGATCAAGAAGCTGCTAAGATTAAAGCTGAAATTGATGCTGATTCTACTTTAGATAATGCAGTTAAAGCAGCCCAAAAGGCTAATGTTGATAGAGACGCACAAGCGGCTAAGAATAACATCGATCAAGCAATTAATGCTCAAGGTGTAAAGGATGCAAAATCTGCTGGTATCAGTAAGATTGATAGCGATCATGTGCCAAATAGTGCCTCATTAGCTGATCAAAAATCAGCAGCTCAAGCAGCCATTGATCAAGAAGCTGCTAAGATTAAGGCTGAAATTGATGCCGATGAAACTTTAGATGATACTGCAAAGGCAAAACAAAAAGCTAATGTAGATAACGATGCAACCAGCGCTAAAGGTAAGATTGATCAAGCAACTAATGCTCAAGAAGTAAAAGATGCAAAATCTGCTGGAATTAGTAAGATTGATGGTGATCATTTAGTAAATGGTATGTCATTAGCCGATCAAAAGCGGAATGCCCAAAATGCAATTGATCAAGAAGCTGCTAAGATTAAAGCAGAAATTGATGCTGATCCTGCTATAGATGATGCAACTAAGCTTGCACAAAAAGATAATGTGGATAAGGATGCACAAGCAGCTAAGAATAACATTGATCAAGCTCCAGATGCTCAAGGTGTTAAAGATGCCAAAGCGGCAGGAATTAGTAAGATTGATGGTGATCACTTAAGTAGTAAAGTTTCATTAGCTGATCAAAAGATTGCTGCTAAAGATGCGATTGACCAAGAAGCTAAGAAAGTCAAAACTGAAATTGATGCTGATCCTTCTTTAGATGACGCAACTAAGGCTAAGCAAAAAGTCAATGTTGATGCTGAGGCAACTAAGGCTAAAGGTGCAATTGACAATGCAACCAACGCTCAAGGTATAAAAGGTGCAGTTCGTGATGGAATTGTAGCAGTAGATGGGCAACATATAACTAATGAAAATGGAAGTTTGGAAAGTCAAAAATCTCAAGCTAAGGCAACAATTGATCAAGAAGCCGCTAAGATTAAGGCCGAAATTGATGCCGATCCTACCTTAGACAATGCTGCTAAAGCAGCACAAAAGGCTAATGTAGATAAAGATGCACAAGCGGCTAAGATTAATGTTGATCAAGCTCCAAATGTTCAAGGTGTCAAAGACGCTAAAATAGCTGGAATTAGTAAGATTGATAGTGATCATATTCCAAGTAGCATGTCATTAGCCGATCAAAAGAGAAATGCCCAAATAGCAATTGATCAAGAGGCTACTAAAGTGAAAGCAGCAATTGATGCTGATCCTACCTTAGACAATGCTGCTAAAGCAGCACAAAAGGCTAATGTAGATAAAGATGCTGCTGATGCAAAAGATAAAATTGATCAAGCAACGAATGCTCAAAGTGTTAAGGATGCTCAATCTACTGGAATTAGTAAGATTGATAGTGACTATGTAACTAATAGCACATCATTAACTGATCAAAAACTAGCTGCTAAAGCAACAATTGATCAAGAAGCTAAGAAGATTAAAGCAGAAATTGAAGCTGATGTAACTTTAGATAATGCTACAAAGGCTAAAGAAAAAGCTAATGTAGATGCAGAAGTAGTTAAAGCTAAAGAAGCAATTGATAATGCACCTAATGCTCAAGAACTTAAGAACACCATCAATAAGGGAATTGCAGCAATTGACGCACAATACATTCCTCAAGGAAGCTTAGATAGCCAAAAGGCTAAGGCAAAAGCAGCAATTGATCAAGAAGCTTCTGTAATCAAGAATAAGATTGCAAATGATTTATCATTAGACGACAAAGCGAAGGCAGATCAGATAGCGGCAGTTGACCAAGAAGCAACTAGGGCTAAGGAGAATATTCAAAAGGCTGAAAATGCCCAAGAAATTAATGATGCTCTTAATCTTGGAATTACTAATATAGATGCTAAATATGTACCTTCAATTTCAATAGCTGATCAAAAATCTTATGCTAAGAAACTTATTATGGATGAGGCTGAAATTGTTAAGAATGAAATTAACAGTGATAAGACTTTATCTCAAAAACTTAAGGCACAACAAATTGAAGCTGTAGAAGCTCAAAAGCAAAAGGCTTTGGATAAAATTGACGAAGCTACGAATTCGCAAGCTATTAAAGATGAATATAAAAATGGTGTCCTTGCACTTCATGCTCAGCATCTAGCAGCTGATCAGTTAGATGCTCAAAAGCAAGTAGCTAAAAATGCACTTGTTAAAGAAGCAGATACAATTAAGAGTGCAATTAATGCTGATTCAACTTTGGACAGTATTGCTAAGAAAACACAGATTGATAATGTTGAATTAGAGCTCCAAAAAGCACAAAATTCAATTGATCGTGCAAGAACTTCACAAGAAGTTGAAGATCAACAAGATAAAGGAATTGCAGCAATTGATGCACAATACATTCCTGGGAAACCACTTAATGATCAAAAAGATATAGCAAATAAGGCCATTGAAGATGCTGCTGCTAAAGCTAAGGAAAAGATAAGTCAAGATTTAACCTTAACTAGCGCGGAAAAGGCAAAACAAAATCAAGCAGTTGATGATGCTCAAGCCAAGGCCAAGAGCGCAATCAGAAAAGCTAAGAATGCAGATGAAATTGCTCAAGCCCAAGAAGATGGAGTGGCTGAAATAAATGCTATTCCAAAATCAAATGGTACAGTAGCAGGTCAGAAGAAGGCCGCAACTGACGCCATTGACAAGGCCGCTGCCGCAGCTAAAGACAAGATTAGCCAAGATCCAACTATCACTAGTGCTGAAAAGGCAAAACAAAGTCAAGCAGTTGATGATGCTCAAGCCAAGGCCAAGGATGCAGTAGATCAGGCTAAGAATGCAGATGAAATTAATCAAGCCCAAGCAGACGGAATTACAGGAATCAACAGTATTCCAAAATCAAATGGTACAGTAGACGAGCAGAAGAAGGCCGCAACTGATGCCATTGACAAGGCCGCTACCGCAGCTAAAGACAAGATTAGCCAAGATCCAACTATCACTAGTGCTGAAAAGGCAAAACAAAGTCAAGCAGTTGATGATGCTCAAGCCAAGGCCAAGGATGCAGTAGATCAGGCTAAGAATGCAGATGAAATTAATCAAGCCCAAGCAGACGGAATTACAGGAATCAACAGTATTCCAAAATCAAATGGTACAGTAGACGAGCAGAAGAAGGCCGCAACTGATGCCATTGACAAGGCCGCTACCGCAGCTAAAGACAAGATTAGCCAAGATCCAACTATCACTAGTGCTGAAAAGGCAAAACAAAGTCAAGCAGTTGATGATGCTCAAGCCAAGGCCAAGGATGCAGTAGATCAGGCTAAGAATGCAGA